>NZ_CP156084.1:2836018-3140524 GCF_040687965.1 Methylocystis echinoides
GGGTAATCTTCTATATGCTGGGACAGTGCTTGCTAATCGCGCCCGGTTCAATAATCATTGTTGACGAACCAGAACTGCACATTCACAAAGCAATCCTTGGTCGTCTGTGGGACGCCATCGAAGCAGAGCGAAACGACTGCTCGTTTGTATACATTACGCACGATTTGGATTTTCTAGTCAGCCGACCTACCGCAACAAAGCTCCTCGTTACCGCTTACTCTGCGGAGCCTCGCTGGCAGATTGAGAGTCTGCCTAATGACACCGGCCTGCCCGAACGGGTTTTGTCAGAGTTGGTGGGAAGCAGACAGCCTATCCTTTTCGTTGAAGGAAGGCGGGGCAGCTTGGATACTACGATCTATCAGAGCGTGTTCCCGCATTATACAGTCGAGCCAATCGGCCCATGCGAGGCGGTATTGCACGCAGTAACTTCCTTTCGGACCAACCCAAGTTTGCACCGGGTATCTGCTCAGGGGATTGTCGATGCAGACGGACGTAGCGAGGATCAAATCGCTTACCTCAAGGGACGAGGGGTCTTCATTCTGCCCGTTGCGGAAGTTGAAAATCTGCTGCTTTTGCCAAGCGTCTTCAAAGAGCTAGCATTAGCCTTACATTTTTCAGACTTGGAAGCAGGGGATTTGCTCGCAAAGCTGACAATTGCCGTGATGGAGGAAGCAACAAAAGACTTGGAAAAGGCTTCCGTTCGTTTCGCAGTTCGCAAGTTGGATGCCGAACTCAAGAAACTCGCTCCGGCCGCAAAGACCATTGCTGAGTTGAGCCAAAAGTTCCAGGCGAGTGTCCAGTCACTTGATCCCGCAGCGTTAGCGAACGATTATAAGGCTCGCCTCTCGACCGCCATCCAGTCGAAGGAACTCGAAAAAGTCCTATTGCTTTACGACAACAAAGGGCTGCTCAGTATCGCTGCGCAAGTTTTGGGATACAAAAGTCGTGAGGAGCTGGCTGACCTATTGAGCCGTTTACTAGCTCGGAATGATGCGCCGATTAAAGCAGCAATCAATGCGGTTTTGCCGACCATCGCTTGAGTAAGTCGCAGGTAACATCAAACAACGGCTAGCAAGGGCGTAGGAAGAACTCCACGCCCTGCCATACACCTTATTCCTGAATTTTACGCCCGTAGGTCTGGTAGTCGTAATACCGCTCATACTCCCGGTCAAACCTTTGACGTTCCATCTTCTCCGAAGCCTGACACGACTCGCAATCGTCATAGAGGCCAGAGCTACGGTAAGGAGTAGGAGCGCGTGGTTCCGACGTGCCGAACACAGGTTCTGCCATTGCCGGGAACGAGGCCAACATCACTACTGCTACTGTGGCGGCTTTGAACTTCTTCATGGATAGATTTCCTTATTTATCAATGCTTGAAGTAAGCAAGGAGTGATCAAGACCACGCCCTGCCAGCCTCACGTCATTACCTACTGAACGCCCACGCGACTAAACCCTTCTGATAAACCCTCTGCCCTGCATCGTTATAAGCAGGCAACAGGTCTAACTCCCGCTCCCGTTCCTGCATCCACGGCTCAAGGTCAGCAGCCTGTATCTCAATCTCATCGGCATACTGAGGTTCATAAGCCTTCACGTATTCTTCAACAGTCAGATACCCGTTCGCCACTTGTAGTAACCTTCTTAGTTTCTTGGTGAGATTGAACAGAGATACGCAATACTGACGATCTGCTTGGTAGGCGTTAGTGCAAGTATTACATCTGGCTTAGCTTCTTAGCCACATCCTCGGCCTTAAGGTGAGTGTATCGGAATAACATCCTTACATCTTTATGGCCGCTTATCAGCCTTACCTCTGGAACTGATAGACCAACCTCGAAGAACCTACTTATGGCTTCGTGCCTTAGATCGTGGAAGCGGAGGTCTTCTATTCCCGCTCTACGCTTCATTCGTTCCCACGCAAGCCTGAGGGCGTTCGCAGACAGCGGGAAGACGTGGGCAGGGGTATCTCTCTCAACCCTCATTCCCCGCAGGTCAGTAAGGACGCTGATTGCGAGGGAAGACAAGGGGACTGCTCTAGCTTCACCGTTCTTGGTCATAGGCAGGAACGCCACTCGGTTCGTCAAATCGACGTTGACCCAAGTGAGCGAGAGAAGCTCCCCACGGCGCATCCCTGTAGCGATGGCGAACGTGATGGCGTGTTTGACGTAAGGGTTTCGAGTGGCTTGTAGACCCTCGGCAATCTTGCGAGCGTCCTCATCCGTCAAACGCCTGTCTCTAGCTCTACCTGATGAGGGCTTGGCGATTCCTGCGACAGGGTTCTTGTTCAGAAGGGACGCAATGCCCCACTCGGAGGCTGCAATGTGCAGGCAATGTTGGAGGATGGCCAACTCACGCCTGACCGAGGAACCCTTCACTTTCGCAAGCCTGTCGTCCCTGTAGGCGGCGACCTGAACAGGGGTCAGCTTATCAATTACGAGCGACGCTATCCGATGAGACTTGAGCGTCCTCAGCATATATCGTTCGGCTGAGTGGCCTCGCTTATTGGGCGTTACCTCCCGCTCGTATCTGTCTAGCAGGTCGAACAGGGTGAGCTTGGCTATGCTAGTCTCACGCTTAGGCTGGCATTGCAATGCGACTTCGGTTCGCTTTGCCCATGCCTCAGCATCGCTCTTGCGGTCAAATGATCGGCTGATAGGAGCCTGATCTTTGAGCCTGACCTGAGCCTGCCACTTATCTCCCCGCTTCCTGAACGTAGCCATAGCCTTCACTCGCTTGCTGTGACAAGCGGTGTGATAGATTGGTTTTCAGGGAGGAGACGGGTTGCTTAACCCGTTGTTTTGATTGGTGGAGCCAGACGGAATCGAACCGACGACCTCTTCAATGCCATTGAAGCGCTCTCCCAACTGAGCTATGGCCCCAGCTTTGTTACGGGCCTCTTGGGGGGAGGCTTCGGCCGACGCGCGGCGTCGACGGGCGCTGTATAGTTCAGCCGGGCGCGCCCTGCAAGCCCGCCTGGAAATTTTATGCATCCGCCCGCGCGGGCGTCACGCTGCGACCGCCGTCACGCGGTTTCTGCCGGCGGTTTTCGAGGCGTAGAGCGCCTTGTCCGAGCGGCGCAGAAGGGCGTCGGCGTTGGCGTCGGCGCCACGCTCGGCGAGGCCGATCGAGGTCGTGATTGCAATCGTCCGGCTGCCCTTGGGGTCGATGGGGAAGGGCTCGCTTTCAACGGCCGCGCGCACGCGCTCGGCCACCCGTTCGGCCATGGCCAGCGGCGTATCGGGCATGACGACCACGAATTCCTCGCCGCCCAGCCGGCAGACGAGATCGGCGCCGCGCAGGACGCGCTTGATGCGCCGGGCGAAGACCTTGAGCACCTCGTCGCCGGCGTCGTGGCCATGGGTGTCGTTCACCGACTTGAAATGGTCGATGTCGAGGATCATCAGCGACAGCGGCCGGCCCTTGTGCGCGGCCTTGTCGAGAGCCTGCGCGAGATGCGTCTCCAGGAAGCGCCTGTTGTTGAGCCCGGTCAACGCGTCGACCACCGCGAGCTCAATCGCCGCCTGGACGTTCTCGCGCAGCGAATCGGCGTAGCGCTTGCGACGCAGCTGCGTGCGCACGCGGGCCAGCAGTTCGTTGCGGTCGATGGGCCGCACGATGTAGTCGTTGACGCCAAGGTCGAGCCCGCGCAGGATGCGCGGCCGGTCTTCGGCCTCGGCGAGCAGCAGGATCGGGATCGCTCGGGTGCGTTCGAGCGAGCGCAACTGGCTGCATAGACGCAAAGAATCGAAATCGGCGAGATTCAGGCTGACGACGACGAGTTCGTAAGTGTTTTCCGCCGCCCGGAACAGCGCCTCCTGGGGCTGCGCCTCGATGTCCACGTCATGATAGTCGCGCAGCGTGGCGGTGATTCGGTCGGCCGAGCTTGCGCGGTCTTCGACGAGCAGGATGCGGCTGCGCGCGCCGTCGTTGGGCTCGCGCGAGGCGAGACCGAGATTGGCCGAGGTGCTGGCGCGGGCCCGCAATTCGTCGAGCATGATCTTCAGGCGCGTCAGCGATCGAACGCGGGCGATCAGCGCGAGTTCATCCACCGGCTTGGTGAGGAAGTCGTCGGCGCCGCATTGCAGGCCGCGGACGCGGTCGGCCGGCTGATCCAGCGCCGTCACCATCACGACGGGGAGATGCATTGTGGCAGGGTCCGCCTTGAGCCGCGTGCAGACCTCGAAACCGTCCATGCCCGGCATCATGACGTCGAGCAGCACGATATCGCAGGCGCCGCTGCGGCAGAGCTCAAGGGCCTGCGGGCCGTTGGTGGCGGAGACGACGTCAAAATATTCAGCCGTCAGGCGGACTTCGAGCAGTTTGACGTTGGGCAGGAGATCATCGACGATGAGGACGCGGGCGGTCATCTGCGCTTCCTAGGCCTTTTCCGCGAGGAAGGAATTCACGGTCTCCAGAAACTTCGCGACAGAGATGGGCTTGGACAGATAGGCTTCGCAGCCGCCCTGACGGATCTTCTCTTCGTCGCCCTTCATGGCGAAGGCGGTGACGGCGATGATCGGGATGTCGCGCAACTCTTCGTCGTCTTTCAGCCATCGCGTCACTTCGAGGCCGCTGACCTCGGGAAGCTGAATGTCCATGAGGATGAGGTCCGGCCGGTGCTCGCGGGCGAGCGCCACCGCCTCGACGCCGCTCTTGGTGCGCAGCGTCGCATATCCGTTCGCCTCCAACAGATCGTTGAAGAGCTTCATATTGAGTTCGTTATCCTCTACGATGAGGACGGTTTTCTTCATGGGGCGACTCTCGATCGGCCGCGCCTCGGATAGGCTTCGCAGAAGGCCGTTGAATCCGTAAATTAGCACGGGAATCTTAATGAAAGCCGGTTTCATGTCACCCGGTCGCCGCAACCCCGAGGGCGAAGGCCCGGCGGCCGCCGAATTGGCGCTGCTGGCTTTGGCTTATCTCGCCGGGGACGAGGATCGGGTTGCCCGCTTCCTCGCCCTCACCGGGCTCGATGCGGGCGATGTCGCCGGGCTTCTCGGCGATCGCGGCTTCCAGCTCGCCGTCCTCGATCATCTCGCCGGCGACGAAACCCTGCTGATGGACTTCGTCGCGGAAAAATCCCTGCCGCCCGAGGCTGTGGGCCGAGCCCGGCGCGCGCTCGGGGGCGGGGAGGTTTAGGGGTTCTCAACCCTCCGCCCCGAGCGCCTCCGCCCCAGCCTTGGCGACGGCGCCGTCCTCGAAGGATTGCACGCCGGAGACGCCGATGGCCCCGACGACCTGCCCTTCATGCATGAGCGGCAGCCCGCCTTCGACCGGGGTGATGTGCGGCAGGCTGAGGAGCGCCACGCGGCCGCCGGCCACAGTTTCCTCGAGAGCCTTGGTCGGGCGGCGAAACAGCGCCGCGGCCCGGGCCTTCGCTTGTGCGATGTCGCAGGAGGCCGGCTGCACGTCGTCGAGACGCTCGAGGTAGACGAGCAGGCCGGCGTCGTCGACGATGGCGATCACCACGGCCCAATCGTTGCGGCGGGCTTCTTCCGCGGCGGCGGCCGCGACGCGCTTGGCGTCGGCGAGGGTCAGGGCGAATTTCATTTTCATGGGCGCTCCTCTTTTGTCGTCACAGGCCGTTCCGCCGGGCTTGGGACTTCCCAAAGCCGGGCAAAATCCTTAGGGAAATCCCATGACGAGGCGACGGGCGCAATGGCGCGCCGCCTTCAACAACGGCGCAAGGAGGCGCTCGCCATGACGCTCATCATGCCCGCGCCGGAGCCCGAGATTCTGGCCCGCCGCGAGCTATTGATCCAGCGGCTGCGCGCCATTCTCCCGGAGCCCGGTCTCATCGTCGACGAGACGGCGCGCCGCGCCTATGAATGCGACGGCTTCACCATGTATCGGGCGCTGCCGCTCGTCGTGGCGCTGCCGGAGACCGTGGCTCAGGTGAGCGCGATCATGGCGCTGGCGGCGGAAATGAACGTCAAGATCGTGCCGCGCGGCGCCGGAACGTCGCTTTCGGGCGGCTCCATGCCGCTCGAAGACGGCATTCTGCTTGGCATGTCGAAGTTCAACCGCGTTCTCGAGATCGACTACGAAAACCGCTGCGCGCGCGTGCAGCCCGGCGTCCAAAATCTGGCGATCACGCGGGCCGTAGAGGGCAGGGGCTTCTATTACGCGCCCGATCCCTCCTCGCAGATCGCCTGTTCCATCGGCGGCAATGTCGCCGAAAACGCCGGCGGCGTGCATTGTCTCAAATACGGGCTGACGACCAATAATATTCTGGGCCTCGAAGTCGTGCTGATGGGCGGCGAGATCCTGCGGCTCGGCGGCAAGCATCTCGACAGCGAGGCTTACGACCTGCTGGGCCTCATGACCGGCTCTGAAGGGCTCTTGGGCGTAGTGACTGAAGTCACCGTCCGCATTCTGCAAAAGCCCGCGGTCGCGCGCTGTCTTCTCGTCGGTTTTCCGAGCGTCGCCGCCGGCGCGCGCTTCGTCGGGGCGGTCATTGCGGGCGGCGTCATACCCGGCGGCATGGAGATGATGGACAAGGCGACCATTCACGCGGTCGAGCGCTTCCAGCCCTGCGGCTACCCGCTCGACGCCGAGGCGCTGGTCATCGTCGAGCTGGACGGCACGCAGGCGGAAGTCGATCATCTCGTTCGCGTCGTCGAGGGGATCGCGCGCGACGAGGGCGCGACCACGACGAAGATTTCGATCAGCGAGGCGGAACGCCTGCAATTCTGGGCCGGCCGCAAGAACGCCTTCCCCGCGGTCTCCTGCATCAAGCCCGATTATCTGTGCATGGACGGCACGATTCCGCGCGCGCGCCTGCCCGAGGTGCTCGCGGGCATGGACGAGATCGCAAAGGCGCAGGGCCTTCAGGTCGCCAATGTCTTTCACGCCGGCGACGGCAATCTGCATCCGCTGATCCTTTACGACGCCGCCATCGAAGGCGACGTCGAACGCGCCGAAAAAGTCGGCTTCGACATTCTGCGCCTGTGCGTCGCCGTCGGCGGCGTGCTTACCGGCGAGCATGGCGTCGGCGTCGAAAAGCGCGATCTGATGGGCGAGATGTTTACTGAAACTGATCTCGAGCAGCAGATGCGGGTGAAATGCGCCTTCGATCCGATGAACCGCTTGAACCCCGGCAAGGTGTTTCCGACCCTGCATCGCTGCGCCGAATTCGGCATGATGCATGTTTCGGGCGGCAAGGCGCCATTCCCCGACCTGCCGAGGTTTTAAAGGATGGACGCGACGTTCGACTCGCTGGACGTTCGTGACGCCGCCGACGCCATCGAGGCGCTGCGCGGCGCCGCTGCGCGCAATCAGCCGCTCGCCATCGTCGGCGCGGGATCGAAAAAGCGTCTTGGCCGACACGCGCCGGCGTCGCGCGAATTGTCGACGCGCGCCCTCGCCGGCGTGACCCTCTATGAGCCCGAGGAGCTGGTGCTCTCGGCCGGCGCCGGCACGCCGCTGCGCGAGATCGAGGCGTTGCTCGACGCGCATCGCCAGCAGTTCGCCTTCGAGCCGATGGACTATGCGCCGCTCTTCGGCGGCGCGACGCGCAGCGCCACGATCGGCGGCGTGATCGCCGTCAACGCTTCAGGGCCACGCCGCATCAAGGCCGGCGGGGCGCGCGACCATCTTCTCGGTTTCCAATGTGTCACCGGGCGCGGCGAGAAGGTGAAATCCGGCGGCCGCGTCATGAAGAACGTCACGGGCTACGATCTCTCGAAGCTCATTTGCGGCTCATATGGAACCCTTGCGCTGCTCACGGAAGTGACGCTGAAAGTCTTGCCCAAGGCGGAGACGGAGCAGACGCTGCTCGTCATCGGCCTCGATGAGGCGCAAAGCCTCGCGCAACTGCGCCGCGCTTCGG
This sequence comes from Methylocystis echinoides, assembly GCF_040687965.1. Classification (NCBI taxonomy): domain Bacteria; kingdom Pseudomonadati; phylum Pseudomonadota; class Alphaproteobacteria; order Hyphomicrobiales; family Methylocystaceae; genus Methylocystis; species Methylocystis echinoides. Next base: position 2,843,844 of record NZ_CP156084.1, read on the forward strand.
GGACGCCGCACGAGGCGTCGGCTTTCGCCATGCTGCCGGCCGGCGCCGAACCGCTTGGTTACGATGGCAATGTCGCGGCGCTGCGACTGGAAGGACCGGAGGTTTCGGTGGCGACCCGGCGCGACGCGCTCATCACCGAGCTTGCCGACAGCGGCGCTGAGTTCGAGACGCTTACGCAGGAAGATTCGGCGGCGCTCTGGGCCTCGTTGCGCGACGCCACGCCAATCGCGGGCCACTCGGGCCAGGTCTGGCGTCTGTCGCTGGCGCCGACCGACGGGGGCAAGGCGGTGGAGGCGCTGCGCAAAGCCGGCGCGCCGATCCTTGCTTATTTCTACGATTGGTGCGGCGGGCTCGTCTGGCTCTGCCTCGAGCCGGCGCCGGACGCGCATGCCGCCGCCGTGCGCGCCGCCGTCGACAGCTATGGCGGCCATGCGACGCTGATCCGCGCCGCCGACGAGACGCGCGCCAAGGTCGACGTCTTCCATCCCCAGCCCTCGCCGCTCGCCGCGCTGACGCGTCGGGTGAAGGAGAGCTTCGATCCGGCGCATGTTCTGGAGCGGGGCCGCATGCGGGCGGAGTATTGAGATGCAGACGCATTTCTCGCTCACCGCGCTCGCCGATCCAGACACGGCGTCCTGCGAAAAAATCCTGCGCGCCTGCGTGCATTGCGGATTTTGCAACGCGACCTGCCCGACCTTTCTGCTCACCGGCGACGAACTCGATTCCCCGCGCGGGCGCATCTATCTCATCAAGGAGATGCTGGAGAACGATCGCGCCGCGGATGCGCGCACCGCGCGGCACGTCGACCGCTGTCTCTCCTGCCTTTCCTGCATGACGACCTGTCCGTCGAGCGTGCATTACATGCATCTCGTCGATCATGCGCGCGCCCATATCGAGAAGACGTATCGCCGCCCCTTCGCAGACCGTGCGCTGCGCGCGCTGCTCGCCTTCGTGCTCACGCGGCCCGCTTTGTTCCGCCTGGCGCTGCGCGCCGCGGCGCGGATGAAGCCGCTGGCGGGCCATTTGCGGGCGTCTCTGCGTCCGCTGCTGACGCTCGCGCCCGATCAGGCGCCGGCGCCCTCGGAGGTGGACCGGCCGCAGGTCTTTCCCGCATCGGGCCGCCAGCGGATGCGCGTCGCGCTGCTGAACGGCTGCGTGCAGACGGTTCTCGACACCCGCATCAATGAAGCCACGGTGCGCCTGCTCACCCGCCATGGCGTCGAGGTGGTCGTCGCGCAGGGTGCAGGTTGCTGCGGCGCGCTCCCGCATCATCTCGGCAAGGCCGCCCAGTCGCATGCATTGGCGCGCCGCAACATCGAGGCCTGGACGCGTGAGATCGAGAGCGGCGGGCTCGACCATATCGTCATCAATACCTCGGGCTGCGGGACCAGCGTGAAGGATTATGGCTTCATGTTCCGTAACGACGCGGCGCTGGCGCAGAAGGCCGCGCGCGTCTCGGCGATCGCCTGTGACGTGAGCGAGCTCGCCGACAAATTGCCGTTGGCCCCGACAGGCGCCGCGCCGCCTCTGCGCGTTGCCTATCACGCCGCCTGCTCACTCCAGCACGGCCAAAAGATCACCCGAGAGCCCGTGGCGGCTCTGGCGCGCGTGGGCTTCGAGGTTCGTGCCGTTCCGGAGGGCCACATCTGCTGCGGCTCGGCGGGGACTTACAATCTTTTGCAGCCGGAGCTCGCCGACGCGCTTCGGGCGCGAAAGGTCGCCAATATCGAGAGCGTGCAGCCCCACGCGATCGCGGCGGGCAACCTCGGCTGCATGGCGCAGATTCGAGTCGGGACTTCGATCCCGGTCGTCCATACGGTGGAGCTATTGGACTGGGCGACGGGCGGACGGAGGCCGGAGGGCCTTGTGGCCTGAAAAGATCATCCCCATTGCAAACGTTTGATCCACGCCTCTTGGGGCGTGGATCTCATTCATGTCGGGGTGTAATCGCAAACGACCGGCAGAACGGAAGGTAAGGCTTTTACCTCAAAAACCCCACGATATCCTTCACCGCGTTCATATTCTCGCGGGCGATGGCGCGGGCGCGTTCCGAGCCGTCGCGCAGCACCGTGTCGATATAGCTTTCATCCTCGCGAATACGGCGCATCTGCGCCGTGATCGGCGAGAGCTTGGCGACGGCGAGATCGACGAGCGCGCTCTTGAACGTCGAGAAATTGGCGCCGCCGAATTCGCTCAGCACATCCGGCTTGGCGCGTCCGGAGAGCGCGGCGAAGATCCCGACGAGATTGTCCGCCTCGGGGCGCCCTTCGAGGCCTTTTTCTTCCGACGGCAACGGCTCGGGGTCCGTCTTGGCTTTCTTCACCTTCTGCGCGATCTGGTCGGCGTCGTCCGAAAGATTGATGCGCGAATAATCCGACGCGTCGGATTTCGACATTTTCTTCGTGCCGTCGCGCAGGCTCATCACACGGGTCGCGGGGCCGGAAATCAGCGGCTCCGGCAGCGGGAAGAAAGCGCCCCCGAACCCGTTGCGCTCGATCGACGACCCGAAATCATTGTTGAACTTTTGCGCGATGTCGCGCGCCAGCTCCAGATGCTGCTTCTGATCGTCGCCGACCGGCACATGCGTGGCGCGATAGATGAGAATGTCGGCCGCCATGAGCACGGGATAGTCGAGCAGGCCGACGGAGGCGTTCTCGCGATCCTTGCCGGCCTTGTCCTTGAACTGGGTCATGCGATTGAGCCAGCCAATGCGGGCGACGCAATTCAAGACCCATGCGAGCTCCGCGTGCTCCGGCACCTGGCTCTGATTGAAGACGATGTTCTTCTTGGGATCGATGCCGCAGGCGATGAAGGCCGCCGCGATCTCGCGCGTGTTGTTGCGCAGTTCGATCGGGTCCTGCGGGACGGTGATGGCGTGCAGGTCGACGACGCAATAGAGGCAGTCGAAGCTTTTCTGCAGCTCGACGAATTTGACGATCGCGCCAAGATAGTTGCCGAGGTGCAGATTGCCGGTGGACTGCACGCCCGAGAAGACGCGCTGGGGGAAGGTCGACATGGTCACGCCAAAGGTTGAAGGACTTTGGCCGGACTTATGACAATGCGCGGGCGCGGGCGCAAGTGCAGTGTGGAGGCCCTCTCCCGGTTCAGGGAGAGGGCGAGGCTGCGATCAGAGAATAAACCGGCTCAAATCGCGGTTCTTCGCCAGATCGCCGATGTGCTTTTCGACATAGTCGCCGTCGATCACAATCTTGTCGCCGGCGCGGTCCGAGGCCGAGAAGCTGATGTCGTCGAGCACGCGCTCCATGACCGTTTGCAGCCGGCGGGCGCCGATGTTCTCAACCGACGTGTTCACCGCGACGGCCACCTTGGCGATGGCGTCGATGGCCGTCGGCGCAAATTCCAGCGTCACGCCTTCCGTGCCCAAGAGCGCCACATATTGCTTGGTCAAACAGGCTTCGGTCTCGGTGAGAATGCGCCGGAAATCCTCTTCATTGAGCGAGGCGAGCTCGACGCGGATCGGCAGGCGGCCCTGAAGTTCCGGGAGCAGATCGGAAGGCTTGGCGACATGGAAGGCGCCCGAGGCGATGAACAGCACATGGTCCGTCTTCACCGACCCGTGCTTGGTGGCGACCGTCGTGCCCTCGATGAGAGGCAAGAGGTCGCGCTGCACGCCCTCGCGCGATACGTCAGCGCCGCTGCGGCCTTCGCGGGCGCAGATCTTGTCCATCTCGTCGATGAACACGATGCCGTTGTTTTCGACCTCGTGAATCGCTTCGCGAACGCTCGCCTCCTGATCGATGAGCTTGTCGCTTTCCTCCGCGAGCAGCGGGCCGCGCGCCTCCTTCACGCTGAGCTTGCGGGATTTGCCGCGCTGCATCGCCTTGCCGAAGAGATCGCCGAGCGAGAAGGCCGAGACGCTTCCGCCCCCCGGCATGTTGGGCAATTCGAACATTGGCATGCCGCCGCCCGTCTGCTGCAGTTCGACTTCGACTTCCTTGTCGTCGAGTTCGCCGTCGCGCAGCCGCTTGCGGAAGGTCTCGCGCGTCGCGGGCGAGGCGGCGGGGCCGACGAGGGCGTCGAGCACGCGTTCTTCGGCGGCCTTTTCGGCGCGCGCCTCGACTTCCTTGCGGCGGCGCTCCTTCACCATGACGATCGCGACCTCCATCAGATCGCGGACGATCTGCTCAACGTCGCGGCCGACATAGCCGACCTCGGTAAATTTCGTCGCCTCGACCTTGAGAAAAGGGGCGTTGGCGAGGCGGGCGAGGCGCCGCGCGATCTCGGTCTTGCCGCAGCCCGTCGGACCGATCATGAGGATGTTCTTGGGCATCACCTCTTCGCGCATCTGCCCTTGCAATTGCAGACGGCGCCAGCGGTTTCGCAGGGCGATGGCGACGGCGCGCTTGGCGTCGTTCTGGCCCACGATATAGCGGTCCAGTTCCGAGACGATCTCGCGCGGCGAGAAATCAGCCATTAGATTTTCTCCACCACGATGTTGTGGTTGGTGTAGACACAGATGTCCGCGGCGATGTTCATCGCGCGTCGCGCAATCGTTTCGGCGTCGGCTTCGGTGTCGATGAGCGCGCGGCCGGCGGCCAGCGCATAATTGCCGCCCGACCCGATGGCCGCGACGGCGCCGCCGTCAGTCGCTTCCGGCTCGAGCACGTCGCCCGACCCCGTCAGCACCAAGCCGACGTTTTTATCCGCGACGAGCATCATGGCCTCGAGGCGGCGCAGATAGCGGTCCATGCGCCAGTCCTTGGCGAGCTCGACGCAGGCGCGCATCAATTGGCCGGGGTATTGTTCGAGCTTCGTCTCGAGTCGCTCGAACAGGGTGAAGGCGTCGGCCGTCGCGCCGGCGAAACCCGAGATCACGTCGCCCTTGCCGAGGCGTCGCACCTTTCGCGCATTGCCTTTCATGATTGTCTGGCCGAGGCTCACCTGCCCGTCGCCGGCGATGACGGTCTCGCCCCTTTTCTTCACCAATATGATTGTGGTCGCATGCATTTGCGGCGACTTCTCTCGTTCGCTTTCCATTCCAAGCCTTCCCGCGCAACAGGTTAGGCGCATGTAGGAACTTTGCGCGGTTCGAGCAAGGGCGGGGCCGCGAGCCGCTTCCTCCATGGGGAGGGAGTTGAGGCGACAGGCTGGGGCGCTGCCGATCGCCGCCCCGACAGTCGCTTTACTGTCCGGCGAACCGATCCGCGATCGCCTGCGCCTCATTCGCCAGCGCTGGGAAAAAGGCCGCCTTCGGCGTCCGTTCGGCGTAACAGGCGTGGTAATCCTTATCAGCCTTTTGCTGAACGGCTTCGGTCTCCTTCGCGATCTGCGCGCTCTTGGCGGCGCTGGCCTTGGCTGACTCCTCGACGGCCGCCTCCACCTTGCGCTCCGCTGCGGTCCAGATCGCCTCGCAAGCGGGAATCGGCGAGAATTTCTTCGCCGCCTCCCGTGCGATATAGACCTTTCCGTCCCGGCGCAGCGCCACGATGATGTCCTGCTCGGGGTGGGGGCCGACATCCTGCGCCCAGCCGCCGAGCGCCGCATAGGCGTAGGTTACGCCCGCCGGTTTCTTGATCGGCAGGTTGATCGTCTTATCGAGCGCGGCGTCCAGCCCCAGGGCGAAGGTGTAGAATTCCGGGTTGGCGAGCGCCTCCTCGAAGCCGGGCGGCGTTTTCCGGGTTTTCGTCCACCATTCCTGGGGTTTGCTCACCCAGTGGGAAAAAAGGCCGTCGGTCGTGACATAGACCTGCGGACCGTCGGCCGCCTGCGCGCCGCCGCCGTCCTCGGCGAAGCGCAACGCGTCGAGCGCGCCGAAGCCGACGTTGTTTTCGGAGAGGGTCTCGAGCGCGATCTTTCCGGTTGCGGGGTACGGCTTTGCCGAGAGCGGGCCGATCATCGCCTGGAGCCGCCCGTTGAGCTCGGCGAGCGCTTTGTTCTCGATCTTGCCAGGGTCGGCGGACGGGTTCTTCGCCTCGAACTTCTTCACTTTCGCGATGGCGTCGTCGCGCGCTGAAATATACTCTTCCTCCGGCGTGGCCGCCCGCACGGCGCAGAACGCGACAAACAGCAGCGGCAGGGCGAGTGGCGCTGGTCTCATGGAAAGCCCTCCAAAATCCGGTTGCGACGATCGCAGCAGGCGTCAAGATTAAGCTCGCGCGCGCCAATCCGCCAGCCGGGCGGAATCGGTGGCGAACGGGCGACGAAATTGCTACAAGCTGGCCGCTCGCGGCCGGGGATTTCCGGCTGCGTCTTTCCGGAAGGCCTTTTCTCGATGCGCAGCGCCACGATCGAGCGCAAAACCAAGGAAACGACGATCACCGTCGCCGTCGATCTCGATGGCGCGGGAAAGTCTGACATTTCGACGGGAATCGGCTTTTTCGACCATATGCTCGACCAGATTGCGCGCCACGCGCCCCTCGATCTGACGGTGCTGGCCAAGGGCGATCTCCATATCGACGGGCACCATACCGTCGAGGACGTCGGCCTGGCCCTGGGCCAGGCGGTGGATCGCGCGCTCGGCGACCGGAAGGGAATCGCTCGCTATGGCGACGCTCACGTGCCGCTCGACGAGGCGCTGACCCGCGTCGTGGTGGATGTGTCCGGGCGGCCGTTTCTGGTCTATGACGTGACGTTCCCGGCGGAACGCATCGGCGCTTTCGACACCGAGTTGATGCGGGAGTTTTTTCAGGCTTTCGCCGTGCAGGCGCGCATCGGGCTGCACATTGATCGCCTCAAGGGCGTCAACAGCCATCATATCGCCGAAAGCGCGTTCAAGGGTTTCGCCCGCGCCTTTGGCAAGGCCGTGTCGCTCGACCCCCGCCGGGCGCAAGGCGAGGCGCCCTCCACCAAGGGCACGCTCACCGCCTGAAGGGCGGCGCGCGAGAAGGGCCTTGCAAGGAGGAGGGAGGGCCGATGACGTCATTTACAGTTCATGTGCCCCCTGCCGCGCCGGGCCGAGAGCCCGCGGCGGAAAAGATCATCTTTCTGCGCGACGGCTTTTCGACCGCCGCTTTCGTCTTCGGGCCGCTCTGGTTCGCGTGGAAGCGCGCCTGGCTGCCGGCTGTCCTGTGGGCGCTGCTGCTCGCGGCCGTCGCCGGGGCGGGGGCGCTCTTTAAAATCCCGGCCGACGCCATGAGTCTCGCGGGCTTCGCCGTCTCGCTCTTCCTCGGCTTCGAGGGCGTCCGCATCCTCGCATGGTCCTTGCAGCGGCGCGGCTATGTCGAGAGCGATGTCGTGATCGGCGACAATGAAGACGACGCCGAGGCGGTCTATTTCGGCCGCCTGCAGGCGCGCAACGAAACGACGCCCCCCGCCGTGGAGAAAGTTAATTGACGACGGCGATCATCGACTACGGTTCCGGCAATCTGCACTCGGCGCAGAAGGCGTTCGAGCGCGCGGCGCGCGAGTCCGGGGAGACGGGCGAGATCGCCGTGACGAACGACCCCGAGGCCGTGCGCCGCGCCGCGCGCATCGTCTTGCCGGGCGTCGGCGCCTTCGCCGATTGCCGGCGCGGACTGCTCGCGCTGCCGGGCCTCTATGAGGCGCTTCAGGAGGCCGTGATCGAGCGCGGCCGGCCTTTCCTGGGGATTTGCGTCGGCATGCAGCTCATGGCGGCGCGCGGCCTCGAACATGGCGAGACGCCCGGCCTCGACTGGGTCGGCGGCGACGTGGTCGCCATCGAGCCGGGCGACCCGTCCCTCAAAATCCCGCACATGGGCTGGAATACGCTGACGCTCTCTCGTAACCATCCGGTCTTTTCCGGCATAGCGACGGGCGAGAGGGGGCTTCACGCCTATTTCGTGCATTCCTATCACCTGACGCCGGCGGACCCCCGTCATGTGCTGGCGACGACGGATTACGGCGCCCCGCTCACCGCCGCCGTCGCGCGCGACAATCTGGTCGGCGTTCAGTTCCATCCCGAGAAGAGCCAGAGGCTCGGCCTCGCGCTCATCGCCAATTTCCTGAGGTGGCGCCCGTGATTCTGTTTCCGGCAATCGATCTGAAGGAAGGCCAGTGCGTCCGCCTCGCGCAGGGCGACATGGATCGCGCCACGGTCTTCAACGACGATCCGGCGGAGCAGGCGCGCGCCTTTGAAGCGCAGGGGTTCGAATATCTCCATGTCGTCGACCTCGACGGCGCCTTCGCCGGCGCGCCGCGCAACGCCGCGGCCGTCGAGGCCATCCTTTCGACGCTGACCATTCCGGTGCAGCTCGGCGGCGGCATTCGCGACATGCGCACGCTCTCCGGCTGGCTGGACAAGGGCGTGACGCGCGTCATCATCGGCACGGCGGCGGTGAAAGATCCGTCCTTCGTGCGCGAGGCAGCGCGGGTTTATCCCGGCCGCGTCGCAGTCGGCATCGACGCCAAGGACGGCATGGTCGCCGTCGAGGGCTGGGCGCGCACGACGCGCATGTCGGCGCTCGATCTCGGCAAGAGCTTCGAGGACGCCGGCGTCTCCGCCATCATCTATACGGACATCGCGCGAGACGGCGTTCTCACGGGCCTCAACATCGAACAGACGCTGGCGCTCGCCCATGCGCTGACAATTCCGGTCATCGCCTCCGGCGGCCTCGCCTCGCTCGCCGATATCGAGCGCCTGTTGCAGCCCGATTGCGCCAGGCTCGCCGGCGCCATCACCGGCCGCGCGCTCTATGACGGCCGGCTCGATCCGAAGGCGGCGCTGGCGCTGATTCGCGAGGCGCGGGGAAAGGTTGAGAAGGCCTGATGCTGAAAGCCCGCGTCATCCCCTGTCTGGACGTGAAGGAAGGCCGCGTCGTCAAGGGCGTCAATTTCGTCGATCTGCGCGACGCCGGCGATCCGGTCGAATGCGCGATCGCCTATGACGCGGCCGGCGCCGACGAACTCTGTTTCCTCGACATCACCGCAAGTCACGAGAACCGCGGCATTCTCCTCGACGTCGTGCAGCGCACGGCGGAAGCCTGTTTCATGCCCTTGACCGTCGGCGGCGGCGTGCGCACGCTCGACGACATCCGCAAGCTGCTGCTCGCCGGCGCCGACAAGGCCTCGATCAACACCGCCGCCGTCGCCAACCGGCAGTTCGTGCGCGAAGCTGCCGAGAAGTTCGGCGCGCAATGCATCGTCGTCGCCATCGACGCCAAGCAGGTCGGCCCCGGCAAATGGGAGATTTTCACGCATGGCGGTCGTCGTCCGACCGGCGTCGACGCCGTGGATTTCGCGCGCGAGGTTACCGCGCTCGGGGCGGGGGAAATCCTGCTGACCTCCATGGATCGCGACGGCGCCAAGATCGGTTTCGACATCGCCTTGACGCGCGCGGTGGCGGACGCAGTTTCGGTTCCCGTCATCGCTTCGGGCGGCGTCGGCAATCTCGATCATCTGGTCGCGGGTATTCGGGACGGCCACGCCACCGCGGTGCTCGCGGCGTCGATCTTCCACTTCGGCGAATATACGATCCCGCAGGCCAAGCGGCACATGGCGGCGGCGGGGCTGCCGGTGCGGCTCGATGGATTGGAGGCGGTGGGGTGAGGGGGCTCCTTCCCAACATCACTCAGGCGCGTCATGGCCGGGCCTGTCCCGGGCGTCCGCGCCTAGCCATTCGCCGGATCCTTCCGCCGTGGATGGCCGCGACGCGCGCGGCCGTGACGTGCGATCTCGGGAGATTGTGATGACCTTCACCCTCGACGATCTCGCTGCGCTCATCAAGTCGCGTCGAGCGGACGACGCCTCGACCTCTTACACCAAGAGCCTGTTCGACGCCGGCGTGCCGCGTATCTCGAAGAAGTTCGGCGAGGAGGCGTTCGAAGCGGTCATCGCCGCAATGGAGGGCGACAACAAATCGCTGACCAGCGAAGCGGCGGATGTTCTCTACCATTTGCTGGTCTTGCTCGAAGCGCGCGACGTGGCGCTCAGCGAGGTGCTCGCCGAACTCGGCCGCCGCACGGCGCAATCGGGACTAGCCGAGAAGGCTTCGCGCGGAGCGGCACAATGACCTTACCCGGCGCCGAAAATGACGCGGCGATCTCGCCATACCGCCATTTCTCGCGCGCCGAATGGGCGTCGCTTCGCGCCGACACCCCGCTGACTCTGACGCTCGACGATCTGACCCGGTTGAAATCCGTGGGCGACCCGATTTCGCTCGAAGAAGTCATCGAGATTTATCTGCCGCTATCGCGCCTGCTGGCGCTTTACGTCGCCGCGACGCAGGGCCTGTTCAAGGCGACGCAGCGCTTCCTCGGCGCCGAGGACGGCAAGGTTCCCTACATCATCGGCGTCGCCGGCTCGGTCGCCGTGGGTAAATCCACGACAGCCCGCATCCTGCGCGCGCTGCTCTCGCGCTGGCCCAATACGCCGAAAGTCGAACTGATCACCACGGACGGCTTTCTGCTGCCCAACGCCGTGCTCGAACGCGACGGTCTGATGGAGAAGAAAGGCTTTCCGGAGAGCTACGACAACAAGACGCTGCTGCGCTTCCTCTCCGCGGTCAAGGCCGGACAGCGTCATGTCTGCGCGCCGGTCTATTCGCATCTCGTCTATGACGTGCTGCCGGGTGAGACGACTTGCGTCGACGGTCCCGACATTCTCATCGTCGAAGGCGTCAATGTGCTCGCGGCGCGCACCTCGCGTCAGCCGAAGGAAATTCCCTTCGTCTCGGATTTCTTCGACTTCTCGGTTTACCTCGACGCGAGCGAGGAACTGCTCGAACGCTGGTACGTCGACCGCTTCTTGAGGCTACGGGAAACGGCGTTCCGCGATCCGCGTTCGTATTTCGGGAAATACGCCGACCTCTCCGACGAGGAGACGGTGCGCGTCGCAAAAGACATCTGGACGCGCATCAATCTCGAAAACCTGCGCCAGAATATCGCCCCCACGCGCCCACGCGCGAGCCTGATCCTAACCAAGGGCGCGGATCACAAGATCGAGGAAGTGGCGCTGCGGAAGCTGTGACGAGGTTGGGGGCGCGGGTGCTCCGCCCCTCGTGCTTCGAGACGCCTGCTGCGCAGGCTCCTCAGCATGAGGGGCTTTTGCATCATATCACCTTTACTTGGGCGAGGGCGCGGCGCCGCCTGCGCAACGCGCCTTACGCGTTCCCCACCGTTCGCAACACCGGCCGCGCCGGCCCATGGGTCGGCTTGCCGTCGATCGTCAGCACGCCGCCCTCGGCGGAAATTGCCACCGTCGCGCCGTCGACGATCTCGCCGGCGAGCAGCCGTTCCGCGAGCGCGTCCTGCAGTTCTTTTTGCATCACGCGCTTCAAGGGCCGTGCGCCATAGGCGGGATCGTAGCCCTTCGCCGCCAGCCACTCGCGCGCCTTGGCGTCGAGATGCAGGGTGATCTTGCGATCCTCCAACAGCTTCTGCAGGCGCTTGATCTGGATGTCGACGATCGCGCCCATGTCTTCGCGCCGCAGGCGGTGAAACAGGATGATCTCGTCGACGCGGTTTAAGAACTCCGGCCGGAAGTGCGCGCGCACGACCTGCATCACCTCGTCATGCACGGCGGTCGAGTCTTCGCCCTCCTGCTGCATGACCAGGAATTCGGCGCCGAGATTCGACGTCATGATGATGAGCGTGTTCTTGAAGTCGACCGTGCGGCCCTGTCCGTCGGTCAGACGCCCGTCGTCGAGCACCTGCAACAGCACGTTGAACACGTCCGGATGCGCCTTCTCGATCTCGTCGAACAGCACGACCTGATAGGGGCGGCGGCGAACCGCTTCGGTCAGCGCGCCGCCTTCCTCATAACCGACATAGCCGGGCGGCGCGCCGATCAGGCGGGCGACCGAGTGCTTCTCCATATATTCCGACATGTCGAGCCGGACCATCGCCGTCTCGTCGTCGAAGAGGAAAGCGGCGAGCGCCTTGGTCAGCTCCGTCTTGCCGACGCCCGTCGGGCCCAGGAAGATGAAGCTGCCGATCGGCCGGTTCGGGTCCTGCAGGCCGGCGCGGGCGCGGCGCACGGCGGTCGAGACCGCCTCCACCGCCTCGCGCTGCCCCACGACGCGCTTGGCGAGTTCGTCCTCCATATGAAGCAGCTTCTCGCGCTCGCCTTCGAGCATCTTGTCGACCGGCACGCCCGTCCAGCGCGACACCACTTGCGCAATGTCGTTCGCCGTCACGGCCTCCTCTATCAGCGCGCCCTTGGCCTCGCTCGCCTCCACTTCGGAGAGCTTCTTCTCGAGGTCGGGGATTACGCCATAAGTGAGCTCGCCCGCGCGCTGATATTCGCCGCGGCGCTGCGCCTGGGCGAGTTCATTGCGCGCCGTCTCCAACTGCTCCTTGATTTTCTGGGCGCTGCCGAGCTTGTCCTTCTCCGCCTTCCAGCGCGCGGTCAGCGCAGCGGATTTCTCCTCGAGATCGGCGAGTTCGCCTTCGAGCTTCGCCAGCCGATCCTTCGACGCCGCGTCGGTTTCCTTCTTCAGGGCCTCCTGCTCGATCTTGAGCTGGATGATGCGGCGGTCGAGTTCGTCCAGTTCCTCGGGCTTGGAATCGATCTGCATGCGCAGGCGCGACGAGGCTTCGTCGACGAGGTCGATGGCCTTGTCGGGCAGGAAGCGGTCCGAGATGTAGCGGTTCGACAAAGTCGCCGCCGCGACGATCGCCGAGTCGGTGATGCGCACGCCGTGGTGCAGCTCATACTTCTCTTTCAGACCGCGCAGGATCGAGATCGTGTCCTCGACCGTCGGCTCGTCGACGAAGACGGGCTGGAAGCGACGCGCCAGCGCCGCGTCCTTCTCGACGTGCTTCCTGTATTCGTCCAGCGTCGTCGCGCCGACGCAATGCAATTCGCCGCGCGCGAGCGCCGGCTTGAGGAGGTTGGACGCGTCCATCGCGCCATCCGCCTTGCCGGCCCCGACGAGCGTGTGCATCTCGTCGATGAAGAGGATGATCTTGCCCTCGGCCGCAGTCACTTCGTTGAGCACCCCCTTCAGGCGCTCCTCGAATTCGCCGCGATACTTCGCGCCGGCGATCAGCGCGCCCATGTCGAGCGCGAGGAGTTTCTTGTCCTCGAGCGATTCCGGCACGTCGCCGTTGACGATGCGCAGCGCAAGCCCCTCGACGATCGCCGTCTTGCCGACGCCGGGTTCGCCGATCAGCACGGGATTGTTCTTCGTGCGCCGGGACAGCACCTGCACGGTGCGGCGAATCTCTTCGTCGCGGCCGATCACCGGATCGAGCTTGCCCTCGCGCGCCGCTTCGGTGAGGTCGCGGGCGTATTTCTTGAGCGCGTCATACTGATTTTCGGCGGACGCCGTATCGGCGGTGCGGCCCTTGCGCAGATCTTCGATCGCCGCGTTGAGCGTCTGCGGCGTCACGCCGGCGTCGCGCAAAATCTTGGCGGCGTCGGAATCCTTCTCCAGCGCCAACGCCAGCAGCAGCCGCTCGACGGTGACGTAAGAATCGCCGGCCTTCTGGGCGATCTGTTCGGCGTTGGCGAACAGCCGGGCCGTGGCGGGCGCGAGGTAAAGTTGCCCGGCGCCGGCGCCCGCGACCTTGGGGAGCTTGGCGAGGGCGGCCTCGGTCTTCGCCAACGCCTCCCGCGAATTGCCGCCCGCGCGGTCGATGAGACCGGCCGACAGGCCCTGCTCGTCGTCGAGCAGCACCTTGAGAATATGCTCGGGCGTGAACTGCTGATGCCCCTCGCGGGTGGCGAGGGATTGCGCGCTCTGCACGAATCCGCGCGCGCGTTCGGTGTATTTTTCGAAATTCATAGGTTCCCCTCTCGACCTTGAGGCGGGCCCAATAAAGCAGCGCGCCTCAGTCATGGAATCTCGGCCCCTTGCGGCGGCCCTCGGGTCCGATATGGGGAGGCTTCGATGGCGTTAAAGAGGGCGGCGCGCCGGAGCGTGGCTGGGACAAAAGGCCGCGACAAAGCGGCGTGGCCCAGGCTTGCGCGGCAATCGCTTCAGCCGCTGCCCGGCGGGCGGGTCCGAGTCGCCGACGCGGGGGCAATCACCGGGTCGCCGTGCCAGGGTATTTGCATGGTGCATCAAGAATTATTCACCAGCTTGTGCGTCGTTGGGCCGGCCACCCCGGCAATAGAGCTAGAGGGTGACTAGCTCGGCGAGCTTGCTCGCGACTTCTGCCATCGGCTGTTCTGCGGTGCTCAGGCCGCTCCGCGAGGCCAGCAGAGGGCTGACCTCGCGAAGAGCTTCATACGTAGTGTTATGCACGATGGGAACGAGCCGCTCACCCGCGAGGAGCGCCGAAAGTTCTTTGTCGGCGATGCCTTCGGTTGGGAGGCGGCGCAGCAGCGCAGGGGTCACCAGCACGATCCCAATCCGCGAATTGGCCAAGCCCTTGTCGATGGCGCGGAGCAACGGGGTACCAAGGCCAACGTCCTTCTCGCTGAACCAAACCTTGACCCCGAGCGACTCAAGCAGATCGTGCAGCTCCTTGGCGGGCCCCTGCCGGTCGTCCCACGCATGGCAGAGAAAGATGTCCCGAAGGTCAAGGGACGCTCGCTTCTCGACTCCCTCGCGGACCGGCGAGAGCGCTCGCACCTCGGCAACCGTGTACACCACGGACGAACCGGGTCGCGACCAGCGCGGCTTTGCGCTGCCGCTGGATCCGCCGCCGCTGCTCCGGCCGCCCCCGCTGATCGCCGTTGCAGAATAGGAAGGGGGCGAGTACGACCCGTAGCCGCTGTAGCGGCCATAGCGGCCACGGCATGCAGGGCAGGCCGCTGCAGCGCTCGCTGAGCGATGGCCTTCTACTGGTGCTGTGCATCTTGCCATTTACTATGACTAGCTGAGTCGGAACAAATTGGCAACAGCCGCAGGCGCGGCCGTCGTCAAAGATGCAGAACTTACATCCCCTGAGAGGGGGCCGAACGTCCAGCCCGCCGCTGCGCACCGCACCGGAGCCTGAAGAAAGGGAGTGGTGGGCCATTATGCCAGGGCCCCTAGCAGGGGTCACGAGGCGGTGACGGGAGACGGTTCACTAAAGGCCCCAAAATCCGCTAACCGTTGAAATGGATCAGGCGGGATGGCGCATCGGCAAACCACACGCTAGCCGGCTTGACAAATAGCGTCCGCTACCGGCCATGAGGCGCCAGCTGTCGCAGCCCTTGGAGCCGCCATGCGCCTCGCTCGTCTCTACCGTTATCCCGTTAAGGGCCTCTCGCCCGAGCCGCTCCCGTCGGCCGATCTTCCGACCGGCGGCTACTTCCCCTGCGACCGGCTGTTCGCGCTGGAGAACGGACCCTCGGGCTTTGATCCGACCGCGCCGGCGCATCAGCCCAAAATCAAGTTTCTCATGCTCATGAGGCAAGGCGCGCTCGCCGGACTTGCGACTCGATACGATGAGGCTTCCGGCGTGTTGACCATCGAACAGGATGGGCGCGACGTCGCGCGGGGCGATCTGCGGCGGCCCGAGGGCCGCGCCGTGATCGAGGCTTTCCTGACCGATTATCTCGGGGCGGACATTCGCGGCCCGGTCAAACTCCTCGAAGCGCCCGAGGGCTTCCGCTTCACCGATTCGGCCTCGGGCTTCGTCTCGCTCATCAATCTGTCGAGCGTCGCCGCGATCGAAGCGGCGCAGGGCGCGCCGGTCGATCCGCTGCGCTTTCGCGGCAATCTTTACGTCGAGGGGGCGGAGCCTTGGGCGGAAGCCGAGTGGCCCGGTCGCCGGCTGCAGATCGGCGGCGTGACCCTCGCCGTCCTGAAGATGACCGATCGCTGCGCCGCGACGGGCGTCGAGCCGGGCACGGGCCGGCGCGACATGGATCTGGTGCAGACGCTGCGCAAGACCTTCGGCCACATCGATTGCGGCGTCTACGCGCGAATCGAGACCGGCGGCCGCATCGCCCAAGGCGACGCGCTGACGCTGCTCTGAAACGAAAGAGCCGCCCCAAGGGGCGGCTCTCATCGATTTTATCTATCAGAAACGATCCGGCTCGAAGGGAAGCTCGGTCGCCTGCGGCGCCTCCTCCCGGACCTCGCCGGCCGCTTCCTCGACCTGCTGGCGCGGGCGGCGCCGACGGCGCGAACTCAGGTGGAAATTCACCCCCTCGTGCTCGCGGGCCTGCGGGCGCTCGGCGGGAGCGAAGGCCACGTCGACGGCCTCCGTCTCGCCGGGGCCGGCCGCGCCGCGCGCGGGCGGGGCGGTGATAAAGGACGGCAATGTCGGCGCCGGCTCGTCGCTCGTCTCCGGCCGCTGAAAGCGGCGCTCGCGGAAGCCGCGGCGCGGCTGCTGCTCGCCTTCGCCGCCGCGCTCACGGAAGGGAGGCCGCTCCGGCCGCGGCGGGCGTTCGCCGCGCTCCGGCCGCTCCATGCGTTCGGGCCGCTCCCCGCGCATTTCGCCGATGGGCCGCTCCTCATAGGGCTGCGGCTGGGGTTGCGGCTGCGCGAAATGCGGCTGAGGCTGCGGCTGATTATAGGGCTGCGGCTGATAGACCGGCTGGGGCAAGCGCTCCGAGAGCGGCGCG
The DNA here is from genome assembly GCF_040687965.1 of Methylocystis echinoides. NCBI lineage: Bacteria > Pseudomonadati > Pseudomonadota > Alphaproteobacteria > Hyphomicrobiales > Methylocystaceae > Methylocystis > Methylocystis echinoides. Next base: position 2,860,206 of record NZ_CP156084.1, read on the forward strand.
AAGCGATCGGGCAGGGCGGCGAAATCGTCGTCCTCCTCCACCTCGATCTCCGCCTCGACCGGCGGGCGGCCGAAGCCGTTCGCCTGCTGCTGCGCCTGCTGAGCCGCAGCGATGAGGCGGAAATAATGCTCGGCGTGCTGAAGCAGGCTTTCCGCCATGATCGTGTCGCCGGACGACTGCGCGTCGCGGGCGAGCTGCAGATACTTCTCGGCGATGTGCTGGGCCGTGCCGCGAATCTTTACGTCAGGACCATTCGACTCATAAGAACGGGTGAGCGGGTTCGGGCCCTTGCGGCCGCTGCGCCCCCGCATGCGCTTGTTCTGTCCTGGTCTCATCCACTCCCCCGAAAGCTTCGCGCGCTACAGGCGCAAATGACGCTAAGGCCGCGTCCGCGACGCGCCGCTCCTTCCCGCCGAAGGATAATCGCCCGGCCGGCGGCCATTCGCGGCCGCGCACTCGGACGGATTGCTTACAAGGGCGCCTGGCCGCGCCCGTTCAAATCTGCCGTCTTTGGCTGCGCGATTCTCATCAGTCGACGTTCGACATCGCCTCGACTCGATCGTCCGATGCAGCCGGCGGATTTCAACGGTCGCGCATCTTCAAGGGACGCGCGCGACGACAATCACCGTCGCCTTAATCCACCGGGATCATGCAGCTTACACGCCAGCCCTTGCCGGCCTTGCCGGGGTTTCCGCTTGCGAGGCGGACCCGCAAATAATCGAGATCCTCATCTCGAATGTCGGTCAGCTGTATTTACAAAGACTATAGTGGCTTGACCCCCCTGCGCCAAGTGCGGCGTCGCATTGATGCGGAGAAAAACCGAGCACTGTAGCGAATATGTCACGACCTCGGCTGCACGGGCCTGGCCGCCACGACGCGCTGATGGCCGCCGGCGTCCCGCGCGATGCGGGCGACGGCGAAACCCGAGGCGCCGAGCAGGGCGGCGACGCTCGCCGCCTGATCGAAGCCGACTTCGAAGGCGACGAGGCCGTCAGGGGCCAGCAGGCGCCCGAGGTCGGCGACAATGTCGCGATAACAGGCAAGACCGTCGGCGCCGCCATCGAGCGCGAGCGCGGGATCGTGGAGGCGCACCTCCGGGTCGAGCGTCGCGAGATCGCCGGCGCGAATATAGGGCGGGTTCGAGACAATGACGTCGAAGGGCCCGTTCAGCGCAGCGCCCCAGCGGCCGCGCACCACCTGCGCCCGCGCATTCAAGCCGCAGCGCGTCAGATTCGCGCGCGTGGCGGCGCAGGCGTCCGGCGAAAGGTCGACGGCGACGCCGAACGCGCCCGGCATTTCGCTGAGCAGCGCGCAGAGAATTGCGCCCGAGCCGGCGCCGAGATCCAAGATCGAGAACGGCGCGTCGCGATTCTCGATCAGCGCGAGCGTCGTCTCGACCAGCGTCTCCGTGTCCGGGCGTGGATCGAGCACATTGGGGGCGACGGCGAGATCGAGCGTCCAGAACCCCCGCGCGCCCAAAATGCGCGAGACCGGCTCCCGCGCCGCCCGGCGGGCTGCGTAAGAGGAGAGCCGTTGCGATTGCTCGTCGGTCAGCGGCGCATCCGGCGACATCGTCAGCTCGAGCCTCGTCAATCCGGCGGCCGCGCGCAGCAGGAGCCGTGACTCCTCCTGCGCCTGCGCCGCCTCTACCCCGCTCTCGACGAGAGCGGCGGCGACGCGCGCAAGCGCGTCGGCGCGGGAAGGAGAGCGGGTCTGGGCCTTTGCGGGGGCGGCGGTCACTTTCGCTTACGCGCTCCTGGCGATGAGGGCGCTCAGGCGGCGGGCGAAGGCGGCCGGGTCGACCGGCGGTTCGCCGTCGGCGACGCGCGCCAGATCGAACAGCAGATGCATCCCGTCCGCGGCGCCGTCGCGGCCCGTCTCGCGCAAGCTCGCGGCGAGCGCGGCGACGGCCGGATGCTTGGCGTTGATCTCCAGTATGGGCTTGCCGAGCATGGACTTCTGCCCGCTTTCCGCGAGAATCCGCGCCAGTTGCCGGTCGAGCCCCTTCTCGGAAGCGACGAGACAGGCGGCGCTTTCGGTCAGGCGCGTCGAGATGCGCACGTCCTCGACCTCGTCCGTGAGCGTCTCCTTGAGCGCCCCGACCAGATCGCCGATGTTTTCGGCCTGCGGCGCCTCGTCCGTCCTCGCCTCTTCGGCGAGCGGGATGAGATCAATGTCCGCCTGTCCCTGCGTCACCGATTTGAACGGCTTGCCGTCGAAACCGAGCGCGCTCGTCACCCAGAAGGCGTCGACCGCGTCGTCGAGCAACAGCACTTCGACGCTCCTTGCGCGGAAGCCTTCGAGCTGCGGGCTCGTGGCGAGGCGCTTGGCGTCGTCGCCGGTGATGTAATAAATGGCCGTCTGATTTTCGCGCAGATCAGCGACATAGTCCTTGAGCGTGCGCGTCTTGCCCTCAGCCTTGGTCGAAGCAAACCGCGCGATCTCGAAAATGCCGTCGCGGCGGCTCGGGTCCTCGTGCAGGCCTTCCTTGATGACCGCGCCGAAATTCTCCCAGACGGAGGCGAATTTCTCGGGCTCGTTCTCGGCGAGCTTGCCGAGGTCCTGCAGCAGTCGCGTCGCGACCGCCTTGCCGATCGCGGCGAGGACGGGGCTTTTTTGCACCATCTCGCGCGAGACATTGAGCGGAATGTCGGCGCTGTCGACGACGAGCCGCACGAATCGCAGCCACGCCGGCAGGAGTTCGACGTCACGCGAGATCAGCACGCGGCGCACGTAGAGCTTCGACATGCTCTTGCGGCTCGGCTCGAACAGGTCGAAAGGCCGCGCGCCCGGCACGAAGGCGAGCACCGTATATTCCATGCGCCCTTCCGCGCGCCAATGCGCGACGAGCGCCGGCTCGTCGAAGGCGCCGGCGAGCTGCCGGTAGAAGTCCGTATATTGCTCGTTCGTGATCTCGGACTTGGGCTTGGTCCAGAGCGCCACGCCATCGGCGATGCGCCGCGGCTCCTTGCCCGGCTCCTCGATGAGGTCGATCGGAGTCGAGACGGCGCCCGAGTGCTCGCGAACGACGCTTTCGATTCGCCAGGGCTCGAGAAATTCGTCGCTCTCGGCGTTGAGATGGAGCGTGACGCGCGACCCGACCTGCGGCGCGTCCGAAAGCGGCAGCGGCGCGATCGAATAGGTTCCCTTGCCCGGCGAGGACCACAGCCAGGCTTCGCTCTCGCCGGCCCGGCGCGTCTCCACCTCGACGAGATCGGCGACCATGAACACGGAATAGAAGCCGACGCCAAAGCGACCGATCAGCGACGAACCCTCCGCCGCCCCGTCTTTGCCGAGCCTCTCGAGAAAGGCGCGGGTGCCCGAATTGGCGATGGCGCCCAAGGCGCTGATGAGCTCCTCGCGGGACATGCCGACGCCATTATCGGCAACCGTCAGCCGCCGCTTCTCCTTGTCGAGCGTAAGGATGATGAGGGGCGCGCCGGCGTCAGCGGCGAGCTTTTCGTTCGAGAGCGACTCATAGCGCAGCTTTTCGCAGGCGTCCGCGGCGTTCGAAATCAACTCGCGCAAAAACACCTCGCGCTCCGAATAGACGGAGTGCGTCATCAGTTCCAGAAGCTGCGCGACATCCGCTTCAAAGCCGAATTGGGCGGCTTGCGGCGCTTCGGTGGCAGCGTCGTTCGTCATGAGGTCTCCAAAATGCGAATCGGCTCCCGTGGAGCCTTCGATCAAATTGCGAATGGGAGCGGCCGTGCAGCCGCGCTTTCCAAGTTCGTCATTCGCCGGCGAAATACAAGAGCCCCCAAAAGACAAGGTCGGCTCGGGATTTCTCCCGGCCGACCCGTCCATCGCTACGACATTTTATGGTCTGAACCGCACGATCCCGGGGGGCTGGGGGGCTGACGAAAACCGGAAAAGCGCGTCCAGACCTGTCGCGGCAATGAGAGAAAATATTGTCCAAGGCGTTTGACATGCAAGGGGCCCAATGCAGGCGGAATTGTGAATTTTCATTGTTACAGCCAAGCTTATGCGCGCTAAGCGGCATATTGTGACGCTCTCCTGACAAAGGGGGCTTGCCCTGAGGCCGTCATCGCGCAAACATGACAGAACACAGCGGGAGATGCTTCATGGCGGAGTCGGAGACGACGGAGCCGAGTCGTTCTCGCCCAGCCTTCGTTGTCGTGGCCGGCTCGGGCCATGCAGGGCAGGGCGATCAAGCGAGGTCACAAGCCCGGGTGGCCGCTCCGGTCTCCTTCGACCGCCGCGAGCTGAACCTTTTGTTCAACCTCTACGGCGCCAAGGTCGCCGCCGGCGAATGGCGGGATTACGCCCTGGATTTCACGCCGGCCAAAGCGGTTTTTTCGATTTTTCGGCGCTCCAGCGAGGCGCCGCTCTACCGGGTCGAGAAAGATCCCGAGCTCGCGCGCAAACAGGGAGCCTATGCCGTCGTCGCCGCCTCCGGCCTCGTCATGCGGCGCGGTCATGATCTGTCGCGCGTCCTGCGCGCGCTCGACCGCGGCCTGAGGCTCGTCGGCGCCGAATAGGCGACAAAAAAAGCCCCGCGGGGCGGGGCTTTTTCCAAGCTTCGACGATGACGCTTAGTCGTTGCGCCCTTAGTCGTTGCGCTGACCGAACAGGAACAGCAGCGACTGGAACATGTTGATGAAGTCCAGATAGAGCGAAAGCGCGCCGAAGACGCTCTTCTTCTGCGCAACTTCGTAGCCGTCGCCCTCGTAATACATGTCTTTGATGTTCTGCGTATCCCAGGCGGTGAGGCCCGAGAAGATCAGAACCGACAGGATGGAGAGGGCGAACTGGAGGCCGCTCGACTGCAGGAACAGATTGACCAGGCCGGCGATGACGAGACCCCAGACGCCCATCACGAGGAAGGAGCCGAAAGCCGACAGATCGCGCTTCGTCATATAGCCGTAGAGGCTCAGGCCCCCGAAGGCCGCCGCCGTGATGAAGAACACGCGGGCGATCGAGGCGCCGGTGAACACCAGCAACAGCGAGGACATCGACAGGCCCATCACCGCCGAAAAGGCGAGAAACAGGTTCCGCGCCGTCGCCGCCGACATGGTGTTGGCGCGCGCGCCGATCATGAAGACGAAGGCGAGGGGCGACAGGATGACGAGCCAGCGCAGCGGCGTAGTGTAGAGCATCTGCCCGAAGGGCGACAGCGCCACCAGCTTGCCGCCGACGAACTGCGGATTCGCCAGCATGAAGGTGCCGAGCGCGACAAGGCCCGTCACGGCGAGGCCGAGCGTCATGTAATTATAGACGCCGAGCATGTAAGCGCGCAGGCCCTCGTCGATCTCGGCCGTGGTCGACCGGGCGACCCCGCGGCCGTAGCCGAAGCTCGAGTTGCGGTCGTAGTGAGACATAGCGATCCTCTCGATCTCCGAGGCCTTACGCGCGTGCGGACTCGCCCTCGCTCGTGGCCTCAACCATTATGGCTTCCAGCAATATGGCTTGGCCCGAATTGGGTGGCAAGGCGGGCGCGGATGAACTCTTGTTAAGGTGGCGCCTTGCTTAACGGCGGGAAAAAGACGTCCCTGCGGCGGGTCGGCGGCCCGCGGCGCGCCGAGGTCACGCTTTCGGCTTGCGGCTTTTCGCAGTTGCGAAGGGCGTTTCGACCTCGCGGCGGGCGCCCGTGCGTCGCTCGATGAGGCCGACCCACAGCCCCTCTGGAGCCGCCACGGCGACTGCGCGGCATGCTGCAAAGCCGCATAGATGACCGATTGTCGCACCCTTGCTGTACGAGGGGAATACGCTAACATCGACCAAATGGCGTCGCGCGCTCCGCGGACGGGCGGCGCTCAACCAATTTATCCTGAGAGTCGCGTGTCCTTGTCACACGGAGACCAGGAGGACAGCATGAGTGGCGACGGTTCAACTTTGTTGCTTTACATGAGGCCCCTCAAGCGCTTGGCAATCGCCGCGGCGCTCGCCGCCGTCGCCGGTTTTTCGGCGGTCCCGGCCCAGGCGCATGGCCGGCTCGGTGCGGCCGAGGGGCGCTGCCGCCTGTTCATCGGGCCGGACACCATGAACTTCACCGGTTATCTGCCGGAGGCCTCGAAGAACGAGTTCTGCGAGGACATTCCCTCCACGGGACCGATGATCATGGTGCTCGACGCCGAGCAGGACGAACTGCGCGACATGAAAATCGAGTTGCGAATCGTCAAGGACGTCGGCGGCGAGGACAAGGAGAGCGAGAACCTCGAGGCGGTCACCGTGGCCTACCAGCCGCCCAAGAGCTACCCGACCGGGACGGTTAATTTCGAGCACAACTTCAAAGAGGGCGGCTATTTCGTCGGCATCGTGACCGTCACGGGCGACCACGGCGAGCGCTGGGTGTCCCGCTTCCCCTTCTCGGTGGACCGGACCTTTTTCCGCGACCTTCCCGTCTATCTGACCATGGGTCTGGGAGTCATCGCGGCCTTTGTGATCTACCTGATCCATCGCCGCCGGACTCCGCCGCCGCAAATTTCGACGGCCGCCGCGGCGTTCAAGTCGCCTCAGCAGACGTTCGACCTGCCGGACGACCCCGACGCGCCGGCGCCGGACGAGGGCGAGGCGGCCGGCGAACCCAAGGACGAGGCTGCCGCTGGCAAAGGCGACGACGACCACGACGATACGGATAAATACAGGACGGCGGCGGAGTAAGGCGCTCCTTTAAGGAAGGCGAGGCGGTCACACAGCGGGACCGCCTCTTTTTCTTAGTCGTCTCCGCCGTCGATCTGGCGGCCGATAATGGCGATGGCGCGCTGGTAGACCGAGGCGGCGTTCCAGGCCTGAATCGCCTCGAAATTGGGTTCCCCGGGCTGATAGCCTGCGCCGGGACGCCAACCATGGGCATGCAGGAAATTCGCCGTCGCGACCAGCGCCGCCCCGGCGTTGTCGAGATTGCCGCCGCCGCCATAGTTCAGGATGTTCTTCGGCAGGAATTGGGTCTGGCCGATCTCGCCGTGCATGGAGCCGCGCGCGTTCGGGGACAGCGTCCCGTTGTCGATCAGCTTGAGGGCGGCGTAGAGCTGATCGGTGAAATAATCTGAACGGCGGCAGTCATAGGCGAGGGTCGCGACGGCCGAGAGCGCGTGCTGATTGCCGTGCACTGCGCCAAATCCCGTCTCCATGCCCCAGATGGCGATGAGCGGTCCCGGCGGCACGCCGTACCGCTGCTGGATCGACGAAAATAACGCCCCCTGAGAGCGCTTCAGCTGACGGCCGCGCGCGACGATGGCGGAGGCGCCGCGTTTCGACATGAACTGGTCGAGCGACAGTCGGAAGCTCTTCTGACCCCGGTCGGCCGAAATGGTCGCGGCGTTGTAATGCGTGTTCATCAATGCGGCGATGCCGGCCTGGCCGACGCGCCCCTGCGCTTCTTGCGCAAAATTTTGCTTCCAGTTTTCAAAGCCGCCCGGGCCATTGCCGCATTGCGCCGCCTGCGCCGCCCCGCCAGCCGCGCCCGCGGCGAAAGCCAGCGCCGCGGCGCTCAAGAAAAACCTTTTCATCGGGCCTCCTCCGGGGCTCGTTCGACATGCCGCGAGCCTAACCAATTTTGTCCCGGCGGCAACTGCTCGGCGAACAGGCTGGTTTATGTTCGCATATTGTTCTTGCCGAGGGGAGAGCCTCAGGCTAAGGTCAAGCTATCGTCTTTCGACAGTTCCAGGAGCGCGCGGTCATGGCGGTGCGGGTGGCGACGGTCGCCTTCGAAGGGGTGGAGGCGCGACCCGTCGATGTGCAGGTGCAGATTTCGCCTGGGGCCGTCGTCTTCAACGTCGTGGGGCTGGGCGACAAGGCGGTGGCCGAGTCGCGGGAGCGCGTGCGCGCGGCGCTGATCGCCTCCGGCCTCGCATTGCCCGCCAAGCGCATCACCGTCAATCTGGCGCCGGCCGACATGCCCAAGGAGGGCAGTCATTACGATCTGCCTATCGCATTGGGCGTCATGGCGGCGATCGGCGCGATTCCCTCTGATGCGCTCGAGGGCTTCGTGGTCCTGGGCGAGCTCGCGCTCGACGGGACGCTCACGCCCGTCGCTGGCGTCCTGCCGGCGGCGGTGGCGGCGAACGCACGGGGGCAGGGGCTGATCTGTCCGAAGGAATGCGGCCCGGAGGCGGCTTGGGCGTCGCGCGACATGGACGTTCTCGCCCCGCGCTCGCTCATTCAACTCGTCAATCACGTCAAGGGCGTCCAGGCCCTGGCGCGCCCGGAGCCCGCCATTCGCGCCCGCGCCGTCGACATGCCGGACCTTGCCGACATCAAGGGACAGGAGAGCGCCAAGCGCGCGCTGGAGATTGCCGCCGCGGGCGGACACAATCTTTTGATGAGTGGTCCGCCGGGCGCGGGAAAGTCCATGCTGGCGGCCCGGCTGCCCTCGATCCTGCCGCCGCTCACCCCCCGCGAGCTGCTCGAAGTCTCGATGATCCATTCGGTGGCGGGGCAGATCGCCGGTGGCGAATTGACCGATCGGCGGCCCTTTCGCTCCCCGCATCATTCGGCCTCGATGGCGGCGCTCGTCGGCGGCGGGACGCACGCCCGGCCGGGCGAAATCTCGCTTGCCCACCACGGCGTTCTATTCCTCGACGAATTGCCGGAGTTCCAGCCGCAGGTTCTCGACAGTCTGCGACAGCCGCTCGAGACGGGAGAAGTCGCCGTCTCGCGGGTCAATCATCGCGCCGTCTATCCGGCTCGTTTCCAGCTCGTCGCGGCGATGAACCCCTGCCGCTGCGGGCATGGGCGGGACCCGGGCTACGCCTGCCGGCGCCAGCCCAACGAGCGCTGCGTCGCCCAGTATCAGGCGCGCCTGTCGGGTCCGCTGCTCGACCGCTTCGACCTGCAGATCGAAGTGCCGGCCGTCAGCGCCGCCGATCTCGTCCTGCCGCCGCCCGCCGAGGGATCGAGAGAGGCGGGCGCGCGCGTCGCCCATGCCCGCGCCGTACAGCGAGATCGATTTGACGCGCTGGGCCTCCCGGGCGTTACGACCAACGCCGCCGCGCCGGCCGCGGTCATCGAACGCGTCGCCGAGCTGGACGCCCCGGGGGCGGCGCTCATCCGCGAGGCCTCCGACCGCTTCGCGCTCACCGCGCGGGGCTTCCATCGGGTCTTGAAACTCGCCCGCACGATCGCCGATCTCGACGGCGCAGACCAAGTGTCGCGCCCCCATCTTGCCGAGGCGCTCGCCTATCGTTCGGGACTCTCGTCGGGACGAATCGCGGCGTGACCGCTTTGGCCCTCCTTCTCCTCTTCAGTGCCGGCGTCCTGTTGACGGCCGCCGCGTTCGTGGCTTTCCGCGCCCATCGGCGCAGCGTCGCGCTCGACATCGAAGTCGCGGAGTTGCGCGCGGCGGCGGCGGCGCGCAGGAAGGCGGAGGCGGCGACTGTCGCCAAGTCGCGCTTTCTTGCGGTCGTAAGTCATGAAATCCGGACGCCGCTCAACGGCGTCATGGGGTTGGCCCAGCTCCTCGGCATGACCCGGCTCGACGCCGAGCAGGCGAGTTACGTCGAAGCGATCGGCGACTCGAGCAGGGCGCTCGCTCAACTGATCGACGACATTCTCGATTATTCGAAATTGGAGGCCGGCAGGGTCGCCTTGCGTCGCGACAGCTTCGCGCCCGCCGGGCTCGTCGAAAGCGTCGTCGAATTACTGGCCCCACGCGCCCAGGCGAAGGGACTGGAAATCGCGAGCGTCGTCGCGCCCGATGCCCCGCGCGAGATCACGGGCGATCCGGCGCGTTTGCGTCAGGTTCTGATCAATCTTGTCGGCAACGCCGTGAATTACACCGAGCGAGGCGGCGTCGGCGTGCGGCTGTGGCGCGACGGCGAGACGCTGCGGATCGACGTGCGCGACACGGGCCCGGGCGTGCCCGCGGCGGCGCGGGAGGCCATCTTCGAGGATTTCACGCAGGTGGATCCCTCCGCGACGCGCCGGCAGGGCGGAACCGGGCTCGGCCTCGCGATCTCACGGCGGCTCGTCGCGCTGATGGGCGGCTCCCTTCTCCTTGCAAAATCGTCGAGCGAGGGGTCGACCTTCTCGGTCGCCTTGCCGGCGCCGCGCCTCGGTCTCGCAACCGGGGCCTCGCGCCCCTTGCAGGGCCAAAGCGCGCTGATCGTGGGCGGAAGCCGGTTCGAGGCGCCCTATATCGCCGAGACGCTCCAGGCGTCGGGCGCCTCAGCGACCGTCGCCACGGCGCCCGACGCAGGCCTGCGCCTGTCGAAAAAGGAACCTTTCGACGCCGTGATCATCGATTGTGCGCTCGGGGCGGACTCGGTCGCCAGTCTCGCCAGGGCGGCGCGCGCCGCAGGCGCGGGCCGGCTTTTCCTGCTCTTCTCGCCATTGGAGCGGCGCGCTTTCGGCGAAGCGGCGCTGCGTGATTTCGACGGCTGGCTGGTCAAGCCGGTGCGTCGCGCTTCCCTGGCGGCGCGACTGGCGCGCGCCACGGTTCGCCAACAGGCCCCCATCCAAACGGTCGAGCCTATCGCCATGCTCGACGGTCTGAGCGTGCTGGTCGCGGAGGACAACGACGTCAACGCGCTGATCCTGACGCGCAGCCTGGAAAAGCTCGGCGCCCGGGCGGCGCGCGCGCGAGACGGGGCGGAAGCGCTGGCCATGGCCTTGCACGCCATCGATGGCGGCGCGGAAGCTTACGACCTCATTGTTATGGATCTGTTCATGCCGGAGCTGGACGGCCGCGAGGCCGCACGCCGCATACGGGACGCCGAGTTCCGCGCGCGGGCCTCCCGCACCCCGATCATCATGCTGACCGCGAGCGCTCAGGAAGACGATTCGCGCGCGGCGCGGCGCGCCGGCGTCGACGCCTATCTGACGAAGCCTGTCGAACTCGCGGCGCTCGCCGCGACCGTCGAGGAGCTCAGGCTCACGCCCTGCGTCAACGCCAGCATTCAACCCGTCGCTTGCGCGCCCGCGGGGGCGATGGCGCCGAAGCCGCCGGACCGGTAATCTTCGACCGCCTGCCGGATTTCTTCCTTGGTGTTCATCACGAAGGGGCCTTGCTGCTCGACAGGCTCGTCGATCGGCGCGCCGCTGAGCAGGAGCGCCTTGGCGTCGGCCTGCGCCGACAAGATCGCCTCGCCGCCATAGCGGTCGAACACGACCGTTTCGCCCGAACGGGCGTGGCCCTCGCCGTTGATCACGACGGGGCCGTCGAGCACCGCGAGGACCAAATTGTGCCCTTCTGGCATAACGAAGGCGGCTGTCTTTCCGGCGTCGAGGCGGACATCCCAGATGTTCATCGGCGTCGACGTCTGCGCCGGACCCCTGACGCCCTCGAACTCTCCGGCGATCACCCGGACGAGCCCGCTGTCGTTGCGCAGATCGACGCGCGGAATGTCCAAGTCTTTGAGGGTCTGATAGCGCGGGGCCGCCATTTTCAGCCGCGCCGGCAGATTGACCCAGAGCTGCAGGATTTCGAGCCGCCCGCCCCGCCGTGAGAAGGCCTCCGAATGATATTCCTCGTGCAGCACGCCCGAGCCGGCCGTCATCCACTGGACGTCGCCCGGGCCGACCAATCCGCCAGCGCCGGTTGAATCGCGGTGCGCCACCTCGCCGTCGAGGACGATGGTCACGGTCTCGAAACCTCGATGCGGATGCTGGCCGACGCCCCGCCTGTGGTCTGTGGGCGCAAAATCCATGGGCCCGGCGTAATCCAGGAGAATGAAGGGACTCACCCGCGCGCCATGCTCGGCGTGGGAGAACAGCCGATGGACGGGGAAGCCGTCGCCGACCCAGTGCATCGTCTCTGGCGGCGGATAGACGCCAATGATTTTCCTCATGCGCGACTCCTCAAAGCTTATTTTGGTCCGCGCACGCGAAATTCAAACGCCGCGCCTGCGCCGGCGGCCCGGAGAGCCTTGACGCGGAGCGCGGGAACACGAACAAGGCCTCAAGGGAGCGTTTCGTCGGGGATTTTCTACAATGGCCTGGATCATTCTTCTGATCGGCAGCCTGTGCGAAGTCGGCTGGCTCGTCGGCATGAAATACGCCGAAGGCTTTACGCGGCTGTGGCCGACCGTGATCATGCTGTTCTTCATGATCGCCAGCGTCGGCTGTCTCGGGATCGCGGTGAAATATATTCCGGCCGGAACGGCCTACGCCGTCTGGACGGGCGGCAGCGTCGCCGCCGTGACCGTCGTCGGCGTCTATCTTTTCAACGAGCCGGCCACCCCGATGCGTCTGGCGTCGATCGCCCTGATCGTCACCGGGATGATCGGCCTCAGATTGAGCGGCGTGAATTAGAAATAGCGCTCAAGCGTCCCCCGGCGGCGCACGTCCAGAGTCGCGCAATGGAAGGCGCCGCCGAAGGCGGCGTAATGCAGGAAGGGGACCGGGATCGGCTCGAAGCCCCATTTCTCCACCTGCCGCATCATCTTGGTGTGATGCGGGTCGACGATCATGCGTTTCTCGTCGACCATCAGAATGTTCATGCTCAGCCATTTGCCGCACATGGAGGTGATCTTGAGGATGCGGTCCTCGATCGGGTCTGGCTCCGGCGCGACGAGAATGTCCCACTTTTTCAAGATGTCGGGCAGTTCGTCCGGATCGATGTATTCCGGATTGATCAGGATTTTGCCCGGGCCCAGCGGCAGGATGGTCGTGTCGATATGCATGGGGTTGGGGCAGCGGCTCTTGATCTCGTGAATGCGATAGCCGTCGCCGAGATGGCGCCGCAGCCAGTCGACGCCCATGGCGTTGGTCACATTCGAGCGGGTGACGAAAATATCCCGACCGCAGCGGAAGAAGTCGGCCGCGTCGAAGACCGGCTCGAACTCGGTCAGGATGTAGCGAATCGGCTCGCCCTTTTCGGGCAGCTTGAAATTCGGGTCGAAAAGCTCGTCGGTCAGTTGCGGCTTGGGGGCGGAAGTCCAGCGCGCGCCACGGCGAAAATACTCCTTCAGAATCGGCCGATAAGAGTGGGTCTCGAAATAGCGGCAGGGCCAGGCCATCGGCGTTTCGAGAATTTCGTCGCCGATCACCAGCATCGAATCGCGCGGGCAGGAATTGCAAAAGCCGCGCGACGACCAGTAAGGGGTCGAAAATTTCGCCTTGTGATTGAAGGGCTCCGGCCGGGTGACCTTCACCCCCAGTGATTCGAGAACCTTGATGAAATTGTCGAGCTCTTCCTGGGCCGGCTCGATCATGAACTTGGGAAAACGAAAGCCCGCGGCCAGCGCCTGCGCGCGCGCCGCCATGCCGGGAATATTGCAGGTCACGACGGGATGGTCGGAGGGGATCGTCGAGCCTTCGAGCCGGCCCACGATGATTTCCTCGAGTGGGTCCCACTCATTGTGAGAGTTGACGGGACATTCGGCCGTGACGGAAGCAGGCAATGGCGCGTAGACATTCATCGTAAAAAGCCCTCGGTCATGCTCCTCTTGCCCGGCTTCAGCCGGCCGGGGTCGACTTGAATATGTCTCCGAAACGGCGTCTGTCCACCGCCTCTTGCAATTGCCGCGGCTTTCCCTCTATATGCGGCGCTTCTGAACCGCCCGGCCAGTGATGGGCTGCCGTGGCGGTTCTTTTCGCTCGCGCGAAAAGCGCCCGCAAGGTCCATCAGAGGCCAGGGCGCGTCAAAAACAACGGGGCCAGCGGCCCAGGAGAGCAAAATGCCCAAGCTGAAGACGAAATCCGGCGCCAAGAAGCGCTTCAAGATCACCGGAACCGGGAAAGTGGTCTATGCCCACCGGGGCAAGCGCCACGGCATGATCAAGCGCACGAACAAGCAGATCCGAAATCTGCGCGGGACGAATGTTCTGTTCAAGACGGACGGCGACAACGTCAAGAAATATTTCCTGCCGAACGGCTGATCGTCCCGCAATCTAACGCAGAATTTCGAGGAGTTTCGTCATGGCTCGCGTGAAACGGGGCGTTACGTCCCACGCCAAGCACAAAAAGACGCTGAAGGCCGCCAAGGGCTTTTATGGCCGCCGCAAGAATACGATTCGCACCGCCAAGGCCGCAGTCGACCGCGCGATGCAATACGCCACGCGCGATCGCAAGGCCAAGAAGCGCACCTTCCGCGCTCTGTGGATCCAGCGCCTCAACGCCGCCGTGCGCGAGCACGGCCTGACCTATTCGCGCTTCATCGACGGCCTCGCCAAGGCGGGCGTCGGCGTCGACCGCAAGGTTCTGTCCCAGCTTGCTATCGAGCAGCCGGAGGCCTTTGCGGCGATCGTCGCGCAGGCCAAGGCGGCCTTGCCGGCGGCTGCGTAACACGCTGAAACAAATAGATTTTTGAAAGCGTCCGCCGAGTCCCGGCGGGCGCTTTTTTGATTTATTCCAATTTTTGGCGGATCAAAAGAAGCGGCTGGAGTGTTGCACCTGTCAGAGGAGGTCGACAGGAGTAACGCTCATGAAAGGCAAACAGAAAAGCGGCATGGTCGCCGCCGCGCTCGGCAAGGTGTTGGACGCCGTGCGCGCTCTCCCCGGACCTGCCCCCGTGTTGAGGCCGGTTCCGGTCCCGGTGCGCCGGCCCACCATCCCGCGCCCGTATTAGGACATGTCCCTTTTCATACACCTCTCGCGCCTGCGCCGGCGTCGCCTTGTCTTCACGACTCTCGCGAAGACCCACTCACCGGCCGACGCAGGCGTCTTCCCCACACTTTGAAGGCTGGCGGCGGCGCGCCGCCTTCTGCTCCCGACTCTGAACCCAATGGCGAGGGCGGCCTCGACGAGGCGCGTGCGCGCGGCTAACACTGCGGCAGCGTGCGGCGGCAACAGGCGAGGCATCGATGGGCGCTTACGACGTTCTGGTCATCGGCGGCGGGCCGGGGGGCTATGTCGCGGCGATTCGCGCCGCCCAACTCGGCCTGAAGACCGCAGTGGTCGAACGCGAGCACCTCGGCGGCATCTGTCTCAATTGGGGGTGCATTCCCACCAAGGCGCTGCTTCGATCGGCGGAAGTCTACCGACTGGCCAAAGAGGGCGCGCATTTCGGCGTCACGGGCGCCGGCCTGAGCTTTGACGCCGCGCGCATCGTGGCGCGTTCGCGCGAGGCGGCGGCGCGGCTCAACGCCGGGGTCGGTTTCCTGTTGAAGAAGAACAAGGTCGACGTCATCTGGGGCGAGGCGCGGCTTCTCGGCAAGGGCGACGTCAAGGTCGGCGCCCCGACCAAACCGCCCGTCACGCCGCAACTCCCGGCCCCCAAGACGACGCTGGGGGAGGGCGTCTATCAGGCCAAGCACATCATCATCGCCACCGGCGCGCGCCCGCGCGTCCTGCCCGGCCTCGAACCGGACGGGCGCTTGGTCTGGACCTATTTCGAATCATTGAAGCCGGACCGCTTTCCGAAGTCGCTGCTCGTCGTCGGCGCTGGCGCGATCGGCGTGGAATTCGCCTCCTTCTTCCGGACCTTCGGCGTCGAGGTCGCGCTGGTCGAGGCGCTGCCGCAGATCCTCCCCGCGGAGGATGCGGAAATCGCCGCGCTCGCGCGCAAGAGCTTCGAGAAGCAGGGCGTCGCCATACGGACGGCGACGATGGTCGCTGGGCTCGAGAGGAAGGCGGACAGCGTCGTCGCCACTCTGAAAGGTCCCGATGGCGCGACGGAGACGCTGGAGGTCGAGCGCGTCCTGTCCGCGGCGGGCGTGGTGGCCAATGTCGAAAATCTCGGGCTCGAGGCGGCCGGCGTGGCGCTGGAAAAGGGCGTGATCAAAATCGACGGCCTCGGCCGGACGTCGGCGCCGGGCGTCTACGCCATTGGCGACGTCGCGGGCGGGCCGATGTTGGCGCACAAGGCCGAACATGAGGGGGGTTCCTGCGTCGAGGCGATCGCCGGCCTGCCGGCGCATCCACTCGACAGAGCGCTCATTCCCGGCTGCACCTATTGCCATCCGCAAGTCGCTTCTGTCGGGCTCACGGAGGAGAAGGCGAAGGCCGCCGGCTTCGAGATCCGGGTCGGCCGCTTCCCCTATCTCGGCAATGGCAAGGCGATCGCGCTCGGCGAGCCAGAGGGTCTCGTCAAGACGATTTTCGACAAGAAGACGGGGCGCCTGCTCGGCGCGCATCTCGTGGGAGCGGAGGCGACGGAGCTCATTCAGGGCTTCGTCATCGCCATGAATCTCGAGACGACCGAGGAGGAACTGATGAAAACCATCTTCCCGCATCCGACGCTGTCCGAGACGATGCACGAGAGCGTGCTCGACGCCTATGGGCGGGCGATCCATGTATGACGGCCGCTTGACCTTGGCGTTTGCTCGTTGAGCTGGTTAGCATGGAGGCGAAGATAGCCTTCGTCGGAGGTTTCAAAAATGAAACTTTTTGTTCTCGCCGTTCTGGCGTCGTCGACCGTCATCGCAACGGCGGCGCCGGCTTTGGCGAAGGTTCCCCCCTTCGCCGCCAAGTGCCCGATGGACATCGTTGTCGAAACCGATCGCGCTGGCCGGGCCTACGTCAGCGGGAAAAAGGCGTCGGTGCGTTCGAAAAACGCAAACTATTTTGAAGTGAGGGGCGCCGGCGTCACCATCAGCGTGGCGCGTGACGCAGGCTCGCTCATCGTGACCTACACAGGCGCTCACGGGGCAAACGGCGTTTGCCAGGTCACGGAACAAGAGACGCTCGAGAGCGCGGCGCCGGCGCCCGCCAGGGCAGATGACGGCGTGCCTGCGCGGGACAAAGGCGCCTGCCTGCGCGCGGTCAAGAAGAAAACCAACAACCCGAAAGTGACGGTGGTCGACGCCATTTCCTCGGAAGCGAACAATACTGTGACGATCGGCGTTGGCCCCGAGCGCGCGCCGTGGCGCTGTCTGGTGAAGCGCGGCGTCGTCGCGGACGTCATGTCGCAAACGAATGAAGGCGGGCTTTGATCCGATGACCTATCCTCCCGCGAAACGCGCGCTTCTTTCTCTGGCCTTGTGCTTCGTGGCCACCGCGGCGCTCGCCGCGCTGAAGCCGGGCGCCGACGCGCCCGACTTTTCCATCAAGGCGGCGCAAGGCGGGAAGGACTTCACTTTCTCGTTGCAGGAGGCGCTGAAGAAGGGGCCGGTGGTGCTTTATTTCTACCCCAAGTCCTTCACCAGCGTTTGCACCGAGGAGGCGCATGAATTCGCGGAAACCATGGATCAATTTGCATCCATGAACGCGTCGGTCATCGGCGTGTCGGGGGACGGGATCGAGACGCAGCGCGAGTTTTCCACGAAGGAGTGCCGCGACAAATTTCCTGTCGGGGCGGACCCGCAGTTCAACGTCATCAAGGCCTATGACGCGTCGTTCAGCCTGCCGATCGCGGGGTCGGTGTTCGCGAACCGTATTTCTTACGTGATCTCGCCTGAGGGAAAGATCTTGTCGGCGGTGTCCGACTCTGGCGCGACGAAGCACATTGAAAGCGCGCTAGAGACCGTGAAGAAGTGGAAGGCTGGTCAAAAGTAGCGCTCGCCAGAGCCCCCTCATCCTGAGGAGGCCCGAAGGGGCGTCTCGAAGGGTCGGCTGGCAAGAGGTGACTGACGGATTTCCTCGTCCTTCGAGACGCGCTTCGCGCGCCCTCAGGATGAGGAAATCCTCCTGCGCGGACCGCGCTCGCGGGCGTTCTTGCTTGGCGCCTCGCCCCGAGAGCCCCCTCATCCTGAGGAGGCCCGAAGGGCCGTCTCGAAGGGTCGGCTGGCGGGACGTGACTGACGGATTTCCTCGTCCTTCGAGACGCGCGCTTCGCGCGCCCTCAGGATGAGGAAATCCTCCTGCGCGGACTGCGCTCGCAGCGCGCTTGCTTGGAGCGACGCCCCGAGAGCCCCCTCATCCTGAGGAGGCCCGAAGGGCCGTCTCGAAGGATCGGCTGGCAAGACGTGACTGACGGACTTCATCGTCCTTCGAGACGCGCGCTTCGCGCGCCCTCAGGATGAGGAAATCCTCCTGCGCGGACTGCGCTCGCGGGCGTTCTTGCTTGGCGCCTCGCCCCGAGAGCCCCCTCATCCTGAGGAGGCCCGAAGGGCCGTCTCGAAGGATCGGCCGGCAAGACGTGACTGACAGATTTCCTCGTCCTTCGAGACGCGCGCTTCGCGCGCCCTCAGGATGAGGAAATCCTCCTGCCAGCGTTGGGACGGTTGTTCGCCTGCGCTTAGAGCCGTTGGCGGTCTCTTCCCCCTCATCCTGAGGAGGCCCGGAGGGCCGTCTCGAAGGATGGGCCGCTTGGGACTATCGGATTTCCTCGTCCCTCGAGACGCGCGCTGCGCGCCCTCAGGATGAGGAGATCCTCCTGCATACGGCTGGCCTATGCCGTCTTCTCCGGCAGGTTCAGCCGGATATGCAGTTCGCGCAGCTGCTTCATCGTCGCTTCGGACGGCGCGCCCATCAGCAGATCCTCGGCGCGCTGATTCATCGGGAAGAGCGTCACCTCGCGAAGATTTTCTTCCTCCGCGAGCAGCATGACGATGCGGTCGACGCCCGGCGCAATGCCGCCATGCGGGGGCGCGCCATATTGGAAAGCGCGATACATGCCGCCGAATTTCTCGATCAGCACGTCCTCGCCATAGCCGGCGATCTCGAAGGCCTTCTTCATGATCTCTGGGCGATGGTTGCGGATCGCCCCCGACGACAGCTCCACGCCGTTGCAGACGATGTCGTATTGATAGGCGAGAATGTCGAGCGGGTCTTTCGTCTCCAAGGCCTCCATGCCGCCTTGCGGCATTGAGAAGGGATTGTGCGAGAAGTCGATCTTCTTGTCTTCGTCGTTCCACTCGTACATGGGGAAATCGACGATCCAGCAGAATTCGAAAACGTCGGGCTTTGACAGGCCGAGTTCATGGCCGATGCGCAGGCGCGCCATGCCCGCGAGCTTGGCGGCGGCGGCTTCCTCTCCCGCCGAGAAGAAGACCGCGTCGCCCGCCTTGACGCCCGCCTTGGCGGCGATCATCGCCTGCACGTCGGCGGGGATGAACTTGGCGATTGGCCCCTTGCCGACGAGCGCGCCGGCTTCCGCTTCGAAGATGATATAGCCGAGCCCCGGCGCGCCTTCGGAGCGCGCCCAGTCGTTGAGCTTGTCGAAGAAGCTGCGCGGTTGGCTCGCGGCGCCGGGCGCCGGTATGGCGCGCACGGTCTTGCCGCGGAACGCCTTGAAGGAGACGCTCTCGCCCTCGAACTCCGCCGAGAGGTCGACGATCACGAGCGGATTGCGCAGATCCGGCTTGTCGGAGCCATATTTCAGCATGGCCTCGCGATAGGGGATGCGCGGGAAGCTTTGCGTGACCGGCTTGCCGTTCGAGAACTCTTCGAAGACGCCGCGCAACACGGGCTCGATCGCCTCGAACACGTCCTCCTGCGTAACGAAGCTCATCTCGACGTCGAGCTGATAGAATTCGCCGGGCGAGCGGTCGGCGCGGGCGTCCTCGTCGCGGAAGCAGGGCGCGATCTGGAAATAGCGGTCGAAGCCCGCGACCATGAGCAGCTGCTTGAACTGCTGCGGCGCCTGCGGCAGCGCATAGAATTTGCCTGGGTGCAGACGCGACGGCACCAGAAAGTCGCGCGCGCCCTCAGGGCTCGACGCGGTCAGGATCGGCGTCTGGAATTCGAAGAAGCCGCCCTGCTTCATGCGCGTTCGGATCGAATCGATGATCCTCCCGCGCAGCATGATGTTGGCGTGCAGCTTTTCCCGGCGCAGGTCGAGGAACCGATATTTGAGGCGCGTGTCCTCGGGGTAGTTCTGGTCGCCGAAGACGGGAAGCGGCAATTCCCCCGCGGGCCCCAAGACCTCGATCTCGCTCACATAGACCTCGACTTGGCCTGTCGGCATGTCGGGGTTCTCGGTGCCGGCCGGACGGCGGCGGACCTCGCCGTCGAGGCGCACGACCCACTCCGACCGCAGTTTCTCGGCCTGGGCGAAGGCCGGCGAATCGGGGTCCACGACGCATTGGGTGAGGCCATAATGGTCGCGCAGGTCGATAAACAGCACGCCGCCGTGGTCGCGGATGCGGTGGCACCAGCCGGAGAGGCGGATTTTCTGACCCGCGAGCGCCTCGTTGGGCTCTCCACAATTATGCGAACGGTAGCGATGCATGGGCCGCTTTCGGTTTGGAAAAGCCTCGGAAATCGCCGGGACGACCGGCGGATTTGCGCCAAGAAGCGCAATGGCCTCCCCGCTGTCAAGCCGAGCCGGCCTCTGCCTCGGCGCGACGGGTCATTTCCGAAAAAAGGCCTCGGCGGCGGCGGTCGCGGCGCGTTTGGCCTGCGCGGCCTGCTCGAGCCGGGCGATCTCCGCCTTCAACGCCGCGATGCGCTCCTCGAGCTCCGCGATCGAAAGAAGGTCAAGCGGCTGGCTGAGTTGCCCGGCCGGGCGGGGGCGGGGAGGATCCTCGTCGCTCATGTATTTCTCCTACGAATGCTTTACCTCTCGAGGTCAAGTTGATTGTCAAAGTTCGCTTCAATTGAGTCTAATGCGCTTCTGACCGGATGCGATGACTTGGATTGGAAGGAGTACGGTCATGAGGCTCATGCTTTGGTTTGTCCCGCTTCTGCCGATCCTGTCCGTCGAGAGGTTGTCGAGCCTGCTGTCGAGCCCCTTCGCCTTGACGGTGCAGGGTCGGATCAGAGGCGCAGCCTATGCAATGATGCAGTCGGCCGACGCCGTCGGGTTTGACTCAACGCGCTTTGTTCTCCTCGGCTTGACGACGTCGAGCCTGGCCATTCTGGGGGCGGTCGTCTCGGCGCCGCAATTCGCCGACCGGGGGATCGTCTCGAAGGGCTTTGTCAGCCTGCTCGAGGTCGGGGCGGTCGCCCTTGGCTGGGTGTCGCTCGTGCCTGCAGAAGGGCCTGTTAGCGTCGCCGCGATCTGCTTTGCGGCGGGCGTCGGCTTCATGCTCCTGCTGGGCGGCGCCTGCGCGGCGAGCGTCGCCAGGATCGCTGTCGTCCCTATCCTGGAGGACGCTTCGACCACGAAGAACAGGGCCTCCGCCCGCCGGGAAGCCGTCATCCACCGAAGCAGGTGACCGGCCTGCCAGGCGCGCCCCGCGTCACGCGCCTGAAAAAAGAGCCCTCGCCGCCACAATTGTCCCGCCTATCTGCTATTGTGCGCCCGCGAACCCGAACCGGGTTCGGCCGCAGAGGGCTCACCCGGCGTGGCGGGAAGATAGGTGCAATGACAAAGTGGGTTTATCGTTTCAGCGCCGGCCGGTCGGAGGGATCGGCCGCCATGCGGGACTTGTTGGGCGGAAAAGGCGCCAATCTCGCCGAAATGGCCGCGCTGGGCCTTCCCGTTCCGCCAGGCTTCACCATCACCACCGAAGTCTGCGCCCATTTCTACGCCAACGGCCACGCCTTTCCAAAGGGCCTCGAGGCCGAGGTCGACGCCGCCATGGAGGAGATCGGCCGGATCGCGGGCCACGCCTTCAACGATCCCAAATGGCCGCTCTTAGTCTCGGTCCGGTCGGGCGCCCGCGCCTCCATGCCCGGCATGATGGACACGGTGCTCAATCTCGGCCTCAACGACAAGACGGTCGAGGCCCTCGCCCGCTATTCGGGCGACGCCCGCTTCGCCTGGGACTGCTACCGGCGTTTCATCGAGATGTATTCCTCGGTCGTGCTCGGGGTCGAGCACCACATTTTCGAGGAGGCGCTCGAGGAGATCAAAGAGGCGAAGGGCCTCACGCTCGACACGCAGCTTTGCGCCGACGACTGGCGCGCGGCCGTGGCGCGCTTCAAGGCGATCGTCGAAGCTAACGCCGGCGTGAGCTTTCCGCAGGAGCCGCGCGCGCAGCTCTGGGGGGCGATCCGCGCGGTCTTCGCCTCCTGGATGAACCACCGCGCCATCGTCTACCGCCATCTGCACAATATTCCCGAGAGCTGGGGCACTGCGGTCAATGTGCAGGCGATGGTGTTCGGCAATATGGACGCCAATTCCGCGACCGGCGTCGCCTTCACGCGCAATCCGTCGACGGGGGTCAAGGAGCTTTACGGCGAATATCTCATCAATGCGCAAGGCGAGGACGTCGTCGCGGGGCTGCGCACGCCGCAGCCGCTCACCGAGGTCGCGAGCCGCGCCTCGCCCGGCGAGAAAATCTCGCTCGAAGCGGCCATGCCGAAGATTTTCGCGGAGTTCACGCAGGTCGCGGACAAGCTCGAGCGCCATTACCGCGACATGCAGGACATGGAGTTCACCGTCGAGCGAGGCAAATTATGGATGCTGCAGACGAGGAACGGCAAGCGCACCGCGCGCGCGGCGTTGAAGCTCGCCGTCGACATGGCCAATGAGGGGCTCATTACGCGCGAGGAGGCGTTGCTGCGCGTCGAGCCGACGTCGCTCGATCAGTTGCTCCATCCGACCATCGATCCGGCGGCGAAGCGCGACATTCTGGCGACGGGGCTGCCGGCCTCGCCCGGCGCCGCCTTCGGCGAGATCGTGTTCAACCCGGAAGAGGCGGAGACGCTCGCGGCGTCGGGCCGCAAGGTCATTCTCGTGCGCACCGAGACGAGCCCCGAGGACATCCACGGCATGCACGCCGCCGAGGGGATTCTGACCGCGCGCGGCGGCATGACCTCGCATGCGGCGGTCGTCGCCCGCGGCATGGGGAAGCCTTGCGTCACGGGCGCCGGCGCGCTGCGCATCGACTACGAGGATCAAAGCTTCACAGTCGCCGGCAAGCGTTTCGTCAAGGGCGACAAATTGACGATCGACGGCTCGGCCGGCCATGTGATCTTCGGCGAAGTTAAGATGCAACGCCCGGAGCTGACGGGCGAATTCGCGGTGCTGATGGGCTGGGCGGACAAGATCCGGCGGCTCAAGGTGCGCGCCAACGCCGAGACGCCCGCCGACGCGCGCGCCGCGCGCCGCTTCGGCGCGGAGGGCATCGGCCTTGCGCGCACCGAGCACATGTTCTTCGAGGGCGAACGCATCGTCGCGGTTCGCGAGATGATCCTCGCCGACGACGCCGAGGGGCGCCGCGCGGCGCTCGCCAAGCTGCTGCCGATCCAGCGCGAGGACTTCAAACATCTCTTCGAGATCATGGCGGGCCTTCCGGTGACGATCCGCCTGCTCGATCCGCCGCTTCACGAGTTTCTGCCGCATAACGACACAGAGCTTGCGGCGGTCGCCCGCGCCATGGGGGCCGATCCTGTGAAGCTGAGGCGCCGTGCGCTACAGCTTTCCGAGTTCAACCCCATGCTGGGTTTTCGCGGCGTGCGCCTCGCGGTGGTCTTTCCCGAGATCGTCGATATGCAAGCGCGCGCGATTTTTGAAGCCGCCATTGAGGCGAGCCTGTCGACCGGTGAGCCCGCCCGCATCGAAATCATGGCCCCGCTGGTCTTCGCCCGCGCCGAGCTTGATCTCGTGAAAGCGCGCATCGAGGCGATGGCGGCGCTGGTCGAGCAGGAGACGGGCGTTCGCCCGCGCTTCGAAGTCGGCACGATGATCGAACTGCCGCGCGCTGCGCTGCGCGCCGACGAGATCGCGCCCTCCGCCGATTTCTTTTCCTTCGGCACCAATGATCTCACCCAGACGACGCTTGGCATCTCGCGCGACGACGCCGGCTCCTTCCTGGGGGCCTATGTCGAACAGGGCGTGCTGCCGCATGATCCCTTCGTCTCGATCGACCAGGAGGGCGTCGGCGAACTCGTCGCGCTCGGCTGCCAGCGCGCCCGCGCCGCGCGCCCGGACATTGCGCTCGGCGTCTGCGGCGAGCACGGCGGCGATCCGGCGTCGGTGGCCTTTTTCGAGACGATCGGCATCGATTACGTCTCCTGCTCGCCTTTCCGCGTGCCGATTGCGCGCCTCGCTGCCGCTCAGGCGGTTCTGGGGCGCAAGGCGGACGGGACGGCGTAAGGGTCTCATTGCGAAGCGGCCTCGCCCTTCGAGACGCGCGCTTCGCGCGCTCGTCAGGGTGAGGATGCAGAAAGCCCCTCATGCTGAGGAGCCGCCTGGGCGGCGTCTCGAAGCACGAGAGGCGTCGCCACGTGTTTTTTCACGCGCTTTCCAATTCCTCGCCGAGATGATTGGCTTCGAAGCGGCGCACCATCAGGCGGACGAGATAGAGGCCGAACTCGGGGTTCTGGAAGTAAAGCTGCTCGAACTGCTCGTAGGTGATGGCGAGAAGGCTTACGTCGGTGAGGCATTTCGCCGAGGCCGTGCGCTTGCCGCTCTTGGTGAACAGCGCCATCTCGCCGAAAATTGCGCCAGGCTCGAGAATGACGCCGCGCTCCGAAATTTCGATTTTTCCTTCGACCACCAGATAAGCCTTTTTGGCGACCGCCCCCTTCTCGAAGACGAAGTCGGTCGCGCGGAAGCTTTCGGGATGCATGAAGGGCTTGAGCCACTCGAAATTGAAATCGGTCACGCTCGCCTCGCGCACGCTGGCGATCAGCCGGCGCATTTCCCGCAAGCGGCTGAAATTGAGCGGAAAATTGATGGCGTGTTTGGTGATCGTCGGCAGATTGCCGGTCACGAGCCCAAGGGTGACGCCGAGCACATTGGCGACCATCGCGGCCGCGCGCAGCGGGATCATCCGCTTGAAATAGGTGGATCCTACGATCGCCGCGGCCTCGGACCAGGCGAGCGCTGCGAGGGCCGTGGCCCCGACATATTTTCCGCTTTCCGACGCGGCCCAACTGGTCACAGCGTCGATCAGGGTTTCAGTCATCGTTTCTCCTCTGCAAATTTGGAGCCCGCTGCTTCCTTAAGCCCGCTCCAGCGTTTTTATAAGAGCCCGCGACGCTCGACATTCATGCGCGTCCGCGCACATTGGAGCTCCATGCGACAGACGACAAGAATCATCAGGGTCGAGACCGGCGGACGGGGCTTCTACGACGTCACGGCGACGCTTGCCGATTTTCTGCGCGGCGCGCGCATGGGCGAGGGGCTGCTCACGGTCTTTTGCCGGCACACCTCGGCCTCGCTGCTCATTCAGGAGAACGCCGATCCGAGCGTCCTGCGGGATCTCGAGTCCGTGTTCTCGCGGCTCGCGCCGGAGGGGGCGGCCTATGCCCATGACACGGAAGGCCCAGACGACATGCCGGCGCATATTCGCGCCGCGCTGACGCAAACGCAGCTCTCCATTCCCGTCATCGGCGGCGCGCTCGCGCTCGGAACCTGGCAGGGCGTCTATCTCTTCGAACACCGCCGCCGCCCGCACCGGCGCGAAATCGCCCTGCATCTGATGGGGGAGTGACGGGTCCGCTCCTCATTGTGCGAAGCGGGGGAGGACTGCGGGGCGCCTCATTCTGACACGCGACCTCGAGCTGAGCTGCAACGCTTCTGCAAGCATAACGGGTCGATAATCACGATCAGCAAAAGTCTTTGCGTGTGGGCGCGCGGCAACTCCGCGTCCCTGTCCGCGCCCCGTGGGATTTGGGTTCGCTTATGCGTCGACAGTCGAAAAGACGCCGGAGTGGGGACGCCAGGGCGCCCTGGGCGTTGAGCGTCATGGCGCCCTGGGCGCTCGGCGTCGGGGTTCTGGTCTCGTTCACGGCGAGCGCAGGGCAAGACCCCGTCGGCGACTGGAACGTCTCGCCGTTGACCGCCCGCGCCCGCGCCGCCGCCAAGCCCGCGACCTTTCAGCTCGCCTCTTTCGGCGAAGCGGCGTCGGGCGATCTGGGGCTTTCCGGCCAGAGCCGGGCGCTGGTTCAGAGCGCCCGCCTGATGGTCGGCGCGCCGGACGATTTGCGCTCCATCCCCGACGAGAGCGAGCCGCATGTCGATCTGAAGCCCGATGTGAGAAACTTCCCCGAGGTCGACCGCACGCATAAGGGCGACCCCATCGTCGCCATGCGGCCCGGCTTCGAGACGCGGGTCATCAATCCCGCTGCGCTCGGCCTCGCCGAGCCGGCCCAATTGACCTTCAGCATAAAGGGCAAGCATGGCGCTCGCGCCAATCTCGCGCTTGCGCCCCGCGGTCCCGTGCCCGGCGACGAGGCGATCTACGAGGCCGAGGCCGCGCGCGCCGAGGCGCTGACGACGACGCAGACGCAGAAATCGACCGCCGCCGCCTCGCCGGCGCAGAACGCCTCGACCTCAACGCCGCCATCGCTGTCAAACGAAACCCCGGCTGCGGCCGAGCCAAGCGCCGACAAGCCGGTGACGAAAAGCGCGAGCGAAACGCCCCGCGACACAGGCCCCAAGGATCTTGCCGAGCGAGTCCTGCATGGCGCGACGCCCGCCGTCGCGCGCGCCGTGGCGCTGAGCTCATCGACGCCCGCGCAGCCGGACGCGCTGCCGATCGAGGTCTCGTCCTTCCCGCGCGCCACGCTGGCGCTCGGCAAGGATGCGCGACCCGATTACGGGGCGCTCGCCAGCCGCGACAATATGGACCGTGAAAGACGCTGCCTCGCCGAGGCCGTTTATTTCGAGTCCCGCAGCGAGCCGGAGGCGGGGCAGGCGGCCGTGGCGCAAGTCGTTCTCAATCGCGTTCAGAGCGGGCTTTACCCATCGAGCGTCTGTGGCGTCGTGTACCAAAACCGCAGTCACTACAAGGCGTGCCAGTTCTCCTTCGCCTGCGAAGGAAAGTCGCTGCGCATCACCGAAACGGAGTCATGGGCGACCGCCGTGCGCATCGCCAATGAGGTCATGGACGGGCGCACCTATATCACCGACGTCGGCCGCTCGACGCATTACCACGCGACCTACGTCAAGCCGCGCTGGGCGCGGGCGCTGACCCGCATGGACATGATTGGCCGTCACATCTTCTATCGGCTGAAGCCCGGCCAGACGTAACGCGCGCAGAGGGCGCGCCAGTCGCTCGTCGCCTTGCGCGTGATGAGCAGGGTCCAGATCGCCAGCGCGGCCCAGGTCGAAACAATCGGATGCGCGGCCGTCCATTCGGAAAGAAAGTCCACCTGTCGTCCTCCTCGCGTCGCCGTCGCGCGTGAGGCAAGCGTCCAGAGAGAGGACTTAACAAATCGCGAGCGCGCGTCGCGCGCCTGCCGGCGTGGTTAATCAGTCGATCAGCCGCGCGCGGACGAGGCCCCGCACGGAATTGCCGAGATAGAAGTCGCGCGGCAGCTCTTGGAGACGCAGGATCGCCTCACGCGCCCGGCCCGCGGCGATGAGCTTTGCGCGCAGCGTTCCGGGCAGCAATCCGCAGGAAAGCGGCGGGGTCAGCAGGACGTCCCCTTGCGGGACGAAGAGATTGCAACGCGCGCTCTCGCAGAGTTCGTCGCGCTCGTTGAGGAAGAGAACCTCCTCGGCGCCTCGCGTTTTCATGGCCGCGGCAAGCGTGTCCTCGTAAAGCGCGCGGCGCGTCGTCTTGTGGCGCAGCAGCGGATCGGATGAGGAAAAGCGGCGCGCCGCAATGGCGACCCGCCAGATTGTCTCGGGCGGAACGGGGACAATGGGGGTCGCGCTCGTCTCGATCGCGCCGTCGCGCGACAACACCAGCCGTACCCTGAGCCTCTCAGGGAGGGCGACGCGCTGCTCGCTTTCCTGCAAACCGTCGGACTCGCGGATCTTGGGGCCATCTAATCCCTCCCCGCAAGGGGGAGCGATGATCGGCGTAACGGCAGAGGTTGCCGAGGCCAGCGCAGCGCAGACCTTCGCTTCGTCGTAGCGAAACCCCAGAGCGGCGCTCGACGCTGCGAGGCGGGCGAGATGTTCGGGCAGGAGGTCGAACCCGCCCGCACGCGTCCACAGCAGCGTTTCGATCAGCCCGAAGTCGTCGGCGCGCCGGTCAGGAACCGGGCCTTGATCAGACATTCCTCATACTCTTCGCGGGCGCGCGAGTCGGCGACGACAGCCGAGCCGACATTGCAGACGAGTTCGTGGTCCGGGAAAATGGTCAACGTCCGGATTGCGACATTGAAGCGGATGTCGCCGCTGGGCGCGATGACGCCGAGCGAGCCGCAATAGACGCCGCGCGGCGCGCATTCGAGGTCGCGGATGATTTCCATGGCGCGGATCTTCGGCGCGCCGGTCACCGAGCCGCAGGGGAAGAGGCCGGTGAAGAGATCGGCGAGCGAGACGTCGTCGCGCAGTTTGGCCTCGATCCCCGACGTCATCTGATGCAGCGTCGGATAGGTCTCGATCGTGAAGAGGTCGGTGACCTTCACCGAGCCGACCTCCGAGAGCCTGGAAAGATCGTTGCGCAGAAGATCGACGATCATGAGATTTTCGGCGCGCGACTTCTCGTCCTCGACGAGATATTGGGCGCGCGCCATGTCCTCGGTCGGCATGACGCCGCGCTGAGCCGTCCCCTTCATCGGCCGGGCGCGGATGGCGCGGCCCTGCGCCTCGAAGAAAACCTCCGGCGAGAGAGAGACGACCGTCTCCTCGCCGAGCGCCACGACGCCCCCATAAGCGACGGGCTGGCGCTTGCGCAGCGCGCGGTAGAGCGCCAGCGGATCGCCGTCATAGCGCCCGTAAAGCGGGAAGGTCAGATTGATCTGATAGACGTCGCCGGCGAAAATATAGTCCCGACACGCGCGGAAACGCTCGGCATACTCGCTCTCGCTCCAGGCGGGCGTCAGCGTCACGCGCGGGGCGGGGCCTTCGGCCGGCGGCAGGGTCCAGGGGCGGGCCGCGCGGAAGGCGCCGAAGAGCAGCAGCGGCGTGCGCGAGCGCGGCGTCGTCTGGGTCCAGAATTTCGGCTCCAGCGCATAGCCCAGCTCATAGCTGGCGTAGCCGGCGAGATAGAGACCCCGCCGCGACGCGGCCTCCATGCGGGCGAAAGCGTCCCCGACGTCGGCGGCTTCCCGGGCGACGATGATCTCCTCCGGCGCGTCGAAGAGCTGCGCCCGGCCGCCGTCGCGCCCGTCCTCGAACACGATGTAGGGCCGCGCCGGCGCGTCGGTCTGCGTCGGGGCGTCGGTGCGGGCGGCGGCGTCTGGCATCTGGGGCGGGGCTCGTTTCACGCGGGATGTTACAACAACCGCCCTCACCTATGAAAGGCGGGGCAATTGCGCAATCTCGATTTCCGCCGGGCGCGATACAGGTTTTGATCTTGGGGGCGGCGCGAGCTATGGAGAGCCATGTCAACCGCCTCGCAACCCGCGCAGCCGCTGCGCCTTCTCTTTATCGGCGACGTGCTCGGCCGGTCCGGCCGTGCGGCGGTGACCCGTTATGTGCCGCGCCTGCGTGAAAAATGGGCGCTCGATTTCGTGGTCTGCAACGGCGAGAACGCGGCCGGGGGATTCGGCATCACCGAGGCGATCTGCGAGGAAATGCTCGGGGCCGGGGTGGATTGCGTCACGCTCGGCAACCACGCCTTCGATCAGCGCGAAACGCTGGTTTTCATCGAGCGCCAGCCGCGCCTCCTGCGGCCGATCAACTATCCGCCCGGCACGCCGGGGCGGGGCGCCAATCTTTTCACCGCGGCGCGCGGCCAGCAGATTTTGGTCGTCAATCCCATGGGCCGGGTCTTCATGGACGCCATCGACGACCCCTTCGCCGCCATGGAGCGGGAGCTCGGCGCGTGTCCGCTGGGCGTGGGCTGCGACGCCGTCGTGGTCGATATGCACGCCGAAACCTCGAGCGAGAAAATGGCGATGGGCCATTTCGTCGACGGCAAGGCGTCGCTCGTCGTCGGCACCCATACCCATGTGCCGACGGCCGACGCGCAGATTTTGCCGGGCGGCACCGGCTATCTCACCGACGCCGGCATGACCGGCGACTATGATTCCGTCATCGGCATGGACAAGGAAGAGCCGGTGCGCCGCTTCATCCGCAAGACGCCGGGCTCGCGCTACGAGCCGGCCAATGGCGAGGCGACGCTGTGCGGCGTGGCCGTCGAGGTGGGGCAGGACGGGCTTGCCGGCATGATCGCCCCGGTGCGGCTCGGGGGCCGGCTGCGGCAGGAGTGGCCCCAGGAATGGGGCGCGCCCTGATTTCATCTCTGTTCAGCCGCGCTTGCGTCCATTAGATAAGGCGGAACGGGACGGCGGAGCGCGACAGATGAAATGGGAAGATCTGCAGACCTCTGAAAACATCGAGGATCGCCGGGGCGAGGGCGGCGGGTTCGGCGGACCGGTTGGCGGCGGTGGCATCGGCCTCGGCACCATAGTCGTTCTCGGCATCATCGGCTGGGCGCTCGGCATCAATCCGTCGCTGCTGATCGGCGGCGCCGACATGCTGAGCCGTATGGGCGGCGGCCATCGAATCGAGCGGGAGGATCGCACACGCGACACGTCGCAGCCGACCGACCAGCTCGGGCGATTCGTCGCCAAGGTCGTGGGCTCCAACGAGCAGGTCTGGTCGCAGATCCTGCCGCAGCAGGAGGGCGTGGCCTTCCGGGCGCCGCGGCTCGTGCTGTTCGACGGCGCGACGAGCTCCCGTTGTGGAACCGCGCAGTCGGCGATGGGGCCGTTTTACTGCCCGCTCGACCAACGCATCTATCTCGACACCTCGTTCTTCCGCGACATGAAGCAGCGCTTCGGCGGCGGCGGCGACTTCGCCTATGCCTACGTCATCTCCCATGAGATGGGGCATCACATCCAAAATCTTCTCGGCCTTTTGCCCAAGGTGCAGCGCGCCCAGGCGCGCGCGGGCAGCCGCGCCGAGGCCAATTCGCTTTCGGTCCGCGTCGAGCTGATGGCCGATTGTCTCGCCGGCGTCTGGGCCAACAACGGCAACAGAAGCCAGAATTTCCTGGAGGAGGGCGATCTCGAAAAGGCGGTCGCCTCGGCCCAGGCGATCGGCGACGACCGCCTTCAGCGCGCGCAGCGCGGCATGGTGGTCCCCGACAGCTTCACGCACGGCTCGTCGGCGCAACGCACCGAATGGCTGTTGCGCGGCCTGAAGAGCGGCCGAATCGACGATTGCAACACCTTCGGCCGGTAAAGGTCTAAAAGGTCCGACGGGCGCGACAGGCGAGTTCCGCGCAGCCGAGCTTCTTAGCGAGGCGCGCGAGATCGGCCGTCGCCGCCGCGCGGAGCGCGCTTTTCGTCGCGATAATGCCGACCGGCTCAGAAAAGCCCGGCGCCAGCCGCGTCCAGAATGAATGCGGCGCGAGGCGGAGCACGAGCGCGCGGTCTCGTGCGCCATAGGCGAACACGTCGTCGATTTCGTCGACGAAGCCGCGCTCGACCGCGCTTCCCGCCGAGAGCAGCAGGATGTGGTCGCGGCGCGCGACGTCGAGGCCCTGCGCAAGCCCTTCCTCCGCCGACGCGGTCTCGACGAGCGCGCAGCCGGCTTCGTCGGCGATGGTCTCGAGGCCGCGTTGGGGCGCGCCGATCAGCACGGCGTCCGCCACGAGGCCCTGCACGCATGATTCGACGAGAGAGGCGAGACTGCGCGCGATCGCGTCGCGCCGCAGCGGCGCGGCGGACGGTCCATGGGCGAGGAGAAGAGCGGTCAGCATTGCGCATCACATAGCCGAAAGCGCGCTGCGGCGGAATGCGGCGCCAAATATTGAGGCGTCGGAGCTAAGGACCGGGCGCCGGCCATTGCGCGGACAGCCGCCATCGGTCACCATCCGGCCGCCATGCCGCTCAGCCCTTTCCCGCTCGAACTGCTCACGACCCAGCAAATGGCCCGCGCCGATCGAATGACGATCGAGAGCGGCGTGCCGAGCATTGAGCTGATGGAGAGCGCGGCCGTGGCGATCGCGCGCGTGGCGAGCCGCATTCTTCAGCGCACCAGCGGACGGCGGGTGCTCGTGCTGTGCGGGCCCGGAAACAACGGCGGCGACGGCTATGTGGCGGCGCGGCTTCTGCGCGCGCAGCGTTACAAGGTGCGCGTCGCCTCGCTCGTGCCGCCCGACCAGCTGCGCGGCGACGCGGCGCGCGCGGCGGCGGGATGGACCGGAACGCTGCTGCCGGCGCAGGAGTGCGATTTTCACGGCGTCGACCTCGTGATCGACGCGCTCTTCGGGACGGGGCTGGCGCGCGATCTCGATCCCACCGCGCAGACGCTGGTCAACCGCCTCAACCAATGGCGGCGCGAAACCAAACAGAATGTCGTCAGCGTCGACATCCCCAGCGGCGTCGACGGCACGACGGGCGCGATTCGCGGCGCGGCGGTCGAAGCTGACGAAACCGTCACGTTCTTCCGGGTGAAGACGGGCCATTTGCTGCTGCCCGGACGATCGCGCTGCGGGCGGCTGACCTGCGCCCATATCGGCATCCGCTCGAGCACGCTCGAAACGCTCGGCGTAAGGACCTTCGTCAACGCGCCGGCGCTGTGGCTCTCGGCGCTGCCACGGCCCAAGGTGGAGGGCCACAAATACACGCGCGGCCATGCGCTGGTCGTCTCCGGCGGCGCCTCTTTCACCGGCGCGGCGCGGCTCTCGGCGGCGGCGGCGCTGCGATCGGGCGCCGGACTCGTGACCCTCGCGAGCCCCAGCGACGCGCTGCTCGTCAACGCCAGCGCGCTCACCTCAGTGATGGTGCGCCCCGCCGACGGCGCCAAAGGCCTCGCCGCCGTGCTCGCCGACGAGCGCAAGAACGCGGTGGCGCTGGGCCCTGGCCTCGGCGTGAGCGAAGCGAGCTGCGAGCAGGTCGAGGCGGCGTTGACGCCGCAGGCCTATCGGCGCGCCGCCGTGCTCGACGCCGACGCGCTGACGAGCTTCGAGAGCGATCCCTTCCGCCTGTGGCGCGCCACCCGCGCCGCGCCGGGGCCGGTTGTCATGACGCCGCACGCGGGCGAATTCGGGCGGCTGTTCGCCGAATGCGACAATGATCGCGCCAATCGCTCCAAACTCGACAAGGCGCGCGACGCGGCGCGGGTGAGCGGGGCCGTTGTGCTCTACAAGGGCCCGGACACGGTCGTCGCCGCGCCTGACGGCCGCGTCTCGATCCAGAGCTGGGCGAGTCCGTGGCTGGCCACGGCCGGCTCTGGCGACGTGCTGACTGGAGTCGTCGCGGGGCTGCTGGCGCAACGGATGGACGGATTTCTCGCCGCGTCCTGCGCTGTCTGGATGCATGCGCGCGCGGCTGAGATTTTCGGCCCCGGCCTTATCGCTGACGACATTATCGCTACGCTGCCGCAGGTGTGGCGCGAACTCTGCGGCGCCAGCGATTGACCGCGGGTGGGCCGGCCCGTCACAAAACAGTGATTAAGCTGGCGTCAGAAAAGAAACTTGCTGTGGAACTATAGCTTGCGGCCGCTGCGCCTTGTGCGGGCAGTCACGCGTGACTAGACTGCAGAGAGTCCCGCGCGGACGCGGTTTATGGCGAAGCTCCCGCGCCAATCTCGGGACGATAAAGACAGGCGTCGAATGCGGTCACACGAGAAGCTTCTGCTCGAAAACAAAGCCTGGGCCGACGAAAAAAAGCATCGGGAGCCCGATTATTTCGAACGCCTCGCCCATGGCCAGCAGCCGGAGTTCTTATGGATCGGCTGCGCAGACAGCCGCGTGCCAGCGGACATCATCGTCAACGCCGAGCCGGGTCTCATCTTCGCGCATCGAAACATCGCCAATCAGGTCATTGCGACGGACTTCAACTGCCTCAGCGTCGTGCAATACGCCGTTCAGGTCTTGAAGGTGAAGCACATCATCGTTTGCGGCCATTACAATTGCGGCGGCGTCAAGGCTGCGCTGTCCCATCAGCGTTCGGACTACACGCTGCTGAACAAATGGCTGCTGCACGTCAAGGACGTCTATCGACTCCACCGGGACGAGTTGGACGCCATCAATTCCTTAGACGACAAGGTAAACCGCCTCGTCGAGCTCAACGTCATCGAACAAGTCAATCATCTATCCTATACATCCATCGTGCAGAACGCCTGGAAAAGCGAACAACGTCCCCTCGTGCATGGTTGGGTGTATGCGCTCGACGACGGCCTCTTGAAGCAGCTCGTCACCCTGGGACCCGAAAGCCAGGTCGACAGAATCTACGAGTGGGACGCTTGATCCCCCCAAGCGGTTGAACAGGAGACGTCAAGCCGTGCTGCGCAAGCATCTCGACTATTACATGCGCTATCTCGACCACGACATCCCGGCCGGGATCGTGGTGTTTCTCGTGGCGCTGCCGCTGTGTCTCGGCATCGCCGTCGCCTCGGGCGCGCCGCCCTTCTCCGGCGTCATCGCGGGGATTGTCGGCGGGCTCGTCATCTCCGTCGTCAGCGGCTCGCAGCTGAGCGTCTCCGGCCCGGCGGCCGGCCTCACCGTCATCGTGGCGGCCGCCGTGGACAAACACGGCCTCGGCGGCATGCTGCTCGCCGTCGCGCTCGCCGGCCTCATCCAGATCGGCATGGGCTACGCCCGCGCCGGCGTGATCGGCGCCTATTTCCCTTCGGCCGTCATCAAGGGCATGCTCGCCGCGATCGGCCTCATCCTGATCATGAAGCAGTTGCCGCATGCGGTCGGCTATGACGCGGACGCCGAAAGCGACCTCTCGTTCCTCGAGGACGACAACAACGCGACCTTTTCCTTCGTCTGGTCGTCGATGAGCTCGATCTCGCCCGGCGCGACGATCGTGGCGCTGGCGTCGCTTGCGATCCTGCTGTTTTGGGAAACGGAGAGGGTGAAGGAAAACAGGTTTCTTTCGCTCGTTCCCGGGCCGCTCGTGGCCGTCGTCTTCGGCGTTCTCTTCAATGTTTTGGCCCAGAGCCTGGCGCCCGCCCTTGGCATTGCGCCGCAACATCTCGTTACTTTGCCGCAGATCTTCGGTCCCATGCAATTTGCGGCGGAAATCCGGTTCCCAGATTTCGGGTTGCTGACCAACTACCATATCTACGTCACGGCGGCGACGCTCGCTCTCGTCGGCAGTCTCGAGACATTGCTGAGCCTCGAGGCCGTGGACAAGCTCGACCCGCTCAAGCGCACTGCGCCCACCAATCAGGAGCTCAAGGCGCAAGGCGTCGGCAATTTCATCAGCGGCATGATGGGCGGCCTGCCGATCACCGCGGTGATCGTCCGCAGCTCGGCCAACATCAACGCCGGCGCGCACACCAAGGTCGCGTGCATCGTGCATGGCGTGCTGCTGCTGTTGAGCGTGATGTTCCTCGCCGCCGTGCTGAACATGATCCCGCTCGCTTGTCTCGCCGCCGTGCTGCTGCTCACCGGCTACAAGCTCGCGAAGCCGAAACTCGTCATCGAGCAGTTCGAGAAAGGCTTCGCCCAGTTCGCGCCCTTTGCCGTCACCATCGCGGCGATCCTGTTGACGGACCTGTTGAAGGGCATGGCCATCGGCATGGCGGTGGGCCTGTTCTTCGTGCTCTACGGCAATTACCATTCCGCTTTCACGCTCACGCGCGACAACAAGAATTACCTGCTCCGTCTGCAGAAGGACGTGTCCTTCCTCAACAGGGCGCCCTTGCGCAACTTGCTCGCCGACATCGAGGAAGACAGCTATGTCGTCATCGACGGCACGCGCGCGACCTTCATCGATCACGACATCATGGAGACCCTCGAGGACTTCATGAAAGCTGCGGGCGACAATAATATCCGCGTCGAGCTGAAAAATGTTCGCGGCCTTGCGCCAGCGCCTGTGATGGTCGCGGCCTGAGGGGGCGATTTTCGCGCCCCCTGCATCGGCGTAACCAAGCGAATCAGGGCGGCCATGGCTCGCCCTGATCGCTTCGCTTCGCTGGCTGTTTGCTAGGTCGGCGTAAAATTTTCGAAGACGATCTGATCCGCCCATGGCGCCGCCGCTTCGGCCTGCGCGGGCGAACGCACGGTCCAAGCCGTCACGGGTAACTGCAACGCCTGCCGCGCAAGAAAGGGGATCGCATGCGGCAGATCGGCGACGCGCCATGACAGGAAATCTGGCCGGGTGCGCGGGAAATGCAGAAACTCCGTCATCTCCGCGCGTTGCGCCGGGCTCAGCATCGGCCAGTCTTTGTCGCCATAAGTCGCCTCGCCGACGATGCCGAGGGGAATATGGGCGACGCCGAGAGCCTGCGCATTGGCGCGCAGAAAGGCGATGGGCGTCGGGTCGAAGCTCTCGATGACAACGGGACCCGAATAGGGGCCAAGAAGCGCCGCGGCGCGCTTCGCTACTGTCAGATCGCCGTCGAAATTGCTTTTAAGTTCGACGACCAGGGGCGTGCGGCCGGCGATGGCGTGAAGAAATTCGGCGAAGGTGGGGATCGTCTCCTTCGAGCCTTTCAGCACCAAGCGCGAGAGCGCTTGCGCGTCGAGAGCGTCGACCCGGCCGCTCGCGGCTGTTAGGCGCTCCAGCGTGTCATCGTGGAAGACGACGAGGTCCCCGTCGCGCGTCGCCTGTACGTCGCATTCGACGCCATAGCGGCTGGCGATGGCGGCGCGGGCGGCGCCCACCGAATTCTCGATGACGCCGGCCGCCGCCTGATGCAGGCCCCGATGCGCGATCGGCCGTGCGATCAGCCAATCGAGCGCGCGGATGGTCATCCGAAGATCTCGAATATCGCTTCGACCTCGACCGCGGCGTCGAGCGGCAATTGCGCGACGCCGACCGCGAAGCGCGCATGTTTGCCGTTTTCGCCGAGCACGGCGGCGAAGAGGTCCGAGGCGCCGTTCACGACCTGGGGCACTTGGCCGAAGTCGGGGCGCGCGTTGACGTAGCCGCCGATCCGCACGGCCCTGAGCAAAGCGAGATCGCCCACCGCCGCCCGCGCCTGCGCCAAGACGTTCAACGCCGCCTGCCGCGCCGCGGCCTGCCCGTTTTCGAGCGAGACCTCCGCGCCGAGCTTGCCCTTGTGCGCCGGATCGATCCCGGTGGCGCCCATCGGCAATTGGCCGGAAATGAAGAGCAGCGCGCCTGTGCGGACGAAGGGGACGTAATTGGCGACCGGCGCGGCGGCCGCCGGCAACGCGAGACCGAGGGCGGCGAGACGCGCGTCAGGAGTCCCGTCGGTTGGATTCGTCATGTTCGTGCTTCCCCGAGAAAAGAATTGCTCCGGCGCCACCCTGACCCTAATTTCAGCCGTCCCGCGACGCAATGGCGGCGCTGTCCAGACGGTGAAAGGGTCTCATGAATTCGACGCGCGCGCTTTTCGCCGCCATTCTCGCCGCCCCTCTGACCCCCGCCGCTCCAGCTTTCGCCCAAGGCGAACCGCCGCTCGCGAGCCACCGCGCAATCTACGAACTCACCCTCGACAAGGCCTCCGGCTCGAAGGCGCCGGCGCAGGCGCGTGGCCGCATCGTTTTCGAATTTGCAGCCTCCTGCGAGGGCTATGTGCAGAATTTCCGGCAGATAACCGAGCTTCAGCCGGCCGAAGGCGCGACCAAGCTGTCCGACATGATCTCCGCGACATTCGAATCATTGGATGCGAGCGACATGAGGTTCAAGGTCGAGACCAAGGTCGACAATCGCGTCAGCGAAGCAACCGACGGCAAAGCGCGCCGAGAGAAGGACGGAAAGATCCTCATCGATCTCACCAAGCCAAAGCGCGCGCATGTCGATCTCGAGGGGCAGGTTTTCTTCCCCAGCGAACATCTCATTCACATCATCGAGGCGGCGCGCGCGGGACAGCAACTCCTGGAGGCGCGCGTTTACGACGGCACCGGCCGCGGCGACAAGAGCTTCGATACGTTGACCGTCATCAGCAAGGCCATTGAAACGCCAGCTTCGGAAAAGGCGACGGAGTCGCTCAAGGGCCTGAAGCGGTGGCGGGTCGCCGTGTCTTATTTCGAGACCGGCAAGCGCGACGGCCAGCCGATCTACGTTCTCTCCTTCGATCTCTACGAGAATGGAATCTCCCGCGCGCTGTCGCTCGACTACGGCGATTTTGTTCTCAAGGGCGAGATGAAGGAGCTTGCGCTGCAGCCCGCGACGGCCTGCAAGAAATAGCCTGTTAATGTCGACGCACGGATGTCCGGGCAAAGGGGACAGCCTGCGGCAAACCTCGTGTAGCATGTTTCCGTGACGATGAGCGCGCCGCGCGCCTGTCGTGAAAGGAAGCTGCGATGACGACGGCCGGCGCCTATCTGTCGGTATCCAGAAATCTCGACCGCTGGCGCGCCATCGCCGCGAACAAGCCGACGGTTGCGCTGGAGACGAAATATTTCAAGGCCAATATTGGCAGGGCGACGTCGATCGACGCGCTGCTCAAGGACCGCCGGCTGTTCAATTACGCCATGAAGGCCTTCGGACTCGGCGACCGAACCAACGCCCTCGGCATGATGCGAAAGGTGCTGGAGCAGGGCGTCGACAATTCGAGGGATCTGGCCCGTACGCTCAGCAACGCCAATATCCTCGCCTTCGCCGAAGCCTTCGACTATGCGGGAGGCAAAGCAGATGTGACGTCTGGCGATTTCGTCAAGACAATCACGGGGCGCTATGTCGAGCAGGCCTTACAGGCCCAGCAGGGGGAGACAAACCCTGGCGTGGAGCGGGCGCTCTATTTCAAGGCGCGCGCGCCGCAGCTTTCGAGCGTCTATGGCGTGCTCGCCGACAAGAACCTTCTCGAAGTCGTGCAGACGACGCTCAACATTCCCGCCGCGTCGGCGGCGCAGCCGATCGACACGCAGGCGCGCCTCCTCAAGGCGAAGCTGAATGTCGAGGACTTCAAGGACCCCAAGAAGCTCGAGAAATTCATTGCGCGCTTCGCGGCGATGTACGATCTCAACAATCCTGGCGCCGGAACGGCGGCGTCCGCGAACGCCAACGCCATCCTCTACGGCGCTTCGTTCCTGGACCAGCCGGTCGGCGTGGATGTGTCCTTGCTC
Organism: Methylocystis echinoides; assembly: GCF_040687965.1. Taxonomy (NCBI): domain Bacteria; kingdom Pseudomonadati; phylum Pseudomonadota; class Alphaproteobacteria; order Hyphomicrobiales; family Methylocystaceae; genus Methylocystis; species Methylocystis echinoides. Next base: position 2,898,608 of record NZ_CP156084.1, read on the forward strand.
TTGCGGCGTCAGAATGCCGCGCGGGGCTTTTAGGGCGCGCTCAGCGATCGCCGGAGGCGCCGCCTCCGTTCAAGCCGCCGTAAAAGCCGTTCCACCCGCCGCGGGGCTTTTCCTCACGCTCGGGCGCGGGCTCGATCGGCTTCTGGATGAACGCGCCGCCGTGGGTCTTTTTCGCGGTTGCGGCTTTCGCCGCAGGCTCGCGTCCCGCCGCCGCGATGGGCGCGGCGAGCGCCATCGCGAGAATGGTCAGGAGGGTTACCGGCAGGCGTCCCATGCGCGGCTCAATGGTCATTCGCCCTTCCTGCCATTGCTGAGCGCGATGCGCAAGCGGCGCTGCGCGCTTCAGCCCGCGCTGACGCTTTCATGGCGCCTTCCGAGCAGACCGCCGATCAGGCTTGCAAGCAGTACGGAGAGAACGCCGGTCATGAAAATGCCGTCGAAGGTTCCTGCGCCGCCGATCGACAGCACGGGCGCGCCGAGGCGCGTGAGCTTGTCGAAATTCATCAGATCAGCGCCGATCAGGACGCCGAGGCTTCCGCCGGCATAGGCCAGCGGCGCCGCATGTCGCCAGGATATCAGCAAGGCGACGAGGGTCGCAGCCAGCGGTCCGACGAAGATCGGCAGGGCAATGCCGATGCCGCGCACGGGCTCCGCATAGGCGTAGCAAACCGCCGCAACGCAGGCGGCGGCGATGAGGCCGCGCCCCCATAGCTTGTTTTTCGACAGAAGATAGATGGACAGCACCGTCGGGATGACCGCGCCGCCGACATTCACCGCGAGGATGACTTCCGGCGCAGCCGAAATTCTCGGCGCGACATAAGGAACGCCGAAGTAATAGATGATCTCTTCTTGCCGCAGATATCTTTCGCTGCCGAGCGTCCCGAGCGGGATATTGATGTAGCTGCCGATCAGCGAGGCGAGGAGGAGGTAAACTGCGGTCCCGGGGCTGACGCCAAGTTGCACATAGACGTACTGCAGAATGCGCAACTGGATCAGGACTGCGAGAACCGCGACAATGCCGACGAGCAGCATGAAGAAGGGCGGCGCGACAGGCAGATATTGGGTATCGCCGAAATGCATGGGCTCTTCCCCTGGCGTTCTGTCGGGAAATGGGGCGGCGAGGGGCGATCGTCCACAATTGCCCAGCAGCCGCAGGCTTCGCAAAGCTCGAGCCGATCGCGGCGCGTCAAAAGAACGTCAAAAAAGTTTCACCACGGGGGAACAGGTCTTTGATCTGGCAGTTTTATTGGTGCGGTTCGAGGAAAGCGTTAATTCGCGATCCGCTGACAACCGCAAACGGCCCGTCCCCTCCAAAAGAGGGGCGGGCCGTTAACATGTACGCGTTCCGGCCGCAGCCCTATATTCAGTCGAGCAGCCAGGAAGGCTGGCGTTTTCCAATAAGCGAAAGACACTGATGAACTCTTTGCATACGGCGCTCGCTGCGCTGATCCTGTCGATGAGCGCCTTCGCGCACCCCGGCGTCGCTGAAGAGACCCCGCCCAATCGTAAAGGCCCCGACGAACAAGCGCGCGGCCTTCCCGTGGAGAGCGTCACCAACCACGTCGTCACCTTGCAGGGCGAGAAAATCAGCTTCACCGCCCGCGCTGGCTCCGTGCGTCTGCGTGACGCCCAAACCGAGGCGCCGCAGGCGGAGGTCGCTTGTATTTCGTATGAACGCGCCGGCGTCGATCAGACGACGCGGCCGATATTGTTCGTGTTCAATGGCGGCCCGGGGGCGGCCTCCGCTTGGCTCGCGCTCGGGGCCTTGTCGCCTTGGCGGCTGCGCTTTTCGCCCGAGACAGTCTCTCCTTCGACGCCGCCGGCGCTCGTGGAGAACGCGGAAAGCTGGATACCCTTCGCCGATCTCGTGTTTATCGATCCGCCGGGAACGGGCTTCAGCAAAATCCTCTCTGATAGCGATGAGGTGAAAAAGCGCTTCTATTCCGCTCAGGGCGACGCCGACGCGCTCGCCGTCGTCATCCGCAAATGGCTGACCGCACACGGGCGCCTCGCCTCGCCGAAATTCCTCGTGGGCGAGAGTTACGGCGGCTTTCGTGGCGTGAAGCTTGCGAATTCGCTGAGAGAGCATGAAAACATCGGCGTCGAGGGGCTCTTTCTGGTCTCGCCGGCGCTCGACTTCAGCTGGCTGCTCGCTGGCGGCAACCCGCTCGCGCGGGCCGCGTTGCTGCCGTCTTTCGCAGCGGTCGCCCGTCACGCGAAAGACCGCGCGGATGTCACGGACGCAGAGGCTTACGCCGCCGGAGAGTATGTGACCGATCTGCTCAAGGGCGCGAGAGATGCGCCCGCGCTAGCGCGCATGAGCGCCGCCGTTGCGCGGTTCACGGGGCTCGACCGGGAGTTCGTGTCGCGCCTCGGCGCTCGCATCGACGCAAGGAGTTTCTCTCGTGAACGCGCGCGGGACGCGGGCCGTGTCCTCAGCGTCTATGACGCCGAGATCTCGGGTTACGATCCGCAGCCCTTCGCCCCGGATAGCGACTGGGCCGATCCTTTGCTCGAGTCCTGGCGCGCGCCGCTCGGCGCCGCGATGACGCGCTTGACGATCGAGAAGCTCGGCTGGCCCATTGGCGAAGCGCGCTATTCTGTCTTGAGCAGCCAGATTTCGCATCAATGGCGCTATGGCGACGAAGGACGCGCCAACGCCGAAGTAATCTCTGGTTTGCGCGAGGCGCTCGCGCTGGATCCAAAAGCGAAGCTGCTCGTCGTGCACGGCCTCTACGATCTCACGACCCCCTATTTTGCAACCAAGCTCATGCTCGATCAGTTGCCGGATTTCGGCGATGCTTCGCGGGCGCGGCTGATCGTGCTCAAGGGCGGCCATATGCCCTATCTCTACGAGGAGTCCCGTAAAGCCATGCGCGACGCCGCAAAGGCGTGGCTGGAGACGCGCTGAGCGGATCCCGCGCATGTCATGTTGCAGCGCGGCAGGTTCTTTGAGTAGATTGCAAGGGAGCCGCTCGCGCGGCTGACTTTTGGATCGACGCGATCTCGCGCTCGAGGACTGGAGCCGGAAGCATGGGTGCCAAGCAGAAATCCCTCTTGCAACATGAGCAGGCGCGATTCGAGGACGCGCGTCGCCAGATGGGGCTCGCGGCGATGGATTTCAGCATCCCCGACGAGCAGTTTCTCGAGCTTCGTTCGCAGGTGCGGCGCCTGCAGAACGACGTGAAGAAGCTCGAGCGCAAATCGAAGAGCCTTTTCGGTCTGTTCAGTTTTTAAGAAACCCTATTCCTTTTCTTAGCGCCTCGCGCGGGAGCTCTTTCAGCTCCGCGCGGGCTAAATCTTTGAGAATGCGCTGAACGGGATTGACGGCGAGGCGATCAGGAGGCACGCAAAGCAACATCTGTCCCGCTTGATCGTTGTGCGAAGACCCGCGATTGCCGAGCGCGCGTGAATCGGCGGGGATGGTTGCGGCGGCGAAGTTTTCTTGCAGGAGAAACAATGTCCCAGGCGCAGGCAAAGTTTCCTCAAACCGTCATGTCGGGAAATTATGCGCAGTTCAAACACGAGTTCCTGGAGCTTTTGTTCGGCGTCCTCGTCGATGAGCGGCCCATATTCGGAAACGACTTGGATTCCCTTTTGGTCTACACGGCCATATCCCGCCATTATTTGCGGGACGAGCGATTCGGCCTGTCGCCCGACGAGGACGATGTCGATCAGCGTGGCGGCCTGACAGCTTCGAAAGTCGCCGAATCCACCCGCCTGCCGCGTGAAACAGTTCGACGGAAACTTCACCAGCTCGGGAGCAGGGGCCTGCTGGAGAAAGGCCCGCGCGACGAATGGCGGGTGGCCGTGAGAGACGGACAGCCCGTCATCCGGACCCAATATTCCCACGAGTGGCAACGTGAAATGAAACGAATTGTGAAGTTCGTGAGAGCGTTGAAAGATCACGTTTAAGCCAATCGCTGTCGAGCTCCCGTTAATCTCTTCTCCGCGGTCGCGCGCGAAAAGCCCATTGCCCTCCTCGCCCGTGACGGCAGAGCCGTAGCGCGGCTGAATTTTCGCGCCCCGCAATGGTCAAGCTTGACTTGCTTATCCCGGTGCGCATTGTGGAAACTACGTAGTCGTTGCGTGAACGTCTCGGATCGCGGGATCAGTTGAAACTGCGCCCGCCAACCCGACGCGCCTCGGAAGCTTGCCTATTTTTGTGCCGGAAGGCTGGAAAAGTCGTGGCGGGCAACCAAAACGTAAAAGAGGCCGTTTGCGCGTAGATGCTTTTTCAACCACCCTCGTGCTGTCCGGCCGCCACGGCGCGGATGCGCGCGGCGCCTGTCGCGGGGTCACCCATGACTTTGTCCCTGATCCACCAATTCTTCGCCGCCGCGGGCATCGTCGCCCTCGGCATGTGCGCCTTGCTCTTTGGCGTTTGTTCGCAACTCTCGAGCCTTCTCCTCGCCTTCTCGACCTATAGGGTTGCAAGGGATGGCGACTGGGAGGCGACAAGGATCGGCTTGGTCCTCACTGGCGCCTGCATCGTCCTTACAGCGCGCCTGACCTCGATTTTCTTTTAGGTTCAAGTGCGAAAAAGAAGAGCGAGGCGTTGGCCTCGCTCCAGTAGGCGCTCAGGATCGGGCTCTATGAATGAAGCCGCGCCGTCACGCGCGTGCACAAGATGAAAATCCGTCCTTAAACGCGTTCATCGTGCCCGAATTGTTTTTTCGTAGCCAGTGATATCCTTAGCTTCGCCGCCGCTTTCCTCGAAGAGCGTTAACGCAGTCGCTGCGCGTGCGACGATTTCACCGAGGCTTATACCAGGGCACGAAAAAGCCGAAGATGCCGGACAGCACGGCAAAGACGATGACTGTCGCGATTATGATCGGAATTTCCGTCGTTCCCCACATGGCGAGGATCGCGCCGAGGACGGCGCCGGCGACGCCGCAGATGATGACGCTCGGCGTCAAGGCCATGTCGAACTCGACCATGCCCCCATATTTATCAACCTCTTTGCCTGAAGTGCGGGCGTCCGGCTTTTTCGAGTCGTCGTGAGTCATGTCGACCCCCTCTTATCTACGCCGCAGCGCCACTATTTAGCGCGCCGACCGGCGCAGGCGAGTGGGCGCCCGTCGCATGAGAGGGAGACGAAAAAAGGGAGCGCATGAACGCGCCCCCTTTCCGGTTTTCCGCCCCCGCAGAAAGTCAAATCACGGGTCCATGCAGTAGCAGGCGCCGCCGTCGAAGTTGTTGAAGCCTTCGGGAGCCGCAGAAGCTGCGCTGGCGAAGCCGATGCTCAGGGCGATCGCAATGGCGGCGATGATGGCGGCGGATTTCCTCATGTTCAGCTCCCTCGGTTCGTGTTCCGTTTCGATGGTCAGACGTTAGACCATGCGCCTCGGGTCGTAGGTGCGATGGCGCACATGATCGGCGAAGCGCTTGCAGGATTGCGCGTCACGCAGTTTTGGCGACGTTCGCGCGGCCGATCCGGTTCACCAGCCGTAATAGCCGCCGCGATATCCGTAAGCCGGGCCGTAGCCATAGGCCGGATAGCGATAGCCGTAGTAATGCGGCTGGCTCGCCGCCGCGCCGATCATCGCGCCCATCGCCATGCCAGCGATGGCGGCGCCAGCCACGGCGCCCGCATTCGGACCGGAGCGGTAGTAGTAGCCGCCCGCTGACACCGGGGTCGCCGCAATCGTGCTGGCCAGCGCCAGAGCCACAATCGAGCCTGTGAAGATCTTGCCGAAGTTGGTCATTGCTCCCTCCATGGAACGCTGTTTCCTTGTCGATGAGAGGAAGCTACAGGGGAGCGAGCGCCCTGAATGTGCGGTCGGGCACACGAAAGACGCGACGCCGCGTCTTGCTTATTCGGCGGCGATGGAACAAGGCAGTGCGGAGACGGCGCGCAAGGAGCCCGAATGAATCAAGAATTGATCGACGAGGCCTTCCGCGCCGCGACGCGAATGGCGACGGATCGCAACATGAACGTTTCTGACGACGCGCTCATGCGCGCCGTGCGCGCCGTCGCCGGGGAAGGGGACGCTCAAGGCGAGCCCGAGGAAATCGCGGAGGACGCCCTGGAGCTATTGGGCAAAGGCATTGGGCCGACTGCGCCCCGGCGGGGACGCAGGCCCTTTTAACTCTCCCCAGATTCGCCCGCTCAATCGCCGTGGGGGGCGCCCGCGCCAGCGGCGCCCTCGAGAACAATGTTGCCTGACGGATCTTGCGGATACGCGAAGGGCAGGGCCGACGCCCACCGGGGCAAAACAACATAGCCGCGAGCGTAGTAGGGGGGAGGCGCGCACGCGAGTGGCGGCTGACCGTAAGAGCAACGGTAACCATGCGCGAGAGAAGGCTGAGCCCCGCAAAGCAAGGCGAACGAGCACGCAAAAAGGAGAGTCCTGGACACGCCATCCTCCCGGCAAGACGCGGTGTGAGAGCACACCGACCGGATGGTTATATGGCCGTCACAAAACCTTTGTAGAGGCGCTGACCTGATTTTGGAGCAAAGCGTTGCGCAGCTACAGAAAGGACTTTCAACCGTCCGCGTGGCCGCACAAATTAGTGGCTGATTTCAAGGGCAAGGCGAAGCGCCGTCTAAGCTTTTCTCCCCGTTTGAGTGAGAGGAAGCGGCCCGCAGGCGATCCCCCTCGATCGACTTTCAAAAAATCCGAATAGAGCCTTTACATCGAACGCGTGCATTGTCCCGGCCGACATCCAATTGGAGATCGCGCTCATGGACGACCTCGCTTTTCTTGGACTCGGCTTGCTCCTCTTCGGCCTCGTCGCCGTTTATGCGCGCGCTTGCGCGCGGTTCTAGAGGAGGCTCGCCAATGTCGGAACCCGTCATCGGCCTGATCGTCGCCGTGCTGCTCGGCTGCTATCTCCTCTACACGCTACTTTGCCCCGAAAAACTCTAATCGAAGGGCCGGCAGCGTCCGGCTGACGCCATGACTCTGATCGGATTGGCCCAGATCACCATTGTCCTTATTGCCGCCATCATGGCCGCAATTCCGCTTGGCGGCTATCTCGCTCGCGTTCTTGCGGGCGAAAGAACGTTGCTGTCTTCCCCACTGATCCCGGTGGAGAGAGTCTTTTACCGCATCGCCGGCGTCGATCCCGCGCAGGAGCAAGGCTGGTTCGCCTACACGCTCGCCATGCTGGCCTTCAGCATCATCGGCTTCGTCTCGCTATACGCCCTGCAACGGCTGCAGGGCGTTCTGCCGCTCAATCCGCAGGGCTTCGCCGGCGTCCCAGCCGACCTCGCCTTCAATACGTCTCTGAGCTTCATCACCAACACCAACTGGCAGAACTACGGCGGCGAGACGACGATGAGTCATCTCACGCAAATGCTCGGCCTGACGGTTCATAACTTTGTCTCGGCCGCGACGGGCCTCGCCGTGGCTTTCGCGCTCGTGCGCGGATTCGCGCGCTCCGAATCCGCGACCGTCGGCAATTTCTGGGTCGATCTCACGCGCGCGACGCTTTACGTGCTGCTGCCGCTCTCCATTGTCTTTGCGCTCGTCCTCGTCTCGCTTGGCGTGCCGCAGACTCTTGCGGGCTCCGTCGAAGCGACCACCCTCGAAGGGGCGAAGCAGATCATATCGATCGGGCCCGTCGCCAGTCAGGAGGCGATCAAGGAGCTTGGCACGAATGGCGGCGGCTTCTTCAACGCAAATGCGGCGCATCCTTTCGAGAACCCCAACGCCCTGTCCAACATGCTGGAGATCTTCGCGCTGCTTCTTGTTCCCTTCGCTTCGGTCTTCGCCTTCGGCAAGACCGTCCTGGATCCAAGGCAGGGACGCGCGATCGCGGTCACGATGGGTATCGTGCTCGTCGCCGGCGCGCTGATCGCCTATTGGGCGGAAGCCGCCGGCAATCCGCTTCTTACCGAGATCGGCGTCGATCCGTCGCCTGGAAACATGGAGGGCAAGGAAGTGCGTTTCGGCGTCGCAACCAGCGCGCTGTTCGCGGCGGCGACGACGGGCACGAGCACGGGCTCGGTCAACGCGATGCATGACAGCTTCACGCCGCTCGGCGGCCTCGTTCCGCTCTTCAACATCTTGCTGGGCTGCATCTCGCCGGGCGGCGACGGCGCCGGGCTCTACGGATTCCTCGTTCTCGCCGTGATTGCCGTTTTCGTCGCCGGGCTGATGGTCGGCCGGACGCCGGAATATCTCGGCAAGAAGATCGAGACGCGGGAGATGAAGCTCGCCATGCTTGCTGTGCTGATCTACCCGCTCACGGTGCTCGGTTTCACCGCCGCGTCGCTTATGCTGAAGACCGGCCTCGACAGCCTCGGCAACGCCGGACCGCACGGGCTTTCGGAAGTCCTGTACGCCTTCGCCTCGACCAACGCGAATAACGGCTCGGCCTTCGCGGGCCTCGCCGGCAATACGCCATGGTACAATACGACGCTCGGCGTCGCCATGTTCGTCGGGCGCTTCTTCTTCGTCGTGCCGGTTCTGGCGCTTGCAGGCTCCTTCGCCGCCAAGAAGAAGGCGCACGCTTCGGTCGGCACGTTTCCGACGCATGGGCCGCTCTTCGTCGGCCTGCTGCTCGGCGTCATCGTCATCCTCTACCTGCTGCAATATTTCCCGGCGCTCGCGCTCGGCCCCATCGTCGAGCATTTTCTCATGCACGCCGGCAAGAGCTTCTAAGGAGCCGATCATGTCTCCAAAAGTCGCCGCTCCCGGCCTGTTCGATCCCGACGTCGTCAAGCGCGCCTGCATCGACGCCTTCATCAAACTCGACCCGAGAAAGCTTTCGCGCAATCCCGTCATCTTCGTCACCGAGATCGTGTCCTTCGTCGTGACGGGCTTCTTCGTCCGCGATCTCCTCGCCCACAATGGCGTCGCCTTTTTCTCAGGCCAGATTGCGGCCTGGCTGTGGTTCACCGTTCTCTTCGCGAATTTCGCCGAGGCGGTCGCGGAAGGACGTGGCAAGGCGCAGGCGGACGCGCTGCGAAAAACGCGCTCCGACACCCACGCAAAACGGCTGATCGACCCGGAGGGCGCCGCCGGGATGAAGAAAGTCTATCAGGGAGTCTCCGCTCTCGAATTGAAGATCGGCGACATGGTTCTCGTCGAAGCGGGAGACCTTGTTCCAGGCGACGGCGAAGTCGTCGAAGGCTGCGCCTCGGTCAATGAATCGGCGATCACCGGCGAGTCCGCGCCCGTCATCCGCGAGGCTGGCGGCGACCGGTCGGCGGTGACGGGCGGCACAACCGTTCTATCCGACTGGATCAGGGTCAGGATCACGGCGGCGCCGGGCTCCACTTTCATTGACCAGATGATTGCGCTCGTGGAAGGCGCGCAACGGCAGAAGACGCCGAACGAGCTTGCTCTGTCGATCCTGCTGGCGGGCCTGACCATCGTATTCCTGATCGTCTGCGTCACGCTGTGGCCGTTGGCGCTCTATTCGGGAACGACCCTGTCGATCACGGTCCTGATCGCGCTGCTCGTCTGCCTGATCCCTACGACCATCGGCGGCTTGCTGTCGGCGATCGGTATCGCCGGCATGGACCGTCTCGTCCGCTTCAACGTCGTCGCCACTTCCGGACGCGCCGTAGAGGCTGCGGGCGACGTCGACACGCTGCTGCTCGACAAGACCGGCACCATCACCTTCGGCAATCGCATGGCAAACGAGTTCGTCCCCGTCGGCGGCGCGACCGATCAGGCCCTGGCGGAGGTGGTGCTGCTCGCCTCTCTTGCGGACGAGACGCCGGAAGGGCGTTCCATCGTCTCGCTCGCGACGTCGAGTTACGGCGTAGCGGCTCCGCCGCTCGGCGCGGAGGCGACGATCGTTCCCTTCTCGGCGCACACACGCGTTTCCGGCGTCGATTTGCCTCGCCGTTCGCTGCGCAAGGGGGCGGTGGACGCAATCGTCGGGCAGGCTGCGTCTGTCCCCGTTGATTTCGAACGGGCGGTCGAGCGCATTTCACGCTCGGGCGGAACGCCCCTGGCGGTCGCCGAGAACGGGCGCCTGCTCGGCGTGATCCATCTCAAGGACATTATTAAGCCGGACATCAAGGCCCGCTTCGCTGCGCTGCGGGCGATGGGAATCAAGACGGTGATGGTGACGGGCGACAATCCGATCACCGCGGCCGCCATCGCCGGCGAAGCAGGCGTCGACGATTTCATTGCGCAAGCGAAGCCTGAGGACAAGCTCGCCTATATCCGCAAGGAACAGCAGGGCGGGCGTCTCATCGCCATGTGCGGCGACGGCGCCAATGACGCGCCCGCGCTGGCGCAGGCCGATGTCGGCGTCGCGATGCAGACGGGCACGCAGGCGGCGCGGGAAGCGGGCAATATGGTCGACCTCGACAGCGATCCGACGAAGCTCATCGAGATCGTTCAGATCGGCAAGCAATTGCTCATGACGCGCGGCTCGCTGACCACCTTTTCGATCGCCAACGACGTCGCGAAATATTTTGCGATCATTCCGGCCCTGTTCGTGGTCGCATTTCCAGAACTCGACGCGCTCAACCTCATGAAGCTGGCCTCGCCCCAGTCGGCGATCCTCTCCGCCGTCATCTTCAATGCGCTCGTTATCGTCGCCCTGATACCGCTCGCCTTGAGGGGCGTCGAATACCGTCCCGTCGGCGCGGCCGCGCTCTTACGCCGCAATCTGCTCGTCTACGGGCTCGGCGGACTCGTGGTCCCCTTCGTCGGGATCAAGGCGATCGACCTGATCGTGTCCGCGCTTCATCTCGCCTGAGGAGGCTACCCATGTTGTCGCAATTTCGTCCCGCGATCTTCATGATCCTGCTGTTCACCGCCTTCACCGGCCTCGCTTATCCCCTGGCGATCGCCGCCATCGCCCAGCTCGCATTCGCGGTCCAGGCCAATGGCGGGCTGATCGAGCGCGACGGCAAGGTCGTCGGCTCGGCGCTCATCGGGCAGAACTTCGTCAGCGACCGGTATTTTCACGGACGCCCTTCCGCCACGCTCGGGAGCGATCCCGCAGATCCAGCCAAGATGGTCGAAGCGCCGTATAATGCGGCAAATTCCATGGGCTCCAATCTCGGGCCGACATCGAAGAAGCTTGTGGATCGCGTGAATGGGGCGATCGAAGCCGAATTCGCCGCAGGGCGAATTGGCATGGTTGCGGCGGACGCGGCCACGACCTCCGCCTCGGGTCTCGACCCGGACATCTCGCCGCAATACGCTCTGGCGCAAGTCGCCGCCGTCGCAAAGGCACGCGGCCTTGCCGAGGATCGTGTCCAGGCCCTTGTCGAAGCGCATTCTGACAACCGCATCTTCGGCGTCTTCGGAGAGCCGCGCGTGAATGTCCTAAAGCTGAACATGGCGCTGGACACGCTGAGATAACATCGGAGAAGCGTCGAGCTTGAGCCTCGGAGAGCGCCGCCCCGATCCTGACGCGCTCCTTGCCCTGACCGGCAAGGACGGACAGGGAAAGCTTCGCGTTTTTCTTGGCGCCGCGCCAGGCGTGGGCAAGACCTATGCGATGCTCGCGCGCGCCAGCGCGGCGCGCGCCAACGGGCAGGACGTCGTCATCGGGCTTGTCGAAACCCACGGCCGCAAAGAGACAGAGGCTTTGGTCGAGGGCCTCGAAATTCTGCCGAGGCGAAAGATCGCCTATCGCGGTCGCCTTATCGATGAATTCGACATCGACGCGGCTCTGGCGCGCAAGCCGCAGCTCATCGTCGTCGACGAACTCGCTCATACCAATGCGCCGGACAGCCGGCATCCCAAACGCTGGCAGGACGTCGAAGAGCTTCTGGACGCCGGCGTCGATGTCTGGACCGCGCTCAACATTCAGCATCTGGAAAGTCTCGCAGACGTCGTTTCGCGGATCACCGGCGTCGCGGTTCGCGAGACCGTGCCCGACCGCATCCTGCAAGGCGCCGACGTCATCGTCGTCGACATCACGCCGGACGAGCTTCTCCAGCGATTGCGGGAGGGGAAGGTCTATGTTCCCGAAACCGCACGACGGGCGACGCAGAATTTCTTCACCCCACGAAATCTGACGGCCCTGCGCGAACTCGCGCTGCGACGTACCGCCGAGCGCGTCGACGATCAGATGGTTGCGTTCCTGCGGCAAGGGGCCATTGAGGGGCCCTGGGCGACCGCCGAGCGGCTCCTCGTTTGCGTCGGGGCCGAAGGGTCTGAGGGCGTGGTGCGGGAGGCCGCCCGCCTCGCGAGCGCGCTCAACGCCTCCTGGGTCGCAGCCTTTGTCGAACGAACGGGGCATGAAGCGCAAACCGCCGAAGCCGTTCGGAAAGTGGATGACGCCCTGCGTCTGGCGGAAAGACTGGGCGCCGAGATCGCGCGGCTTTCCGGCGACGATCTCGCGGGGGAAATTCTGAAATTCGCGCGTCAGGAAAACATCACGCAGATCGTCCTCGGCCGATCCCGCACGGGTTTTCTGGGCAAGCTTTTCAGACGCTCGCTGCCGGACGAGATTGCTCGGCGCGCGAAGGACATCGCCGTGCTTCTCGCCGGCGTCGGCGAAGGCGCCCCGGCGCAGTTCGAATGGAAGCCGCCCAAGCCTTCTCAGCTCTCGGCGGACTTCGCCGCCGCCGCAGGGGCCGTTCTCCTTACCGTCGGCTTTGGCGTCTTGCTCGATCACTGGCTTCCGATCCCGAACATAGCGGTGATCTTTCTGCTGCCGGTGATGGTCTGCGCCATTTGGCTCGGCCTTTCGTCCGCGATCGCCGCCGCCGTCCTGTCGTTCTTCGCCTGCGACTTCTTCTTTGTGGAGCCGCGCTATGGTTTCGCCGTGTCGAAGCCGCAGGAGTTCATCGAACTTCTGGTTTCGCTTGCGGTCGCGACAGCCACAGGGATGCTCGCGAGCCGCATGCGCGAGCAATCCCACGCCATGCTGCGCAGAGCCGAAACAGCGCAATCCCTCTTCGATTTCTCGAGAAAACTGTCGGCCGCGACCAGTGAAGAAGATATTTTGTGGGCGACGATGACCCAGGTCCAGAAGGCGCTGGAGGCCCCGCGCGTCGTTCTCCTCGCGCCCGACGACGGCGAGCTTGCGATCTCTGCGTCATGGCCCCCGTTCGACCAACTCGACGCGGGCGAGGAAGGCGCGGCCAGATGGGCGCTGGAAAAGGGGGAGGCGGCCGGTTGGCGAACCGGCACCCTGCCCAACGTACGCTTCCAGTTTCGTCCGCTCGCAACCCCGCGAGGCGTCGTCGCCGTCTGCGGCGTCGAACCCAAGCGACGAGACGAGGCCTTCACCGGGCAGGAAGAGCGCATGCTGACCGCGCTTCTCGAACAGACCGCGATTGCTATTGACAGATCACGCCTCGTCGACGGCTCGATAAAGGCGGCGGCGCTGGCAGAGAATGAACGATTGCGCACCACCCTGCTCGCGTCGCTTTCGCACGATCTTCGCACGCCCCTCGCCTCGATCACCGCCGCGATCACGAGCCTTCGGAGCCTCGGAGAGAAGCTGCCCTCCGACGACCGCCGGGACCTCATGGCGTCGATCGAGGAGGAGGCCGCGCGGCTCGGCGGCTTCATCGCCAATTTGCTCGACATGACGCGCATAGAAGCGGGGGGCCTCGCACCCACCCGCGATCTCGTCAATGTCGCGGCTGCGGTTCGCACCGCCGTCGAGCGCGTCCGGAAAGCCTATCCGGAGCAGAAAACGGCGATCAGCGTCTCTCCCGACCTGCCTCCAATACGCGGCGACGCCAGCCTTCTGGGACAAGTCCTTTTCAACCTTCTGGATAATGCGCACAAATATGGCGGTCCAAGGGGCGTAATCGTACATGCGCGTCGGGAAGGGGCGGATGTGGTCATTACCGTCACGGATGAAGGGCCCGGCGTGAAGCCCGCGGATCTCGAACGCATCTTCGAGAAATTCTACCGCGGCGGGCGCACAGACGGGCGCAAGGCCGGCACGGGCCTCGGCCTCTCCATTTGTCGCGGGCTCGTGCAGGCGATGGGCGGAGAGATCGTCGCCCAGAGTCCCGCGATCCGCAGGCGCGGAACGAGAATTGTCATGCGTTTCCCGGCCGTCGAAGAAGCCCCGGGCGGAGCAAGGCCATGAGCGGCGAGAGGGTTCTCGTCGTAGACGACGAGCCGCAAATTCTGCGCGTGCTGCGCCCGGCATTGATCGCCTCGGGCTACCAGGTCGTCGGCGCCGCCACGGCTGCGGAAGCCTTCGCCGCATTGCGCGACGGCATGCCGGACATCGTCATCCTCGACCTGGGTCTTCCCGACATGGATGGAAAGGAAGCGCTTCGGAAAATGCGCATATTGACCAATACGCCCATCATCGTGCTGTCCGCGCGCGACCGGGAGACGGAAAAGGTCATGGCCCTCGACTTTGGCGCCGACGACTATGTCGAAAAGCCTTTCGGCATGGACGAATTGCTGGCCCGCATGCGCACGGCGCTCCGGCGCGCCCGCAGCGACGTCGAGCCCGAGCAAATCAACGTCGAGGAGCTCGTGATCGATGTCGGCAAGCGCCTCGTCCTCAAGAAAGGCAGGACGATAAAGCTCACGCCGAAAGAATTCGATCTGCTGATCTTCCTTGCTAGACGCGCCGGACGAGCCGTGTCGCAGCGAGAAATCCTGAAAGCCGTCTGGGGACCCGCTCATGAAAACGACGGCCAGTATTTGCGCGTCTTCGTGGGACAGCTGAGAGGAAAGATCGAGGACGACCCAGCGCATCCGCGCCTTCTGACAACGGAACCGGGTGTGGGATATCGGTTCGCAGGCTAAGCTGGAGTCGACGGGTCATGACCCCCGCTCAAGCATCGGCTTTGCTTGGGCGCCGAGGTGAAAGAGTTCCGAAAGCTACGGCAAGGCGCAACTGGTGCTCAGTGCGGTGCGGGAATCCCGGGCAGCCAGTCGACGCCGGCGGCGGAAAGCTTCTTCGGCGCGCCAAAGTAACCACGAACCTCGGGCGGAACACGCGCAAGTTTTTCGTTAACGAGGGTGATCGCTTGGGTGACGCTGCCCCTGACATCAAGCCCCGGCAGTTCAACCCATCCAGCTCCCAAGCACTCAGAAAGCAAGTCGAGTTCGTCGTGCTTGGCTTTATGAGTGAGTAGCTCCGCCAGAAGGTCTGCAGAGGGGATACCCAGCGCGCGTGCGAGGGCGTCGAGCGGCGACTCGCCTTTGCGCCATCTCCCAACGTAATGAGCTATAATTGCGTGCTTCGAGGCGCTCCACTCGCTGTCGATGTTGGGAGTTGGTCTGATTTGGTCCAAGCACCAGCGCGTCTGCATAGCGAGCCTGCCTATCTCAGATCTTGGTTCGCCCTTGGAAGACTTTATCGGCGACTAGCTGTCGATTCCATTGATTTTGAGTTGCAGCCAAGATTCGAAAATGACCTTCGGAAGGGCGACGTCATCTTCGGCGCGTCACAGCGATCCTCAAGGGGCCGCGCTCAGCCTGGAAGGTAACTAAGCGCAGCCGATCGCGCTGTTTATGTGAGCCGAAAACCGATTAAGGCCCGCCCAAGGACGGCATGGGGGGCAAGGATCGAATCGCCTGGCCAACACCTGCATAAGTCGACGCGCCCTGTTGGTTGACCGTCGCGCTATTACTCAGATTGCTGCCTGCCTTCCCGATGGCGACTTGTTGCACCCCGTAAAAGTCCACGGCGCTGTTCTGCGTGGTGCTATCTACGTTGTTCTGACCAAACGACACACCGGCTTTGGCGCTCAGAAGGGGATTGTTGCCGAAGTTGACGCCGATGAAGCTCGGCTTGACGCTGATGAAATTTTGCGCTTGCGCCTGAGCGGCTGCGATCGAGACAAGAACGGCAATTGTGAAATATCTCATCTTCTGCTCCTCGATTTTCCGCTGATACGCCGATTGCGACAGGCAGGACGCGCGCTCCCTCGAAGAGAAGACCGCGGCCGCCGTTGGCCGCGATCCTTTTCAAGCCAGGAGAGCAGCGACGTCTCATGGAGCGCCGAAGTTCAGCGGAACCTGCGCCTGGATAACGGTCGCCTTGTTGATGGCGTCGCCGCCCTTCGAAGTGTTGCCAATCGACTGATTGATGGTCGCTGACTGCGACAGATCGCCATGCCACTGGTTGACCGGGACCTGCGCTTGCACGACGAAAGCCTTGTTGAGCGCAAAGCCGCCCTTCGAGGTGTTGCCGATCGACTGATTCAGCGTGAGCGACTGGGTCAGATCGAGAGCAAATGCGAAGCTAGTGGAAAGAACCAGAGCCGCAGGAATAAGAAGGAGCTTCCTCATGAGTATTCTCCATACTTAATTGAAGCTGCCTTTTGGCGCTTCAGGTGAGGAAGTAGGCCGTGGCAAGCACACGCACAGGCGCCTCTTTGGATAGGTGTCCATAGGGGTTAAGTGCTATTACTTACAATCTCTGCGGTAGACCCTGCGAGGCTCAAGAGATCGTCGCGTCCGCATATCAAGAGGAACGCGAGTTCAAAGGCGCTTTCCGCGGATCGCGCAGATCGCGTCACTCGCAGGCGCTCAAAGGGGAATTTCAGGGTTTAGGATCGCCGGCAGATAACAGACGTAATGCTGCGGACTTAAGCGTAGATCGCGTGTTCTGTGGCAAGCGGTGGTACACTGTGATAATAGAAGCGATAAGCCATTTTTGATATCGGGGCAGGTCGCTTCGCCTGATCTCTCTCATCGTAGCTTTTCGAATCGCAGCATTTTGTTCTGAGCCGCAAGCCCACCGCTTGCTTAAGCTGCCTCTCTTGAAGAATTTCCAGCAAAGAACTTCTGGCGTACGGACAAAGTCTCCCAAAAGCGCCATATGAAGAAGCCAAGTATGGTCAGCAGAGTACTCCCCGCAATCGTTTGGCATGATGCCGCCAATGCGATGGAAAGCCTCAGCGCGGAAAAGGCCACGATTCGGGACCCACCAGTTCGCGCCTGTCAGAAACGCGGCTGCTCGCCTGATTGCGCCAGTCACGTTGGTCAAGCTGGTGAAAGCATAGATGCTGGAAGAGCCGTCAAGGTCTATTACCTCTACGTCGCTAAACGCAATGATCGCGTTCGGCCGGGCGGATAGCTCATGCGCCAGTCGCTCGACATATGTGGGCGCGACAACATCGTCGTGAAAAGCAAAGAACATCAGCTCGCCGTGGGCTTGCGCCATCAGGTCGTTGGAGTTCCGCAACCACCCCAAGTTCGAGTCGCGAGGCGCGACGCGCACGTTCGCTCGTGTGGCGGCAAAGCGCTCGACGATTTTCAGCGTCGAGTCAGTCGAACAATCGTCGCCGATGAGGATTTCGAGGTTCGGCCAAGTTTGGGCGGCTAGGCTGTCAAGGGTGCGCTGGATGAAGTCCTCTGCATTGTAACACGGGACGAGCGCCGTAACCTTCGGGCGCCACTCCATCTCGCCGACAGGGCCAGGCGCATTGCCGCCATCAGTCAATAGTCACCCCCTCAATCTGTCGATTGGCGCGCCTGGTTGCGCGTCAATTTCCTATAAGCTCCTGCGCCAAATTCCAAGCCAGCCAAGGCGCTGTCGAATATTTTCCAGTGTCTACCGAGTAGTAGCGCCCGCGCCTCAATATACCGAACCGGTCTCGCCTATGCAGCGTTGACCGCGGGTCTGCAAGCGAACCCCGGCCCTGAGCAAAAACGAAGCCTCCTTGAACGACGATCGTTTCAGCGGAATCGAAAATCTTGCTCGTCCAGGGCAAAAGCTCTCCCAAGGCTGCCCGCACCTTCGCAATCAACTCCTTCTGTTGCGAGGTGGTCCAGGGCTGCAGCGCCGGCGGGCTGATCTCGTTAGATTCAAAAATAAGACCGGCAGGATACCATGAAGCGTAAAAATCGCGTCCGTTATAGTTCTTAACGTCTCCGAAGGGGCCGAAAGCGACTACGACGCTAGGAAGGTCGAGATCATTTGGGGTCTGGATGAAAAGGGAATGTCGAAACCGATTTGACCATTGGTCTGGAGCCGGCGCCCCTGCCGTCAGATCAATTTCCAGCCGACCATGCCACAGCGCATTCACTACAATATCGAAGCGGTCATCGACATCCGGCGTTCCTCGAACGCGCCAAGGACCGTTTACCGAATCCACCGGAGTAGCCGCTTTAATGGCGATGCCGGGGCAAAAAGAAATGCGAGACTCATTCAAAAGTGCATCGCAAAGGCGATCCGCAATCCATCGCGTATCCACGGAGCGCTCTGGCGTGACAAAGCC
Organism: Methylocystis echinoides; assembly: GCF_040687965.1. Taxonomy (NCBI): domain Bacteria; kingdom Pseudomonadati; phylum Pseudomonadota; class Alphaproteobacteria; order Hyphomicrobiales; family Methylocystaceae; genus Methylocystis; species Methylocystis echinoides. The sequence goes on from NZ_CP156084.1 coordinate 2,916,690, forward strand.
CGCGGTCAGCAGGTCATCATTCGCAACATTGCCCACCTCCTTGCGAGACATGCGGCGGAAATTGGCGCGCGACACGTCGACCAGATACCGGCGAGAATCTGGATGTTCTCTAAGGAGCGCGCTAACGCCCTCGAAGGTTGCCGCGACTGCTTCCGGAGTGGCGACCGAGTCGCGATGTATAAGATAAATGTCGTCCTGCTCCGTGATTGCAGGGGAAATATCGGCGCCGATAAGCTTCGAAATCAACGGTCCGAAATTTAAGCCCCCTGGAATGACGCGGCGAGCCGTATCCAAGGAGGGGTCAGCGCCGTACAAATAGCCGAGGTGGATTTTTCCTTCGTTCCACCGGCTGGCCCCCGCAAGCGGCACGTTCTCCCTATCGAAAAGAGATACTCTAAAACCGTGCCTGGCCAAAAAGAGCGCTAGACTTGCGCCCATAATTCCTGCGCCAAGGATAGCAACCCGGCGCCCTCCTCCCTCAGTAGACCTCATGCTAGAGCTTTCTAAATTGCGGTCAGTCACAGGTAGCGAGAGGCCTCGCTGCAACTTCTTGCTTTGCATCTCCTAGCACTTGTAAACGAAGCGAACCAGTTGAACTACGACGCTGAGAACGCTCTCATCGAAGAACGTCGCCAATGCGCGGGGCTATCAGGCGGGCCAAGTGCGCCGTCGCGGCAGGATGCGGTCGCTTGTCCAAGAGGCGAGGCTTTATATGCCCCTCCGAGCAAGGAATGCATCAAGTGGACGCGTCGTTATCACCCATCGGACGGTTTCGGCCATAAGCGTTGCGTTCACTGGAGATAAGCGGGAGCGGTAGCTTTACGCGGATTGAGGACGCCTGCCTTCGAAGGGCGTGCGGCCTGGCCGCAACACAGGGCGAGGGACTGGCGGGGCGTAACGGCGGGTAAGGCTGCTCAGCTGACGGCGCAAGAGTGGGCCCTGTGCGCGCCTGTCCAACAACGCCTTTTCCGTAAATTCTCCGTATGGGGAGCCGGAATTCGTGCGGCGAAGGCGGCAAAGGGCTGATTTTACTGGCGCTCCCTAGGGGACTCGAACCCCTGTTTTCGCCGTGAGAGGGCGTTGTCGGCGTCCATTGAGATCCATCCTTATGCAATATAAGACATTGATGTTACTTCGATATATTCGTGATGGCTCCAATCCCGCCCGCCCTTGTTTAGGGCTGTGTAGGTGCGTATATTACACAAAATTACACAGCGGAGCCCGCTACAGTGGCGAACAAGACGAAGGCCGTGCGCCTCGACAGCAAAAGCGAGCGCGCTAAGCTCGCGCCGCGCGGCGTGCCCTATTACGCCTCGATAGGGCGGGACCTGCATCTCGGCTATCGAAAGGGCACGAAAGGCGGGGTTTGGGTTGCACGGCGTCGCGTTGCTGGAAAGTATATGGGCGAGACCCTCGCCGACGCCGACGACATTCACCCGGCCAACGGAAAAACAATCCTAAGCTGGACAGAGGCGCAAGACGCCGCCCGGCGGTGGGCAGGCGGCGACGACGCCTTTGCGGCAGAACCGGGCGCGCCGTTATCCGTGGCGCAGGCGGTCGAGGATTACCTTAAATTCCTCGAAGCCCACCGCAAAAGCGCCGCTACCGCCCGCAACCGGGCGAAGAACGACATCGTTCCGCCGCTCGGCCATCGCCGGGTAGACAGCTTGACCGCAAAAGATTTGCGAGACTGGCTCTCGGCGCTCGCCGCCCGTCCGCGGCTGACGAGAGGCAAAAAAGGCCAACCCGCCCGCGCCTTGGCCTGCCCAGAAACTGAAGAAGAGATACGGCGGCGGCGGTCCACCGCGAACCGAACACTCACGATTTTAAAAGCGGCGCTCAACTATGCGTTTGCCGAAGGGCGCGTCGCCAACGACACGGCCTGGCGCGCAGTAAAGCCGTTTCGGGAAGCCGACACCGCCAAAGTCCATTTCCTCACGCCCGAGGAAGCTGCGCGCCTCGTAGCGGCTTGCGAACCGGGCTTCGCCGAGCTTGTGCAAGGCGCTCTTCTGACCGGCCTGCGATACGGCGAACTGACGAGGCTGCGCTGCGGCGATTTTACCCCCACTGCGAACCGGCTGACGGTTGGCAAATCTAAATCGGGCAAGCCGCGCCACGTCGCGCTGACCGGTGAGGGCCGGTCTTTCTTCTCTCAGCTGGCCGCAGGGCGGCCGCTACGAGATGTGATGTTCCTGCGGCCGAATGGCGCGCCTTGGGGAGCGTCTCACCAAGCCCGTCCGCTGGCTCGCGCATGCGAGCGCGCTATGATTGATCCTCCGGCCACGTTCCACATTTTACGTCACACTTACGCTTCTGCTTTGGCTCAATCTGGCGCGCCGTTGGGTGTCATCGCGGCCCAGCTGGGGCACGCCAACGTGCGCATGACCACGCGGCACTACGCGCATTTGTCCGACGATTACATTGCTGAGACAGTTCGGGAAAAGCTACCGACGTTCGGCTTCAACAGAGAAGACCAAGAGGGCGCATCATGACTAAGCGCCAGTTGCCGATTATCTACGATGAAGACGAATTCGCGTCGCCCAGTCAAATCTTGAATAGCCTATATTCGTTCGGTCATCTCGAAAACGTCGAAAGTCCAGAATGCGCCCCGTGGCTGGAAATGTGCATAGCCGTTGACATCGGGCGCGACTTCCAGCCGCTACTTGAACTTCTGCAATCGGGGCGACAGGTTCCTGCGGCAGCCATGCCGTATGTGCGGGACCTTTTCGAACGGCATGGATTGATTAGCGGCGTCCGAGGAGATAAGCGCCGCACGCCACTCTATGAGCTGACCTATAAAGAAGTTTCACTCTTGCTGGCATGCGATGAGGTGAAAGAATTGGTTGAAGACGGAATGAACGCCGATGAGGCTATTGATCTTGTAGCGAAACAAAGAGACCTGAGTGCTGAGACTATGACTGCGGCTTACAAGGGCAAGCTTGGCGCAATGCAACGGATGAGAGCGCGCCTTAAACGGCGGAAGATGTCCTCATAAAAGCGTCTCAGCGCACCACGCGTTGTAATGAGGAGCCGCCCTTTGGGCGGCTCTCTTTACGCTGAGCGCCGTGATTTTCAGTTGTGCCTCTGCCGCCCACATAACCTTCTTTTCTTGGCGGTTTCGACGCCTAAAAATTGTGTCTACTAGGAAGGTCCAGTGACGTTCAACCGAACCCACGAGGACCAAAATGACAGAGCTGCTATGCGCCTTTTCCATTGCCCAATTCTGCAAGGCGCACGGGATTAGTAGGGGCACTTTCTACAACTTAGCCGCTCAAGGACTTGCCCCGCGCGAAATGCGCGTCGGCAGCCGTGTGCTGATTACCGTTGAGAGCGCCGCCGATTGGCGAAAGGCCATGGAGCGCCGTGCAGACGACAGCAAAGCTGCTATGGCTCACGCGGTCAGGGGGGGTGGCAAATGACCCCCAACGGCATTTATCACCCTAGCCCTATAAAGCGCCATCGAGCCACGAAAGACGAGGTAGAGACCCGTCGCGACCGCCTCTATGAGATCGTCCGCGACGGGCGACCGATGACCGTCCGCCAAGTCTTCTATCAGGCGACTGTCCAGGGTTTCATTGAGAAGACCGAGGCCGGATATCAGAAGGTCCAGACCGATCTCACCATCATGCGACGCGCGGGTCGCCTCCCTTATAACTGGCTCGCCGATAATACCCGCTGGCAGCGCCGTCCTAAGACCTTCGACTCTGTGGCCGACGCGTTGGTCGAGACGGCGCGCCTCTATCGCAAGAGTCTGTGGTCAAGTGCTGACTGCTACGCTGAAATCTGGCTCGAAAAGGACGCCCTGTCCGGTGTCATTTTACCAGTGACCGCCGAGTATGATGTGCCGCTCATGGTCGCACGTGGCTATGCCAGCCTTTCGTTCCTCCATAGCGCCGCCGAGCAAATCGCCGACCTAGATATTCCGGCATACATCTATCACCTTGGCGACTATGACCCGTCTGGCGTCAACGCAGGCGAAAAGATCGAACAAACTCTCCGCGAGCTTGCGCCTGACGCCGACATTTACTTCGAGCGCCTAGCTGTCACACCTGATCAAATCCGTGATTGGAACCTTCCCACGCGCCCGACGAAGATGACAGACACGCGCGCCAAGCGCCATGGTGACATCAGCGTCGAACTTGACGCCATTGATCCGAATATGCTGCGCGAGCTTGTTCGCGAGGCTATCGAACGGCACCTTCCCGCCGATGAACTGGCAGTCCTCAAAGCCGCTGAAGAGAGTGAGCGGGAGCACTTCATGGAACTCGCCGCCATGCTTGCCGGGAATGCGGAGGAATGACCGTTTATCAAGCTAGCCCGATAAGTTCGCCAGGCCCGGCGCGAGGCCGTCGCCGTGCATGCTTTGCACGCCTCTCGCCAGGACTGCTTCTGTTCAAGGTGGATCATCGGCTTCGACACCCGCGCCACGGCCGTTGGTATTGGCGCGCCGTCTGCGACGGTTGCGAGCCGCTCCCACGAGACGAGGTTCTCGCCGGGTTCGAGCGGCGCATGGCGGTCGAATGTCCAGGCGTGCGCCGCGTCGCGCCGCCGGACGACGCCGCGTAACAGGGGAGAGAGCAATGTTGGACACGCCAACCAAAACGACACGGACCGAGACCAAGCGACCGCCGCCGCGCTTCGCGATTGATAAGTTCGCGGCGCTGATCGTGGAACGCTTCAACAGCCAAAAAGAAATCGACGACGCCATCGCGCTGGCGCGGGCGTTCTGCTCGTCGCTTGCAACCGCGCTCTCGAATGCGCGGAAGTGACGTGCGCTTTTCGACGAGCGACTCAGACCGTCGCGGAGCAGCGCCGATGTGAGAGCCCCCAAAAATCGCCCCGGCGCATAGCGCCGTATCGAGAACAAGCACGCGCCCTTCGCAATTCGGCGAGCGGCGGACAGGATCAAAAGATGACTGAGGAACTGCACCCAGAGCACCCGCAGGATGAGCCGCACAAGGAGAGTGGATACGGCGGCACTGGCAATGGCCACACGACGCTATCGGTTGAGGAAGCCTTCGCCGCCGCGATTGAAGCTAAATTGGAATATGGGCCGGACGAAATCATTGCGGATGGCGAAATCCATCGTTTTGGCGAGAGCGGCGAATGGGGCAAACAACCCGGCTGGTATGTCCTCCACGCCGACGATCCGCAGCCCTTTGGCATGTTCGGTGACTGGCGCACGGGCGAGAAATACCCATGGCGCGGGCAAGAGACGCGCCCGCTGACGCCAGAGGAACGCGCGGAGCGTGATAGGCAGCGCGCCGAGCGCAATAGCGAAGAGGCTAAGAAGCAACGCGCGGCGGCGCGCGAGGCTGAAAAGATTCATCGCAAGGGGCAGGAGTATTACGGCGACGCGCTTTTCGCCAAATTCCCATATTTCAGAAGGAAAAATGTGCAAGCGCACAGTGGAGTCGCTCAAATTGACGTGAACAAAATCGCGATCCCAATCTATGATCACGAAGATGCTCGCACGACTCTAGTCTCGCTGCAATATATAACGGCCACAGGCGACAAACGCTTTCTTCCAGATGGCAAAATCAAAGGTTGCTGGTTCGAGATTGGCTTACGGCAATCACCGAATAGAAACTTGATTGTGGTTGTCGAAGGCTACGCGACCGGCGCGACGATCCATGAAACGAGCGGTCTTCCTGTGATCGTTGCGTTCAATGCGGGAAACCTCGAAGCCGTAGCGAAGAAGATCGCAGCGAAATATCCGAACGCGTTGATAATCATCGCGGGCGACGATGATTACAAAACCGAACTTAAACTTAGGAATAACACCGGCGTGGAAAGCGCGAAAGCAGCCGCCAAAGCCGTTGGCGGCGTGGCGGTTTTCCCGCCCTTCGACCGCGCTAAGGACGGCGACGAGCCGAGCGACTGGAATGATCTAGCGACGCTGATCGGCAAGGATAAGCTCGCCGAGATCTTCCGGCAGACGGTCGAAGAGGCGAAGCAGCATCGCGAGGATGATCCGCCGCCCGCGCCGCCGCCTCCGCCGCGCGATCTGCTTCCGCCGCCGCCTGATGACGCTCCGCCTCCCCCTCCTGGCGATCAGACGCCGCCTGACGATCCAGACGGCAAGGCGACCATCTATATCAGCGCCGACATGGATGTAGATCTTATCGCCTGCGCCAAGGCGCTGATTGAATCACGTCGAGTGGAAATCTTCCAACGCGGCGGATCTCTCGTCATGCGGGGTATCATTAAAGGGAAGAGCCACACCGGAGCAGAGTTGCACGACGATGCGATTATTACCCATTGCACCGAAAGCCTGCGCGTCGTGCTGGCGGCGGCGGCCGACTTTTATCGGCTCGGCAAGAAAGGCTTTTATGTCAAATGTTATCCGCCCCTGAATTTGGCGGCGGCGCTGGCGAAGTGTTCGCCGCTGATCGGGCATTTTCCGATCTTGCGCGGTCTGACGAGCATTCCAATCATCCGCGCCGATGGCACCATATTGGACAAGCCCGGCTATGATCCGGCGACCGGCATATACTACGATCCGAAAGGGATCGACTTCGGCGACATGCCCCATGACGCCACCATGGCGGACGCCGAAACCGCTTTGCAGAAGCTAGAGGTGCTGATCAAAGACTTCCCGTTCAAGGATGAAGCGTCTCGATCCGTGGCGCTCGCGCGCATCCTCACAGGAGTGGCGCGCAGCGCCATGAAGGTCGCGATGATGTTTTTGTATGATGCGCCTGCACCGCGCACAGGCAAGAGCAAGCTGAATGATATCGCCAGCATGATCATTTCTGGGCATGAAGCGCCAGTGATCAGCGCCACAGATGATAAGGATGAGCGCGCAAAGCAGCTTGTCTCTGCGCTTAGGGGCGGCTCTCAAACCATAACGCTCGATAATCTGCCGAACGGCGAAGCGTTAGAGAGTGAGCTACTGTGCCAAATGCTGACGCAGGAACGCGTCGAGGTCCGAGCATTCTGCACAAACGACAAGATGATTGTCCTGCCTAACATCGCAACTGTTGTCGCGAACGGCAATAATATTGGGGTCGGCGCTGACATGACTGAGCGCACATGCCTGTGCCGCCTCGACGCCAAGATGGAATTCCCCGGCGAACGCAAGTTTGATTTCGATCCGGTTGAAGTCGTCCGCGCCGATCGGGCGAAATATGTGCGCCTCTGCCTTACAGTCCTACGGGCCCATGCGCTCGCCGGTTATCCGAAGTCAGATGAACTTTCACCTGTCGGCGGCTTCGAGGAGTGGAGCAAGTTCGTGCGCGCTGGGCTTGCATGGCTCAATCGCGCTGATCCATGTGAGTCGATGAAAGCCATCAGAGAGAGTGATCCGCAGAGAGGCAGTTTGGAAACAATTATGGAGCACTGGCATAAGGCTTTCGGCATAAGTCCAAAGACCGCAGCGGACGCGATCAAATATGCCGAGGATATGGCGAAAGGCGAATATAAGGACGAAGGCGGGAGCAGGGAGACCGTTCGCGAAGCCAATGGAGAATTCCTTGCTGCAATATCAGAAGTGGCGGCAGGCACACGCGGCGGTGTCAGTCCCGTCTCGTTTGGGAAATGGTTGAAGAAGAATGTCGGCGTGGTGATTGGCGACCTTCGTTTTTATTCACCGCCGCAAGGGAAACATAAGGGCAGCGGCAAGGTGTATCACTTGGTCACGATTAAGGAGGAGGATGAGATTCGCGCTCACGGATATGGGGGCCATGATGGCCTTATGTGATCCGGGGGGGGGGAGGGGGGAGGCAGGAAGCACGACCTTTGGCGTTTGTTTTTTGCCGACTCAGCCAAAAAAGACTGGAGCTTGTCGCTTGGGGGGATGGGTAGATTTAGGGGGACGCCCTACCCGCCCCGCGAGAAAAAACATACTGCAGTGCAGCATAAACTTAGGGTAGCAGGGGCGTAACACCACCCCAAATCGCCCCATCCCCCCAATTGGCTTTCAGCGTTATCTCGGGTGTGTCGTCGCATCAGATCGCGAGCAAACAGAGACGCTCGCCTTATGGTTTTTTCTCGCTCTCGCCGAGCCGCCCGCCGCCACCTGCGCGCGAGTCGTCGAAAGACGAAAGCTGAGTAGGCTTCGCGGTGTCAGCTGATACCCGGCGAGACTACCGCGCGGGCCAATTGGCCCACATTGATGAGCGCGGCAATGAGCGCGGCGTCCATGTCCGATAACACCCGCTTATCGGACATAACTAATCCCGGTAACGCCTTGAATCATAAAGTGCTTGCCGCTGGTTGACTCTCATTATCACTTAGTAGCGCCTAAAAACCTACCCAAAACCTACCCGTTTCCAACCCTCGATGTGGTGATTTGTTACCTCACAAAACTGGCCGCCTTGCCGTCGAGCCTTGTGGTAATTAGATACCATTTCATCCCAGCATATCGGGCAGATGCATGTCGGATTTTCAAACTGCCATCGCACCAACAGCGTCGCAACGCTCAAAGATCACGAATGCGCGTATGCGCCCGCGCATTGGTTCGCGCGCCCTCTTGATGGAAACGGACGGCCGCACGGCATGGGCGCGCCGCTACAAGGACCTTGTGGCGCTCCTGATCGACGACCTTGGGGGCATGGCGGGCCTAACCGAATTGAAGCTCGGTCTGATCCGCCGGGCCGCGACCCTGATGCTCTCTTGCGAGAGGCTCGAAACCGATATCGCGGAAGGCCGCGAAGTGGATCTTGATTTATTGGGCCGCCTCATCGGCCACGTGCGCCGCGTCGCCGAAACGCTCGGTCTCGACCGCGCCGTAAAAGACGTAACGCCCTCGCTCGCCGATATCGTCGCCAACTCGGCCAACCCACATCACAACGCCGCCAGAAAGGCCGCTTGTGCGCCGAGACAACCCGCTACCGTCATTGAGGCGGAACCGGCCCAGGCGCTCCACGGCGCTCCTGAGCCCATTGCGGAGGCAGGGAAATGACGCCGCTTGTCGATCTACGCTTTGCGCTCGAAAGCGAGCATCTACTTGGCCGCGTTATGGGCGGCGTTTCCCGCGAGGCAATGCGCGCCGTGCTACTCGCGTCACAAGGCGAAGAACTGACGGAATCCGAAGGCGAGCACTACCGCAAACTGACGTCACGCGACGCCTCGCCGACCGAGCCGGTTTCCGAGCTTCACATTTTCGCAGGCAGGCGGTCGGGCAAAAGCTCCGGCTGCGCGGCGCTTGCCGTCTACGCGGCTGCTCTCTGCGATTACAGCGACCGCCTGTCTCCCGGCGAGCGCGGCGTCGTCTTGCTGATCGCCGAAAATCAGAAGCAAGCCAAGATCCTGCTTAACTACATCGTCGGCATTTTCGATAGCTCGCCCGCGCTCTCGAAGCTGATCGTCGGTCGCACCCAAACGAGCTTGTCGCTCAATAATCGTATCGACATTGAAGTTAGATCAGCTGACTTTCGCGGGCTGCGCGGCCTCACGCTCATTTGCGCTATCGGCGACGAAATCTGTCACTGGCGCAGCGACTACAGCAGCAACCCGGCAGAGGAAATCATCATCGCCGTGCGCCCCGGTCTGATCACGACCGGCGGGCAGCTAATCACGATTGGAAGCCCCTACAGCAAGACTGGCTTCGGCTATAACACATGGCGCAAGCATTTCGGTCCGCACGGCGAAGACCCGCAGGTTCTCGTCGCCAATGGTGCGACCCTCGACTTCAACAGCACGATCCCACAACGCGAAATCGACCGCGCCATCAAGGATGATCCGGCAGCAGCGCAAAGCGAATGGTTGGGCCAGTGGAGGCAGGATGTTGAAGCCTTCATTTCGCGCGAAGTTGTCGAAGCTTGCGTCATCCCCAATCGTTTCGAACTGCCGAAGACGCCATTGGCATATTACCACGCGTTCTGCGACCCGAGCGGCGGCAGTGGCGACGATATGGCGCTCGCCATCGCGCACCGTGAAAACAATGTCGTGGTCCTCGACGTTCTGCGCACGATCAAACCGCCGTTCAATCCCGACGAGGCGACATACGAGTTTGCCCAAATCCTAAAAGCTTATGGCTGCATGTCTGTGCTAGGCGACCGCTATGGCGGCGAATGGCCTTCACAGCGTTTCAGCGCGCATGGGATCAACTACGTTCATTCCGAGAAAACCAAGAATGAGATTTATGTGCAGGCGCTCCCTCTTCTCATGGGCCAGCGTTGTGAGTTGCTCGACTCACAGAAGCTTATCTCGCAGCTCTCGTCGCTTGAACGCAAATGCTCTCGCGGCGGGCGTCAATCAATCGACCATCCGCCTTCGGGGCATGACGACGCGGCGAACGCCGCTTGTGGGGCATTGGCGTTGGCTGGCGGTTGGGCCGACGACTTCAATCTCGATGAATATGTCCGCGCATATGGAACAGACGACATCGTCCGAAGATGGGAAGCAGGAGAACGATAACGCAGCTTCCCAAAATTGAAAGGTAAATGCAATGACTCTCGACACGCTCAAACACGTTCGTGCAATGCAGGAAACGAGTATGGCGCTCGAATCCCAACTCCGCGACGCAGGCGCTTACACCCGCGACTGCGCCAGAGTGTATGACGCCATCGCTCGCGGCCACAAGAGCGGAATCGCTTTGCTTTGGGGCGCGGATGGAAAGATGGAAATCGTCGATTTGAACGGGGGCAGTAAGCATGTGTCCGTAACCGACGAAGGCGAGCATGTGACCATCGAAACGAACTTCGAGGGCTGGCACAACCCCGGCCGCGAAGAGAAGCGCCGCGACGATACCAGTAAGATCACCACAGAAGCGGGCGAAGCGCCGTATCGTCAAGTGGCGGGCGAGGAATTCGCCAAGGGCTCAGCGCGTTCGCATGAACGCGAGAACGCGACCAAGGGGCGTTTCGAGCCGCAGACTCACGCCGCCGATAAAGCACTCGCCGTGCGCCTTGCCGAAAAACGCAAACAGATGACCGCTGACGCCAAGCGTTTTACCGCCGAGCAATATGCCCGGAACGAACGCATCGCCGCCGCCATGAAAGAGCGCAGTGCACAGATTCATCGTTGACAAAGGCTGGCTTACAATCGGGCGATTGTAAGCCAAAACCCCGGAGCGCCCCCATGGGCACAACATTAATCCAAAACCCGCGTAAAACTCTTGCAGCGGCCATCGAAATCAACGCCGAGGCGCTCGCCGCCATGCACAGTGTGGAGCTAACCCTGCAAAAGGCGCGCGACCTGCATTGCGGGCTACTGGCGCAGAAGGCGGACGCGTTTACGAATCTCGACAACTCCATTGCGTCGGCGCGCGCCGCCAACTTGAAGCGCGTTCTCGAAGGGGGCGATGAAGAGGCGCACCTATTGACGCAAGAGCCGCAAGGCTTCGCCGCTGCGAAGATCGCGCGTGAGCAACTAGACGAAAAGATTCAGGCGGTCGAAGCCAGCCTGCCGACGCTGGAATCAGAACTGATCGAAGCGCGCAAAGCGGCTGAAATGGCCGACTTCCATTTGGATCAAGCCCGCGCCGCCGTGTTCGCTTATGAGGCCGAAAAGCTCGCCATCGAATTCCACGAGCGCCTTCACGACCTGCGGCTTGCAAGCATCCGCTTGGCGGCGATGGCGAACCGCCCGATGAAACGCAATCCAGCCGTGCAACGTTCTGACGGTCCATACTATGGGGGCGGAAGCACCACGATTCCCATGCCTCCGAGCGTCCTCGAAGCTGTCGCCGAGCCCATAATGGGAAACTTCGATCGAAAGACGCCTCCCGCCCGCAAGAATGAAATCGCCGCCGCCGTCTCGGAATGGTGGGGCGCGTTGCGAAATGATCCGAATGCGACTCTCAGCGCGGAGACAAAAGAGGGGCTGTTTCTGTCTCGCGTTCGGTCCAATGTATCCGACGCTTCCGACGTTTCAGGCGCGGGATAACTGGCCGCTGTCTATCTCACGTATCCACGATACGGAAAGCGTCGTATTCCAATTCGGTCCCGTTGGGCTTTCGCGCTTTTCCCAACGGACGCGCGGAACGCAAGCCTTCCTGTCTTGCATCCCTGCGCGAGCTGGGAGACGTGGGGCGTCTCGGGATGCGGCGCTCTGCGATTCCCACATATTTGAACAGCGGCGCGGACATGGTTGCCAGTATCTCTATCGCGTCGCCCAGAATTCCGCGTGATCCATTAGATTGCGCGGGGCTCGCCCTATCACTTGGTGAACGAACGACGCGGAGCTCGCTTAGCCGTTCTTCCTAGTAACAAATAAGATTGCCCCTCATCGCCAGTTCAAAGCGATCACGATATCGCCACGGCAAAGAAGAGCGCCGCCGCCACGATAGGCGTGAACATGACAGGGAATCAGTAAAGATACTTAATCCTAAAGATACTTAATCCTCTTGAACACCCATCCTAAAAGGCGCCTGGCAGCGCCTTCGTACCGCCTTATTTCCTGACCTGAAGCGCCGAAAGGCAGCTTCGTACAAACCATGGAGTATTTGCTCATGAGGAAGCTCCTTCTCATTCCCACCATTCTGGCCCTTTCAACGAGCTTCGCCTTTGCGCTCGATCTGAGCCAGTGGGCGAGCGTCAAACAGTCGATTGGCGACACCTCGAAGGGCGGCTTCGCGCTTAACAAGGCGTTCGTCGTGCAGGCACAGGTCCCGGTGAACCAATACAATGGCGATCTTTCGCAGAAGGCGAGCGTCAAACAGTCGATTGGCGACACCTCCAAGGGTGGCGATGCCATCAACAAGGCGACCGTGATCCAGGCTCAGGTTCCGCTGAACTTCGGCGCTCCGTGAGAATAGCTCTGCGGTCTTGAAGTAGATCGCGGTCAATATGGCCGCGATCTCACCTCCAAAAGCGATTGAATGGCGATCTGTCATCGCCATCGACGACGAAAGCGGGGGAATAGAAAATGAAATATTGGCTTATTCCCGTTCTTGCTTGCATCGGCGTCGGCCAGGCGCACGCGGGCGATTTCATCAGCGTCAAGCCGAGCTTCATCGGCGTCAACTTCGGAAACAACCCGCTTTTGAGCGCCAAGGCCGGGGTGTCGCTGGGCCAACACAACACCGACAACACCACCCAGACCAGCCGCGTTAATTTCTACGGCGTCCAACAAGTCGCCATTGGCAAGGCAGGCAGCTCCCTCAGTAACGATACGACGGTCACTCAAGTCGGGAAACAAAGCTACGCGGGCGTTGGCCAGCACATTGAGTCGTTGCCTCCTTTGCCATCCGGTCAACCCTAGTTGGCGCGGCGGTCCAATAAACGGGGCGCAGGAAATATCGCTGACGATGGCGTGTGGGGGTGGGCCATGTTTGCATCAGATTGGCCTCATATCGACCACGAATGGCGCAACTGTAAACGCGCTATTCTAGCCTATCACGTCGGAGGCTGGCGCGAGGGGGAGTCGCCGCTGGACGCCCTCGCCCGGGCTCTGGGCGTTTCGGCGCAGAACATTCGATTAGAACCGACCGACTCCGCGGCCAACGAACTTGAACAGCTTTCGGCCTGTCTGGGGGTGGGCTGGGGTGAATTTCCTGGGCTTAACATCGCGGAAGTTGTCTCCCTCGCGATATCAGCACTCAATGAAAAGCTCAGAGTAGTTCCGCCCGAGGTTTGCGCCTTTTTTGGCGCGCCGCAACAACTTGAGCCTTTCCCGCTAGGGCGTTCAAGTGAGGGCGTCGCGAGAGCGCGACGCGAGAGGCTTCCTATTGTACTCGAGCTATAATTCGGTAGTGAGCTCATGACGTTCCCAGAGCAATTGACCGGGAGCATGTTGCGGGCGTAGGGCGACGTTCCGGCCCTCGCGGCGGCACAAGTCGTAAGCCGCGCGGGCTTCCGCAGCCCCTCACCGTCATGTTAAAGGCGACGGTCAGCTTTAACTCTTCTTCTGCCGAGTTACCAGATGGGAAGCCCCGTGGTACGCGAAACGGACGAGGCATAGGTTAACCCTCCCATATTTCACCCCTGCGCCAGCGCCCGCCGCTGCGGCGAGGAATCCATGAACAGCACGGGAGGGGCGGCAAGATCACTCCCGGGCTTCGTTTTGCTACGCCAATGCCATCGCCAATGCCGAGAATTCTGCTACACCGCGTTTGAGCGCGCGACGATATTGTGAACAGGAGGAGGGAACCCGGCGGGGGGCGGCTCGATCTTCCAAAAGCCATCGGGCGGGCGGCCTTCCGACTGCGCTTCCGAGAAAACGAAGGTGAAGCCGCCGAGAGGGGTTTCAAGACTCCGGCGGCTTCGTGTCGGCGCGTATGGCAGGGGGGCTTTAAAGACCGTGGCATGTCTCCTGATCGCTACGAAGCCCGTATGTGCGGGCACGCACAGCACAGAGAGAAACTTGTGAACGGCATTAATATGATTCACGCCATTGGACTTTGTTTTCGCTTCCGCTTGTCTTTGTGGGGGACGCGAAAAATTGCAGTCGGCGCGAACGATTATGTCGAGCGGCAAGTTAAGCACGTAAAGCAAAAATAAAGGTATAATCATGCCGTCCCCGAAACTCAGCCTTGTGGCACAGACCGAGTCGAGTGACGCTCTGGTAATTCAGCACGCGCTTGGCGTCGCTTTACGGTTTTCACACGCGAGGATTGCCGAAGAGGCACTGCCTCGCGATTTCGCGCTGTTGCTGATGCGGCTGGCGCTGGCCGAAGTTGTCAAAAGCACGCCGGAGGACGAAGGCGGGGGACAAAAGTAAACGGGGGCGCACCCCTTCTTTCGCCGTTGACCAAAGACCCTCTGATCCGCTTTTCGTTCTTCGTTCCGTGCAACCGCCCCCCTTTGTGGTTGGCGTGAAAAATTGCCGCACAGAAACCATTTTCCTCACGCGTTAATTGAAAGGTCCGAGAGCAAACAAAAAGGGTGGCGCTATGTCTACTCCCGGCGTTGAAGATACGGCGCTCATTGAGCGCGAATTGGGGAGCGCCCTTCGATCATTCTTTAGCCCGATCATTTGTGAGCCATTGCCGCCGCAAATAAGGGTGCTTCTTGATAAGCTTGCAGCGAGAGAAAGGCGCTGCGCCATGGATAAAAAGGCATGGGCTGCGATGCACCGCCTTTGAAAGCGCGCCCGCCAAGTTTTGGTTCTTCTCAAACAGAACAGGCGGCCCACCCAAGCGCTGTGGGCGAGCCGTCGCCTCTCAAAGAAACCTCTTGAAAACACAACCACGGTAGCCCGCGCCTGCCAGAGCGCAAATGCGTATTTTCCCTTATTTGCCGGTGCATTTTATCGCCGATAGATTCGGTCACTTCTGCGCAAGCAGACGAGTCGGGCTGGCGGCGCGAACCTTTGGCTACGGGCTGCCAGTCCGATGAGCGCCGATATGGCGGGGTGCAGCTTGACTGTGATTCGCCGCACGCCAGTAATGTTCAGACGGGGCTCGTGCAACGCCAAGCTTGGTTTCGCCAAGGGTGCTGACGCTGGCGGATGAAATTCCCCGACGTTGCGGGAACATGCGACGTTCAATCCGTTAATAGAGGCTTACCGTCTTGGACTTGTGGCTTTTGCCAAAGAGGACGAAGGGAGTCGCGTTCGCTTCTGGCTTCGCGGCCCGACCATGAATTCATCGGCCGGGCCGCTTGTCGCTCAGACCGCCGCGTAGGCCCTAGAAAAGCGCCTACCCTTGGCCAGTGGAGGGATGGCCGGTTCTGAGCGTCACCCGGCTTAGCGCGATTGGTTCGCGGGGCGTCCCGCAATTTCCTCCGGCGGTTGCCAAACGGTATCCAAGTGTGCGTTGGCGCTGGAGCTGTTGGCGTTCTTCGAACCGCGCCGACTTTCGGCGACTGCCTGTTCGGCAATGCGCCAATCTTCATCGCTCCAATTTTTCGCGTCCGTCTTGGCCGACTTCGAACCGATGGAAGGCAGGACTGCCTTGATGCCGCTCGTTATCTTCTCGCCGATTGACTGTTCAGAACCTCGCGCCGATCCATACGCATTTTGAGGGATTTGCTTAGGTTGATCCATCATATTCCAGATCGAAGCGTTCGGGGCTGGCGCTTGTTGCGCAATCGCGAAGCCTTCTTCTGGAAGGCTTGCCACACGACGCGGCGTTGCTGCGGTAGTGGCGTAGCCCAATACCGCGAGAGCGGCCAATAGTGCGGAAGCACCGACGATGTGTCGATTGATGGTAGCTGGCAGCTTCATCATAAACTCGCTCCTGATTGACAGGGAAAGCATGTAGAAAGGCCCTTCGGTCCGATCCCATTAGCGCCGTTAGGTAGCGTTGCTTAGCTGATTTCCAGCGTTGCTAGAACGCTAACCTTCATCGCTTGCTGGACAAAGAAGAGAAGGAGCAGGCGGCAGAGCGTTAGGGTGAGCCCTGAGAAATATTTTCAGGAATTTTGTTGGATCACGGCTCGAACGGCGTGCGTTGCTCGAAAGACTACAACTGGTTTTCCCCTCGCAATGTCACGCACCACTCAACTTGCTCGAGAGGACAAAGCGCTCATTGAACGCGAAATCGAGAACGGTCTTCGCTCATACTACGGCCCGGTCGCTCGTGAGCCTCTACCGGCTGAATTCGAGGCGCTGCTAAAGCAGTTGGAAGAGACGGAGGCGCGTTGCGGGGACGCGACGAGGACGGGCCTTCCGGGCTGTGTGGTTAACGTCGTGTTTTGTGTGTGTCGGAAATAGACGGCTCGCCCGGAGGTGCTTCCAAGGCGAGCCATCCAATTGCCCGTGAAAAGCTCTCTTGAAACACAAGCACGGTAGCCCGTGCCTGCCAAAGCGCAAATGCGTATTTTCCCTCATTGTTTTGGCATTGTTGGCCGTTAGGGTCGGCCCTTCTGCGCGAGCAGAGTGTCGGACTGGCGGTGCGAACCTTCGGCTACGGGCCGCCAGTTCGATGAGTGTTCGACATTCAGACTTTGCCAAACATCGGCGGTTTACCGCGTAGCCGTTTCAATTTGGTCCTCTCGCCCTATTTTGGAACGAAGAAGAGGATGAAATGAAAGAAAATTGGGACGTGAGCATCAGTCGGGAGGCCGCGGAAATGGTCCTTGATTTCTTAGGCCCGCCTGAAGGACCGCCGTGCGAAAAAAAGGATGCGCTCCGCGACATAATAAGAGCTGCTCTAGACACGCCCGCTCTCGAATCGGCAAAGGAGGAGTCGCGCATTAACCTGGCGCAAGCGATTGACGGGCTCGCGCAGGCGGAAAGTGCGTTCGTGGAGTCTCTCGCGCATGGCAGTGAAAGCGTCCAGCGCATTGCCTCGGCGGCGGTTGATGCCCAGGAAACTAGGCTGCGAGGTGCGCAGGAAATGTATGACGCCGCTGCGGGAAATGCGCTGGATGCAACGGCTGAAAGCGCCGAGAGAAATCGCAGGCTCGCCTACAGTAAGTCTGAGAAAGCCCATGACGAGGCGCTTGCCGCGCTTCGGGCTTTTGAGCCAATGGCACAAGAGTTGTCAAAGCTCTTCAGGATCCTTTCCTTTCACGCCGATCTCGCGCTGGCGGATACCGAAGCAGCCGACAGGGCGAGGATCAGCCCTCACGCGGCAAACGCAGCCGATCACCTACAGAAAATTCTTCAGCAGCAGAAACTGGGTCATTTGGAAGCCGTGACGAAACACGCCCTTGCGGCCTTGCACGAGCTGGAGTTGGCGCAGTAGATCAGTCGAGAGAGGCTGGTTCCGCCAGAGAGAGTCACCTGATCGCGCAATAGGCCAAGCGCCCGAACATGATCGACATGCGTTGAGGGACGCGGGGCAGGGGGCGCTCGCTGAATCGGGGGGGGCGCTTACCTACCGCCCCCACCCGTTCCGCGCATATGAACAAAGTTCTTTGGCTTGGTCTTACTGGCCGGAGCGGGCACGCCGCAATGTCGCCGCGTCACCTTGCGTCTAATAGCGCCGCCGAGAGTGTGCGGGTCCGCCGACTTCCCGCACCCGGCTGGCGGCTCGTTGGCCTAGCTCTCCGACGAGCCGCCTCTGCTGAATTCAGGGCTCGCACCAAGATCGCGCATCACCCTGACGCCCGCCGCTTCGCACAAAGGATCAGCGCCGGGGCATGGGCGACGATTTGGTTTTGAACCCCGGCGACGCCTTATGTCCAATTTTCTCCCGCATAGGTCCAGCGTCGGACTCTGATACGCTAACTTGACTGCGGACCGCTGCAATACTAAGGCCCCCTACGTGCGCGAAAGCGAACCGGCCGGTAGTCCGTGCCCCCAGATTTTGCCCCTTGCGCCCTGCCCGGCGGCAGGGGCGGCAGGCAGGCGACCTTCGCCGTTTGTCCTGCCTTGTGAATCTCAAAAGCTTTTGATTGCGAGCTTGCCGAGAAAAAAAGAATCTCGGCGTGCCGTATATGATTCGTAATCGGGGACAACTCTAAATGTCGGAAGTCACGACCCCACCCGCCGCGCCAAAAATGATTATTTCCTACAGTTGGACCCAGTGGAGATCATGTAATTTCTCTTGCGGAAGACTTTATACGAATGAGCCTGCCAAATAATACACAACATCAGTCGAATCGAGCGAACTACATGAATCTGAAATCACCGACCAGCACAGTTCGACGTTCGATCTTTATGGAAAGCTCCGATCGGATAGAGCAGCTCTTAGGGGACGAGTCAAATCGCGATTTATTCAGCGAATCATACTTCGCCCGGATCGAAACTCAACTTGATAAGGTAACAGGGAAGCTTACTAGCATTTATTTGTCGACAATCGTCATTGGACTGGTCATGTTTCTGGTTTTTATAAATGAGGAGATAAGCTTCAGTATTGGTGGATTGTCATTTAGTAAATCAGACAAGGTTATAAGAGACGTGATTTTCTTTTTCTTCCTGAACGCATGTCTTCTGATTTCATATTTATACAGATACAGAATGACTTTAATCTCGATCTTGGACAGTCGCTATAAGTCAAGGTTGAATCAGGATAGCTTCCACCTGTTTAGAGCGGCTTATATTTACATGCCATTCGCCATTGTATTTATGAAAAAGACAGACGATCAATTTACCCCGACCATTTTTACGATATTAATGCAAGTTTTTTCGGGTGTCACTCTGATGTGTGTAATTGCTATTCTTGGTATGGCCGCGATCTCTATACAACTTGGTTTAATCAGCTATGCTATATACACGATTTTCAATGACCCATCAAAATTTACTTGGCTTTCCTACCTCGTCGGAGTTTATGCAATTTTGGTCTTCGTCCACGACATTGCATTTGGGATACTCGGATTGCCTCTAGTTTACGACCGCATCGCCGAGAACGCGGCGAACTTGAGCGTTGAGCTAAAGCAGAAAGGCGATGCCTAATACGGCAAAACTGCCGGGTGTGGCATTTTCGGCATCGCCGCATTGCGTCGTAAGCGCGAAGAACGCCCCCCGCCGATACATCCACGGTCGGGGCGTTTCGGGGTGCTGGGATCACACGCCCGCGTCGAGGAATAAATACCTCACCAAGCGGCCACCACCAAGCCCGAGGGCGAGCTTTAAGCCGGGGACCGCCAAGGGTCAGCGCCGGGCATGAGCGAGGGACTCGCCCTCCAATCAACCAAAGCCAAAACTCAACCGTCAAGCGAAGCGCGCCAGTCCGCATCGGGGCGAGCGCCGGGGCATGTGCGACGTTTGGTTTTGGACGCGGGAAGGGCGCGCAGAAACGCCCCGACGCCTGATAGACGCACGGGGCGTTGGCTTCTTTAATCGACCGCAACCATGACTTCGGAAGATTTAATGACTGCGTAAGCCTTCTTTCCAACCTGAAGGTCAAGTTCATCCACGGATTCATTAGTAATCGATGCTGTGATGGTGGCACCCTTCACGTCGAGCAGAACGTGCGAAGTGGTCGCGCCTTTTTTAATTTCTTTGATGGTGCCTTCGAGCACGTTGCGGGCTGAAATTTTCTTCATATGCGCCTCCTCCGCTGAAAGCCAAAGCGGTTGTCACTTTGGAATAGCGCTCAGCTAATCGCCCGAAGAAGAAAAGAAAAGGGACAGCGAGCCGCACGCGTGCCTGACCTTTGGGCGAAGCGCCAAGCCATGACCGACGCCCGTTGACGCGGGGGCAGGGGGCGCAAACATCCACTCCCGCCCATCAAAATCCATCCGCTTCCACGGGCGTATATTACACAGATTTACACAAATCCGTGCAGCAATTTCGTAATGCATTGAAAAGATTGGCGCTCCCTAGGGGACTCGAACCCCTGTTTTCGCCGTGAGAGGGCGACGTCCTAGACCGCTAGACGAAGGGAGCGGGCGCTGCGGTTCTATAGACTGGCCGGGTCGGCTTCGCAAGGCCCCGGCGGGGCGACTTTCGCGCCTGCCTGCGGCGTGATAGCGGATGTCCTTCCTGTCTTGGACCTAACGATCATGACGCAGCCGCTCATCAACAATACGCCGGAGGCAGCGCGCCTCGAGGCTTCGCTT
This sequence comes from Methylocystis echinoides, assembly GCF_040687965.1. Lineage (NCBI taxonomy): Bacteria > Pseudomonadati > Pseudomonadota > Alphaproteobacteria > Hyphomicrobiales > Methylocystaceae > Methylocystis > Methylocystis echinoides. Next base: position 2,936,969 of record NZ_CP156084.1, read on the forward strand.
GTCGCTCTCGGGCGCGCCGCGCGCAAAGCGGCGCGGGCTGTCGCGCTCGCGCCGGCGGAGGTCAGGAACAAGGCGCTGCGGGTCGCGGCCGCGGAGATACGCCGCCAGAGCGGGGCGATTCTCGCAGCGAACGCGCTCGACGTCGCCGACGCTGAAGCGCGCGGCACGGCTGGCTCCTTCATCGATCGGCTCACGCTCGATCCGGGTCGGGTAGAGGCCATTGCGCGGGGCGTCGAGGAGATCGCCGATCTGCCCGATCCCGTTGGAAAAGTGCTGGCGCGCTTCGAGCGGCCGAACGGGCTCGTCATCGAGCGCGTCGCGACCCCGCTCGGGGTCATCGGCGTGATCTACGAGAGTCGTCCCAATGTTACGGCCGACGCCGGAGCGCTCTGCCTCAAGGCCGGGAACGCCGCCATTCTGCGCGGGGGCTCAGAAAGCCTGCGCTCGTCGCGCGCCATCCACGCCTGCCTCGTCACGGGGCTCGAGGCCGCAGGCCTGCCGGAAGCCGCGATCGCGCTGATCGACACGCCCGACCGCGCCGCCGTCGGCGCCATGCTCGCCGGCCTCGACGGCGCCATCGACGTCATCGTGCCGCGGGGCGGCAAAAGCCTCGTCGCGCGCGTCCAGCACGAGGCGCGCGTGCCGGTGTTCGCGCATCTCGAAGGTATAGTGCATGTCTTCGTGCACGAGGACGCCGATCTCGACATGGCGAAACGCGTTCTGCTCAACGCCAAGATGCGGCGCACCGGCATTTGCGGCGCGGCCGAGACGCTGCTCGTCGACAAGGCCTGCGCGGCGACGCATCTCGCGCCGCTCGTCTCCATGCTCATCGACGCGGGCTGCGAGGTGCGCGGCGACGCGGCGACTCAGGTGGCGGACGCGCGCGTAAAGCCCGCAGCCGAAGACGACTGGCGCGCGGAATATCTCGACGCCATCATTGCGGCGAAGGTGGTCGACGGCGTCGACGCGGCGATCGAGCACATCGAGACCTATGGCTCGCACCATACCGATTGCATCATCACCCGCGACGACGCGGTCGCCCAGAGGTTCATGAACGAAGTCGACTCGGCGATCGTGCTGCACAACGCCTCGACGCAGTTCGCGGATGGCGGCGAATTCGGCTTCGGCGCCGAAATCGGCATCGCGACCGGTCGCATGCATGCGCGCGGGCCGGTGGGGGTCGAGCAACTCACCTCCTTCAAATATCGCGTGCGTGGCGCCGGACAGGTGCGGGGGTGAGCGCGGCTTTGAATGCAGGCGGCGCGTGAATGACGGCGCAGCCGGTCCGCCTGCCGCCGCATGCGCCCGGCATGCGCATCGGGCTCTTTGGCGGCTCCTTCAATCCGCCGCATGAAGGCCATGCGCTCGTCGCGCGCCTGGCGTTCACCCGGCTTGGACTCGACCGGCTGTGGTGGCTCGTGACGCCCGGCAATCCGCTGAAGGACACGCGCGCCTTGCCGCCGCTCGCGTCGCGGATCGCCGCCGCGCGCCGGATCGCTCAAGATCCGCGCATCGTGGTGACGGGATTAGAGGCCGACGTCGGCGCGCGCTATACCGCGGACACGCTGCGCTTTTTGCGCAAGCGCTGCCCGGGGGTCCATTTCGTCTGGATCATGGGCGCGGATAATCTGCTTCAATTCCACCGCTGGCGCGACTGGGAGGAGATCATGCGCACGACGCCGGTCGCGATCATCGACCGACCCGGCGCGACAGCCAAGGCCGCAAGCGCCAAGGCGATGCAACGGTTTCCGCGCGCGCGCCTCGACGAGAGAGACGCGCGTCTCCTTCCAACGGCTGCGCCCCCGGCCTTGGTGTATCTGCATGGCCCGCGCAGCGCCTCGTCTTCGACGGCGCTGCGGCGGAAAGCGCCTTGATCACTTCTTCTCGAACAGCGGCAGAATCCAGCGCTTATAGGCCCAGAAGCTCGCCGGAATGCCGATGAAGATGGCGACCCACATCAGGGCCGAGTTGTCGACGCCGTTCTCATAGAAGGTGCCGCCCTCGTGCACAGACTGGGTGTAGGGGTTACGCACGAACAGCGTGAGCAGAAAGGAGCCGACGACGATTGCGCCGACGATATAGATGAAGCTTTTCGGGATCAGCATGACCGGCTGCCCCGGCTTCTGCTTTTGCGGTGGCTCGCGGCGGTCGTTGCGGTCGTCGGTCATGGGGTCGCTCCTCAAGGCGTGGCTTTCGGCGTCTAATATGGATCAGACCGAAAGCCCGCGCCATAGAGCGTCCCCGCGCCCCGCTCCGCAACGTGCCGAAAGGCCTACCGCCGCGCCTTCGCCCGGCGCTCGAGCATTGGCAGGAGCCAGTGCTTATAGGCGAGGAAGCTTGCCGGAATTCCAATGAAGATCACGACCCAGAGGGCCATATTGGTCTCCATGCCGCGCTCGTAGTAGAGGCTGCCTTCCGTGGTCGCCTGCGTATAGGGGTTGCGCACGAAGAAGGTCACCAGCAGCGAGGCGACCACCACCGCGACCGTCCCATAGACCATGTTCTTCGGCACGGGGAAAATGAACTGAGGCTCCTCCCCGCGGCGGCGCTGCGACGTGAGCTTGTTTTGCTGGCTTTCGTTCTCTAACATGACGTTTCCTCGCGTTGTTCGCGGATGATACGGACGCGAGGCCGGCAGGGAAGCGGCGGTGTCCGCCAAACCGGAACGGATATCCGCCAAGATGGGCGGCTAACCGGCGGCGCCGCCGTAAACGTCATAAGCGTCGGCGCGGTCGACCTTGATGGTCACGACGTCGCCCGCCCGCAGCGGGCGGCGCGACGAGACGAAGGCCGAGCCGTCGATCTCGGGGGCGTCGGCCTTGGTGCGGCCCTTGGCGAGCGCGCCGGACGGGCCGCCGCCGGGCTCGTCGATGATGACCTGGAGCCTCTTGCCGATCTTTCGCTTCATCAGCCGGGCGCTCACCGCCTGCTGCTTCTCCATGAATCGCTTCCAGCGCGTCTCCTTCACCTCGTCCGGAACCAGCGCGAGGCCGAGGTCATTCGCCGGGGCGCCGGCGACAGGCTCGTATTTGAAGGCGCCGGCGCGGTCGATCTCGGCCTCGTCGAGCCAGTCGAGCAGCGTCTCGAAATCCGCGTCCGTCTCGCCGGGGAAGCCGACGATGAAGGTCGAGCGCAAGGTAAGGTCGGGGCAGGCGGCGCGCCAGGCCTTGATCCGCGCCAGCGTCTTTTCCTCATTGGCCGGGCGCTTCATCGCCTTCAGCACATTGGGAGCCGCGTGCTGGAAGGGGATGTCGAGATAGGGAAGGACCTTGCCGTCCGCCATCAGGCCGATGACCTCGTCGACGTGAGGGTAGGGGTAGACGTAGTGGAGGCGCACCCAGAGGCCGAGGTCGCCGAGTTCACGCGCGAGATCGAGGAAGCGCGTGCGAATGACGCGGTCGCCGAACTGGCTTTCGGCGTAGCGCAGGTCGCGGCCGTAGGCGCTCGTGTCCTGGGAGATGACGAGCAATTCCTTCACGCCGGCGCGGGCGAGCTTCTCCCCCTCGCGCAGCACGTCGGCGGCTGGGCGCGACACGAGCGGCCCGCGCAGATGCGGGATGATGCAGAAGGAGCAGCTATTGTCGCATCCCTCCGAGATTTTCAGATAGGCGTAATGGCGCGGGGTGAGCTTCACCCCCTGCTCGGGCACGAGATCGAGGAAGGGGTCATGCGCCGGCGCGGCGGCGCGGTGCACGGCCTCGACCACGCTTTCATACTGCTGCGGGCCGGTGATCGCCAGAACGTCGGGAAAGCGCGCGCTGATCGCCTCGGGCTCGGCGCCCATGCAGCCGGTGACGATGACCTTGCCGTTTTCGGCGAGGGCCGCGCCAATGGCGTCGAGCGACTCGGCCTTGGCGCTGTCGAGAAAGCCGCAGGTGTTCACGACGACGACGTCGGCGCCGGCATGATGGCGGGCGAGCTCATAGCCCTCGGCGCGTAATCTCGTGACGATGCGCTCGCTGTCGACGAGCGCCTTGGGGCAGCCGAGCGAAACGAAGGAAACGCGCGGGCCGGTGCGCTTCAGGTCTTCCTGCATCGCGCCCGATTGCCACGGCGCGACGCGGAAGGCAATCGAAACCGCAGAAAAGTCAGGCGGTCAGCGCGCCGACGAGGGCGTAGAGCGCCACAGCGGCAAAGATCAAGGCGTGGATCACGGGCAAAATCTCCTATTGCGGCGGGCGGCGGCCCGTCACGAAGCAAGGACAAATGACGACGAGGTAAGGCGAGGCGACGGCCTATGCCTTGGCTCCCGTTAATAAATGAACCCTCTTAAGGAATGCTTGCGCGGCGCTGCGCCGGACTGTGCGAAATCCGGACGCCGATTCTCCCGCGCACGACTGGGCCGGTTAGAAGGCTTTTTGAAATCAGATGATTATCTTGCGCCGCAAAAACCGTTTGCGCTTCCTGCCCGCGCCGATATGAATAGCCGCGCCGGAGCCCGCCGGGCGCCTCGAGGCGCTGGCGCTCGTTAACGCCGCGTTGGACGGCGGCTTTTTCAGAAAGACCCTGCCTTGCCGAATTCGATCGTTCTCGGAACCGGTTCCTATGCGCCTGAGCGCATTCTCACCAACGCCGATCTCGAGAAAATCGTCGCCACCAACAGCGAGTGGATCGTCAGCCGCACCGGCATCATGGAGCGCCATGTCGCGGCCGACGGCGAGGCGACCTCGGACCTCGCCGCCGCTGCGGCGCGGCAGGCGCTTGCGAACGCCGGCGTCTCGGCCGCCGAGGTCGACATGATCGTCGTCGGCACGGTCACCGGCGACACGCCGACGCCCTCCTGCGCGGCCTATGTGCAGGAATTGATCGGCGCCCGGAACGCCTTCTGCTTCGACGTCGCCGCCGCCTGCGCCGGATCGATCTACGGGCTTACCATCGCCGACCAGTTCATCCGCTCGGGGATGGTCAAGCGCGCGCTGGTCATCGGCGCGGAGACCTTGAGCCGCTTCGTCGACTGGACCAATCGCGAGACCTGCGTATTGTTCGGCGACGCCGCCGGGGCGATCCTGCTCGGCGGGACGGAGGAGGAAGGGCACGGGCTGCTCGCCGCCACCTTGCGCACCGACGGCTCGATGACGGGCATTCTCGGCATTTTCGGCGGCGGCAGCCGCCGCCCGGTTTCGTCGGAAATGCTCGCGGACAATGGCAATAAAATCAAAATGCGCGGCCGCGAGGTCTATAAAGTGGCGACCCGGCTGCTGCCCGAGGTTGTGGCCGACACGCTGGCGAAGGCAGGGCTGTCGCCCGACGACGTCGATCACGTCATCTGCCATCAGGCCAACCAGCGCATCATCGAGTCGGCCCTGGATTCCTTGGGCGTCCCGCGCGAGAGGTGCTGGATCAACATCGACCGCTACGGCAATACGTCGAGCGCCTCCATGCCGATCTCGCTCGACGAGGCCCATCGCGCCGGCAAGCTCAAAAGAGGCGACGTCATCGCCATGATGGCCATCGGGGCCGGCATGACCTGGGGCGGGGCGGTGCTGCGCTGGTGACGCCCGCGCCGAAAGGGCGAGCCGCTGTGGCCGCTCGCCCTTGTGGGGATCAATACGACTCTACGCCGCCGCAACGCGATCCCTCGCCAGGGAGGTAGGGTCCCGCGCCCTCCAGAGAAGCGCGGCGCGGCGATTCATCGCAGCTTCCAGCCCAAAAGGGCGGCCTCCCCGGGAGATGCGCTGGCCCTTTATGCGCGACTAGTGTAGGCATGCCGCCGCAAGAGGGATGCATGAGCACGGACGCAAACGGGTCTAAGAAGCGCGGCATGTTCTCGCGCCTGTTCGGCAGGGGCGGGGAGCCGGAGGCCGAGGAGCCTGCGGCGCCCGAAGCCGCTGTAGAGCCGGAAGCGCCCAAACGCTCCTGGTGGAGCCGGCTGTCCGGCGGCCTCGCCCGCACCTCGCAGGCGATCACCCAGGGCGTCGCCGACATCTTCACCAAGCGCAAGCTCGACGCCCTGACGCTCGAGGAACTCGAGGATGTGCTGCTGCGCGCGGACCTTGGCGTCGGCGCCGCGACGCGCATCACCCAGGCGGTGGGCAAGGCGCGCTACGAAAAAGACATCGCTCCCGAGGAAGTCCGCGCCATTCTCGCCCGCGAAGTCGAGGCCGTGCTGACGCCCGTCGCGACGCCTTTCGAACTCGACGAGGCCAAGAAGCCGTTCATCATTCTGGTTGTGGGCGTCAATGGCTCCGGCAAGACGACGACCATCGCCAAGCTCGCCTCCAAATGGACCGGCGAGGGCAAGAAGGTGGTGCTGGCCGCGGGCGACACCTTCCGCGCCGCCGCAGTCGATCAGCTGAAAATTTGGGGCTCCCGGCTTGGGGCCGAAGTGGTTTCGGGCAATGAAGGGGCGGACGCCGCCGGCCTCGCCTTCGACGCCATCAAGCGCGCCCGCGAGACTGACGCCGACATTCTGTTGATGGACACGGCCGGACGTCTGCAGAACCGCGCCGAACTCATGGCCGAGCTCGAGAAAATCGTGCGCGTCATGAAGAAGGCGGAGGGCGAGGCGCCGCATGCGGTGCTGCTTGTCCTGGACGCCACAGTCGGCCAGAATGCCTTGCAGCAGGTCGAGATTTTCGGGCGCACGGCCGGCGTCACCGGACTCGTCATGACCAAGCTCGACGGCACGGCGCGCGGCGGCATTCTGGTCGCGATCGCGGAAGCCTATGGCCTGCCGATCCACTTCATCGGCGTCGGCGAGGGCGCCGAGGATCTGGAGCCCTTCACCGCCCGTGACTTCGCCCGTGCGATCGCCGGCCTCGACGAAGAAGACGCGCCGGAGGCGGCGCCGGAAAGCTAAGCAATGACCCAGGAAACGACGACCTCGATCAAGACCGCGCCGGCGGCGAGGCAAAAGAAAAAACTCAACCCCGGACTGAAAATCGCGCTCGAACTCGGGCCGCTGATCGTCTTCTTCGTCGTCAACAGCAAGTTCGGCATCTTCTACGCGACCGGCGTGCTGATGGCCGGCGTGCTGCTGACGCTCGCCGTGTCCTGGGCGATCACGAAACATCTGCCGGCGATGCCGGTCGTCACGGCGATCCTCGTGCTCGTCTTCGGCGGGCTCACCGTCTTTTTGCAAAACGAGGATTTCATCAAACTGAAGGTGACGATCCTCTATTCCATGTTCGGCGCGGCGCTCATCGGCGCGCTCTATTTCAACAAGCTATTGTTGCCGATCGTCTTCGACATGGCGATCCATATCGACGACGCCGGCTGGCGCAAGCTCACCTGGCGCTGGGGCTTGTTCTTCTTCTTCCTCGCCGGGCTCAATGAAGTCGTCCGCCACATGGTCTCGACAGACTCCTGGGTGAACTTCAAGGTGTTCGGCATTTTGCCGCTGACGATCCTCTTCGCCGTCGCCCAGGCGCCCTTGATCATGCGCCACGAGATCGCGCCGGAGGAGGAAGACACGGAGTCGCATTTCTGAGCCGGCGGAAGCGCAAGAAACGATTCATGGTTAAGCGACACTTGCGCGTAACCATGTAACTAGACGCGCGTTTACGGTATAGCTTAAGCATAGCAGAGTGGTCGCCATCGTCATTCGCACAAGCCCGCAGAGGGCCGCGCGCCTGTCAATGGTTTCCAACATGGCTGACCGATCCGCTTTCTTTCGCCGCGCCGCGCCGGCGGCTTTCCTGGTGCTTTTGCTTGGGGCCGCCTATGCCGACCCGGCCGGCGCCAATCCGGCGCTCACCGCCGCGCCGCCCTATCCCGAGGCCTATTACCCCCAGCAGAGCGCGCTCGGCGGCGGGTTGATCGAGGCGCTCGTGGGGGCCGGCGCGCCGCGGGTGCGCTCCGCCGCGCCGCCGCCGGGCGCACATGTCGCGGCTTATGCGCCGGCGGCGCCCCTGCAGCAGCCGCAGCGCGCGCTCGATCCAAGCTATGCGCGGACCGATGTGGCCTACGATGGCCCCGAGGCGCCGGGCACAATCGTCGTCGATACGCCGAGCAAATTTCTCTACTTCATCAACGGTCGCGGCCGGGCGACCCGCTACGGCGTCGGCGTCGGCCGGCCAGGGTTCGAGTGGTCGGGCGTGAAGACGGTGAGCCGCAAGGCGGAATGGCCGGACTGGACGCCCCCTGCCGAAATGCTGGCGCGGCGCCCCGACCTGCCGCGGCACATGGACGGCGGCCCCGCCAATCCGCTCGGCGCCCGGGCGCTTTATTTGGGTTCATCTCTCTATCGCATCCACGGCACCAATGAGCCCGGCACCATCGGCCAAAATGTCTCCTCGGGCTGTATCCGCATGATGAATGAGGACGTGATCGACCTCTATGATCGCGCGCCCGTGGGGACGAGGGTCGTCGTTCGCTAGACTCCCGTCGGTTGCATTCGGCCGCGCTTCGCGCGATAGACTTGAGAAGGATTCTTGCTGACGAGCTCTTTCCTTGCCGAGTCTTCTTCGTTTCCTCGCCATCGTGGCGGCAATCGTTGCGCTCGTTTACGGCGCGATGGTCGCGGTCGTCTCCTACGTGACGCCGCAGCCGCGCGAAATGACCTATACGATCCCGGCCCAGCGCCTCAACAAGTGAGGCGATGGCCATGAAGGCGCGCGCCGCCCGCCAGCTCGACGCCTTCCTCGACATGCTGGCGGCGGAGCGCGGCGCGGCGCATAATACGCAGGACGCCTATCGCCGCGATCTTTCCGATTACGTCGACTTTCTCGCCCGCCAGGGGCGCGATCCCGGCAACGCCGCGACAGAAGATCTACGCGCCTATCTCGCCGCGCTCGACGCGCGCGGCATGTCCGCCGCGACGGTTGCGCGGCGGCTCTCGGCGCTGCGGCAGTTCCACAAATTCCTCTATGTCGACCGCCATCGCGCCGACGACCCGGCCGCCGCCCTCGAGGGGCCCAGGCTCAGGCGAAGCGCGCCGGGCGTCATGTCGATCGCGGAGGTCGATCGTCTGCTCGCCACGGCGCGCGAGGGGCTCGACGACGAGAAGCGCCCCTTGCGCGAACGGCTGCGCGCCGCGCGCCTTCACGCGCTGCTCGAAACGCTTTATGCGACCGGCCTGCGCGTCTCGGAGCTTGTTTCCCTGCCAAAAAGCGCGGCGCGGGCGCGCGATCCTTTCGTCACGATCAAGGGCAAGGGCGGCCGCGAGCGGCTGGCGCCGCTGACCGGCCGGGCCAAGCGCGCGCTCGCTGATTATCGCGACCTTCTCGAAGCGGTGACGCCAGCGCTTGCCGAAGGCCCCTTTCTTTTTCCCGCTGACAGCGATAGCGGCCACCTCACCCGCCAGGCTTTCGCTCGTGAACTGAAAACCCTCGGCGTCGCCGCCGGTCTCTCGGCAGCCCAAGTTCATCCCCATGCGTTACGCCACGCTTTCGCGAGCCATCTTCTGCAGAACGGGGCCGATCTGCGCGTGGTGCAGGAGCTGCTTGGCCACGCCGATATCGCCACGACTCAGATTTACACGCATGTCCTCGACGAGCGGATGCGCGCCATGGTGCGCGACCTGCATCCGCTCTCCGACCCGCCCGCAAAAGGCGAGTAGAGTTCGTCGAAGGCCGGTTCTTTCGCGGCCGCAGCCTTTTTCGTGGCCGGGGGCTGTGCGCCATTTGCCGCGCCTTATCTAAAAACGAATTCCCACCGCGCGTGCAGGAGCGAGTAATGGCCGAGTCGGCGCGCACTTTCTGGAAGGGCCACTTGCGTCTGGCCCTCGTTTCGATCCCCGTGCGTCTGGTCGCGGCGGAGAAGGCCGAATCCGAGATCCGCTTTCATCAGGTGGACCGCAATTCGAAGCAGCGCATCCGCTATCTCAAGGTTGCGCCCGGCAAGGGCGAGGTGGCGAAGGAAGACATTGTGCTGGGATACGAGGTCGAGCCCGGCAATTATGTTTTCATGGAGGACGAGGAGCTCGACTCGCTCAAGCTCTCGTCTCGCCACACCATCGAACTGTCCCAGTTCGTCGACGCCGACGAAATTGAGCCGGTCTATTACAACAGGCCCTATTTCGTTCTGCCGGACGGCGAGGTCGCCGAGGAAGGCTATCGCGTGTTGCGCGACGCGCTCTGGGCGAAGCATAAGGTCGGCATCGGCCAGCTCACGTTGCGCGGACGCGAGCATCTCGTCGCGCTTTACCCGACGGGAGAAGGGCAGGGGCTCGCGCTCGATACGCTGCGCTACGAAACCGAGCTCAAAGCGGCCGACGATATCTTTTCCGGCATCGGGCGCGAGAGGCCGCGCGAAGATATGGTGCAGATGGCGGAGGATTTGATCGAGCGGCGTAGCGAGCCTTTCGACGCCGCGAAATTCCGCAATCATTACGCCGAGGCGCTGCGCGATCTGGTGAAGGCGAAGCTCGGGCGCGGCGAGACCGTGCCGGTCGAAGAGCAGGCCGAACCGGGCGGCGCCAAGGTTCTCGACTTTATGGAGGCGCTGAAACGCTCGGTCGCGGCGAGCGGTGGCGGCGAGGCGCCGCCAGAGCCTCCCCGCAAGGGCGAGCCGCCGAAGAAAGGCCGGGCGCCGGCGAAAAAGCCGCCGCCGACGAAATCCGCCAAGCCCAAATCGGCCAAGGCGCCCACGCGCCGGCGAGCCTGATCCATGCCGGCGCGCGCGCGAGGCACGGACGAGAGCGCGCTCGCCGCCTATCGCGCGAAACGCGACTTCTCCGTCACGCCGGAGCCGCAGGGCGGCGCCTCGCGCGGACGAGCGCCGCGACTGGTCGTGCAGCGCCACTTCGCCCGGCGGGAGCATTTCGACCTGCGCCTCGAAATGGACGGCGTGCTGAAAAGCTGGGCCGTGACCCGCGGCCCCTCCGCCAATCCCGCCGATCGACGCCTCGCCGTGCGCACCGAGGACCATCCGCTCGATTATGGCGATTTCGAAGGCCTGATTCCCAAGGGCGAATATGGCGGCGGCACGGTGATGCTCTGGGAAGACACGACCTATGCGCCGACGAACGGCGATCCGCTCGCGGCGCTCGACAAGGGCGAGGTCAAGTTCCGCGTAAATGGCGAGAGAATGCAGGGCGGCTATGTGCTCGTGCGCATGAAAACGCGCGACAAGCACGAGAACTGGCTGCTGATAAAAGAGCGCGACGAATTTGCCGACCCGGATGAAGACCTTGCCGAGCATTTTACGACGAGCGTCGCCACTGGCCGCACGCGCGAGGAGATTGAACGCGGCGCCAAGGCCAGGCGAAAGAGAGCTCCCGCCGCCCGCGCCAAAGCCGCTTATTGGTCGGATAAGCCGCTCGCGAGCGCGCCCACGCCGAAATTCGTCGCCCCGCAGCTTTGCGAAACATCCGAGACGCCGCCAGCGGGCGCCGACTGGATTTTCGAGCTGAAATACGACGGCTACCGTCTGGAGCTGGCGACCGGCGCCGATGGGGCGGTGGTCTATACGCGCTCGGGGCTCGACTGGACCAATCGTTTTCCGGGGCTCGCCCGCGCCGCCTTCGCGCTTCCCTGCCGCAATGCGCTTCTCGACGGCGAGGCGGTGGTCTTCGACGAGAAGGGCCTTTCCGATTTCGCCATGCTCGTCTCGGCGCTCGAGGCCGGCCGCAGCGAGCGGGTGGAGTTCGTCGCCTTCGACCTGCTCATGCTCGACGAGAAGGATTTGCGGCGCCAGCCTTTGCGCGAGCGCAAGGCGATGCTGAAGAAGCTTCTCTCCGGCGCCTCCGGCCCGCTGCGTTACGGCGATTACATCGAGGGCGACGGCGCCGCGGTCTTTCGACAGGCGACGCAGGCCGGGGCCGAAGGGATCATCGCCAAGCGCGGCGACGCGCCCTACCGCAGCGGGCGCTTCTCGGACTGGCTGAAAATCAAGGGCGATTTCCGCGAGGACGTGGTCATCATCGGCTATCGGCCTTCGGACAAGGGGGAGAGCTTCGCGTCGCTCGTCGCCGCCAAGGAGACGCCGGAGGGGCTGCGCTATGTTGGCCGAATTGGAACCGGCTATGGCGGGCCGACGCGCCGCGCGCTCGAACCTTTGCTCGCCAAGCGCGCCGGCGCCAAGCCGCCCCAACCGATCGCCGCCGCGAACCTAATTCCAAGAGGCATAGTCTTTCTCGAAAACCCCTTTCCGGCGGAAGTGCGGTTCGGAGGCTGGACCATGGACGGACAGATGCGGCAGGCGCGGTTCCTGGGCGTGCGCGAAGACGTAAAGCCAAATGCCGCGGCCTCGCAGTCGAAAGAGCCGCCGAAGCTGGCGCGCATCACCCATGCGAGCCGCGTGGTTTTCCCCGACGATGGCGTCACCAAGGGCGAGATCGCCGCCTATTACGACGCTGTTGCGCCCCGTATGGCCCCGCATCTCGCCGACCGCCCGATCAGCCTGCTGCGGGCGCCGGAAAATATCGGCGACCTCTTTTTCCAGCGACATCCGCTCAAGGGGATGACGAAAGGGATTCTCAAGGTCGAGGACGAAGGCGGCGAACCTTATATCGCGCTCGACGGCGCGCTCGGCCTGCATACGGCGGCGCAGTTCGGGGCCATCGAGATTCATGGCTGGATGTCGCTCGCAGCCGATCTCGACCGGCCGGACCGGATGGTCTTCGACCTCGATCCGGACGAGGAGCTGCCGTTCAGGGAGGTCTGCAAAGCGGCCGCCGACATTCGCGACTATCTGAAGGCGATCGGCCTCAAGAGCTGGCCAATGGTCACGGGCGGCAAGGGCATACATGTCGTCTTGCCGCTCGACCGCTCGCTTGCCTACGCCCAGACGGAAGTCTTCGCCGCGGGCTTTGCGCGCGGTCTGGCGCAGCAGGAGCCCAATCGATTCGTCGCCACTATGAGCAAGCGCCGGCGCGTGGGGCGCATTTTCATCGACTGGCTGCGCAACAAGAAAACCGCGACGGCCATTCTGCCCTGGTCGCTGCGCGCCCGGCGCGGCGCCACCGTGGCGACGCCCTTGTCATGGGAAGCGCTGCAATCGGTCGAGAGCGCCAGCGCCTTCGACATTCGCAGCGCGCTCAAGGTCAAAGACGCTTGGAATGGCTTCTTCAAGACAAGCCAGACCATCGCACCCGGCGCGCTCGCCTTCATGCGCGAGAATGCGCTCTGACCCTATCCGAAGAAGCGCTTCTTGAGGACGTTATAGGCCAATGTCACGACGGCGCCCGTCACGCCGCCGCCGGCCGCCTGTCCGAGAAGCACGCCGAGATCGAAAGCGCCGCCGCCGCTCGCGGCGCTCGCGAGCGAGGGGATGATGGCGGCGAGGATCTGGCCGCCAATGCCGCCGCCGAGCGCGCCGCTGATCAGATCGCCCAGCGCATTATCGCTCTTCGTCGCCTTGCCAGCCGCCTTGCCGCCGAGCGCGCCGGCGACGACCTGAATGAGAATATCGGTAATCGACATTGAGAAAGCTCCAGACCAAGTCATCATCCACAAAGGATAATTCCTCAGTCCGAGCTTTGGTTCCGTTGCTAGGCGGCGAGATCGGCGACGACGGCGTCGAGCACGGGGAAGCCTTCCGAACTCACCCGAAGCCGGTTTTCGCGCGTGACCTCGACGAGGCCGTCGCCGACCAGTTCGCTGATGCGCGACTGGGCGAGCTTCTTGCCGGTCAGCAGGAAATAGCGCTGCGGATCGATCCCCTCGCGCAGGCGCAGCCCCATCAGCAGAAACTCGTCGCCTTCCTGCTCGGCGTTGAGCAATTCGTCTTCGACGAGGCCATGCCCCTCGGTCTCGACGCAGGTGAGCCACATCTCGGGATGGCGTTCGCAGGCCTGCGCGCGCCGTCCGCGCGGGGTGACGATGCGGCCATGCGCGCCGGGTCCGACCCCCACATATTCGCCGTAGCGCCAATAAACGAGATTGTGCCGGCACTCGGCGCCCGGGCGCGCGTGGTTCGAGACTTCGTAGGCCGGCAGGCCGTGGCGCGCGGTGATCTCCTGCGTCACGTCCCACAGCGCGCGCTGCGTGTCGGCGTCGGGAATCGCCATCTTGCCGGTGTTGACCATGCGCTCGAACATGGTGTCGGGCTCGATGGTCAATTGGTAGAGCGACACATGCTCGGGCGCGCGGGCGAGCGCGAGGTCGAGCTCTTTGCGCCAGGCCGCCGGCGTCTGGCCCGAGCGGCCGTAGATCAGATCGAAAGAGGTGCGGTCAAAGACCGAATTGGCGATATCCACCGCCATCAGCGCCTCGGCGACGGAATGCTGGCGGCCGAGCGCCTTGAGGTCGATGTCGTTTAAGGCCTGGACGCCGAGCGAGACGCGATTGATCCCGGCCGCCTTGAAGCCCCTGAAGCGGGACGCCTCCACGCTCGTCGGATTGGCTTCGAGCGTGATCTCGACATCCTTGGCCAGGGTCCAGTGGCTGGCGATCTGCGCCAGGATCGCTTCGGCCGTCGAGGGCGACATCAGCGAGGGCGTGCCGCCGCCGAAAAACACAGAACGCACCTCGCGCCCCGGCGCGAGCCGCGCGCGATGGGCGAGCTCGACCGCGAAGGCCTCGACAAAGCGGTCCTCATCCACGTCGCCGCGGCGGACGTGGCTGTTGAAGTCGCAATAGGGGCATTTCGACAGGCAGAACGGCCAGTGGACATAAACGCCGAAGCCAGGGTCGAAAGCATTCCGAATCGTCGCCATAGTCCCCTTATCGCATGAAATCGCCCTAAACGCAGGGCGCAGCCGGCGGAACGCCTATATGTCCGCCGGTGGCGCCGTGCGGGAGGAGAGCTTGGCCCGGATTCTCATCGTTGGCGGGACCGGCTTCATCGGCCGCCATATCGCCGGGCGGCTTGCAGCCGCGGGCCATTCGGTCATGGCCGCCGGACGCGGCGACGTCGACCTCGCCCGCGACGACGCCGCCCGTCTTCAGGCCAAGGTCGCGGGCTTCGACGTCGTCGTCAACTGCGCCGGCCTCGTGCGGGACGTTGGCGGCAATACCATGGACGCCGTGCACGCGGAAGGCGCCATGCGCCTCTTTTCTGCCTGTATCGGCGCGGGCGTCGTGCGCTTCATCCACCTTTCAGCGCTGGGCGCGGCCCCGCAGGGCGAGACCGATTATCAGCGCAGCAAAGGCACGTCCGAGGCCTTTTTCATGGACGCCGATCCAGATGGCGAACGCCTCGACTGGCGCGTGCTGCGCCCCTCCGTCGTGGTGGGGCGGGGCGGGGCGAGCACGACCTGGCTTCTCGCCGCCGCCGCCTTGCCAGTCCTGCCGCGCATCGGACGCGAGGACTGGAAGTTCCAGCCGGTCCATGTCGATGATCTCGCCGAGCTCGTGATGCGGCTCGCCGAAGGCGCCAGCTCGCAACGGATGATCGACGTCGTGGGGCCAGAGCCCATGACGGCCTATGAACTGACCCGGATTTTGCGGAATTGGCTGCGCCTGCGCCCGACGGGCTCCGTGCGCATTCCCGACCGCCTGTTCGAGATGGCGACCACGATCGGCGGCCGCTTCACCAGCGGCCCGCTCAATCCAGATGTGATGAAAATGCTGGCGGGCGGAAATGTCTCGGATCCGGCGGGACTGACGGCGGCGCTGGGGCGTCCGCCAAGGAGCATCCGAACTGCGCTCGCCATGGAGCCGGCGTCCGACGCCGATCGCTTGGCGGCGCGCCTCTTCCTTCTCAAGCCCGTGTTGCGCTGGAGCCTGGCGATCCTGTGGATCGTCACCGGCCTGTTGTCCTTTGGCCTTTATCCCGTGGAGAAGAGCTACGAGATGCTCGCGACGCTTGGCCTTACGGGGCTTGTCGCATCGCTGTCGCTTTATGGCGGCGCGGCGCTCGATCTTTTGCTTGGGCTGCTCCTGCTGCGCGGCTGGCGCCCGGCGCTCATCGGCTGGCTGATGCTGGCGAGCATGGCGGCCTTCACTTTGCTCGCGTTCGGCCTTCCCGCCGATTACTGGCTGCATCCGTTCGCGCCGATTGTGAAGAATTTGCCAATCGCGGCGGCGATCCTCGTGATGATCGCGATGGAGGCGGGTTGAATGGATATCGACTTACTAAAATTGATTCACATCATCAGCTCCACGGTGCTGTTCGGCACCGGGCTGGGCACGGCTTTTCACGGGCTCGCGAGCAATCTTCGCGGCGATCTGCGCGCCATTGTCGTCGGCAACAAGAACGTGGTGCTGGCCGACTGGATCTTCACGACTCCGGCCGTCATCGTCCAGCCCGCGACCGGCGTCGCGCTCGCGCTCCAGGAGGGCTGGCCGCTCGACAGCCATTGGATATTGGCGTCGATTGCGCTCTACATCTTCGTCGGCGCCTGCTGGCTGCCGGTCGTGTGGCTGCAGATGCGCATGGCGAAGATCGCCGAGGCCTGCTTAGAGACAGGCGCGCCGTTGCCGCGGGAATACAAGCGTTACTTCTGGTGGTGGTTCGCGCTCGGCTGGCCCGCCTTCATCTCCATGCTGGTTATTTTCTGGCTGATGGTCGCGAAGCCGCAGTTCTGACCAAGGCGTGGATGGCCGGAACGAGCCCGGCCAAGACGGGGAGCCCTCATCGGCTCGCGAAGGCCTTCCCGCGCGGCGGCGGCTTTGCGCCCTTGTCGAGGTTATAGATGTCCCGGCGGAAATGAGCCGGGCCGTCGTCCGTGGCCCAGCCGGTCATATAGACCCACGCCACGGCGGTTGGTTCGTTGAGGTCGATCTTTTCGCTATCGCCCTCGTCGACTTTGTCGCGCAACGCCGCTTCGTCCCATTGCTGCGAGCCGTCGTCGAGAAGCCAGGCGGCGAGGTCGTAAACGCCCTCCACGCGCACGCAGCCATGCGAGAGGAAGCGATAGTTCTTGTCGAACAAATCCTTCCTGGGCGTGTCGTGCATGAACACCTGCTCCTTATTCGGCATGAACAGCCTCAGCGAGCCGAGCGCATTCTTGGGGCCGGGCTCCTGGCGGAAGGTAAAATTCGCCGCGCGCGCGGCTGAGAGGCGCCGCAGCCGCTGCAGGTCGACTTCACGGCCGCGGCCATCGAGCACCTTGATGTTCTCGCGCTCGAAATATTTCGGGTTGCGCCGCAGTTTCGGCGCCAGCTCCTTGCGGATGATCGAGGCCGGGACGGTCCAGGTCGGATTGATGTCGACCGAGACGATCCGCGCCGTGATCTGCGGCGAGCGGTTGCGCTTGCCGCCAACGATGGCGTCATAGCGCGCCTGCATTTCGTCGTTTTCAACCGCCTCGACGGAGGCGGCGGGAAGATTGACGGCCACGTAACGTTCGGGGAAGCGGAATCGCATTTTTGAGAGCCGCGCGGCCGTCGCAGAGAGGGCGCGGGCGCGCGCTGCAGGCGCAACGTTGAGCTGGCGCAGGGTCTGACGCGACGCCTCTCCGGTTTGTTCAAGTCCAACATGCGCCTGGAAGCGCCTCACGGCGTCGCTGAGTTCGTCGTCCCAGTTCTCGTCGCCGTCCCGGGCTTGGGCCTCAGGCAGATAGCCTTCGAGCGCAAGCCTCCTGCGAAGATCGGCGACGGGCTTGCCATGGGAGTCCGGGCCGACCGGGCGCAGGATGCGCGGCCAGCCGCCGGACGCCGCGATATCCGCATATCGCCGCGCGGCCTGAAGCGTCGCGCTTTCGGTTTCGGGCCCGTAGCTCGGAAGCGCCTGCGTTGGTCTTTCCGCCTCGCGCGCATCCGCGGGCGGCCCTTCGGCGGGCTCAGCCCAGACCGGGGCCAGGGGCATGGAGAAAATTGCGGCGGCCAGCAGCCCAATGGCTGCGGCGTAAGACTTCATTCTCATGGGAGGCGCTCCGCCGGCGCCACTTGCGCCGACTGTCGCCGTTCTATTTAGCGCCCGCACGAAAGGCGGAAGCGGCGGCGCGGGTTATTTTTGCGTCGCCTCCAGCGCGCACGTCACGTCGCGCAAGAGATCTTCCAAATCGGGGCTGGAGAACGCCTCGCCCGAAGGCTCGAGCCGCACGACAGGATCGCGGGTGCAGAGCCGAAGGCAGTCGCGCGTGGCGATCGCGAGCCGCCCCTCTGCAAACGCCTCCGCGAAGCGCTCGTTCAGAGAAGCCTGCGCCTTGTCGAGCAGCGCGCGCCCGCGTCCCTCGGCGTCACAGCGCGGCCCGACGCAAATAAGAAGGCGGATGGTTTGACTTGCGGCCGCTATTGCCACTTTGGCGTGGCCTCGCCGTTGAAGCGCGCGCGCAGGGCCTCGGCGTAATCGAGGCCCGTCCAGCCGGCGGGCTCTCTGCCGAGCCCCAGCAGGGCGCAGGCGGCGTCGATGAGCTTCTGCTCGGGATCTTCTTGCGACTCGAGCGTTTCGATCAGCACTGAAAGCACCCGAAGGTCGTGACGTTTCGCCAGGCCGGCGATGGCTTCGATCCGGACGCTTTCGAAGGCGTCGTCGAGCCGCGCGGCGAGCGCTTCACGCACGCGCGGCGAATCGAGATCGCCCAGATCGCCAAGGCTGAAAGTCGCCCAGTCACGCACATCTTGGTCGGCGTCGATCATGAGCAGCATGAGCCCGGGATGGCTGGCCGGGTCTTTGACGAAGCAGCCCAGCGCAAAGGCGACGGCGTGCCGCAACACCGCGTCTTCATGCCCGATAAACCTGTAGATCACGGGCAACGCCCGCGAATCCTCGATATGGCCGAGCGCGATGAGCGCCGAAGCCGCCACGCGCGGGTGCTGCTCGTTGAGCAACAGTTCGATGAGCAGTTCGCAGGCTTCCGCTGGCGATTCGTGCGGGCGTCCGGGACCGACCCCGATCTGGCCCAGAATATCGGCCCCGCGCGCGCGCTCCAAGGGTCGCGGGGATTTGAGCCATTGCGCCGCTGTGCCGAAGACCTCTCGACCGCCCCTCTTTCTGAGCGCATTGACCGCCTCCCATGCGCTGTCGTCGTCGTAATCGCAGGCGAGCGTGCGCTCGAAGAGCGTAACAAGGTCTTGCTTTTTCATAACTCAATACTCGGGGGCCGAAGCCCCGCTACACGTCTAGATTGGCGACATTCAAAGCATTCTCGTGGATGAATTCGCGTCGGGGCTCGACGACGTCGCCCATGAGCTTCACAAAGATATCGTCGGCCTCGGCCGCTTCCTTCACGCGCACCTGAAGCAGCGAGCGCGCTTCGCGGTCGAGCGTCGTTTCCCAGAGCTGCTCGGCGTTCATCTCGCCGAGACCTTTGTAGCGCTGGACCGTGAGGCCCTTGCGGCCGATCTGGGCCATGGCGTCATAGAGCGCAATCGGACCGGACAGCGGCGCCTCGTCGCCCCGGCGGATCAACGTCGCCGGCGCCGAGAAGACGTCGCGCAGACTCTCGGTCCGTTCATGCAGCTTGCGCGCTTCGGAGGAATTGAGCATCGCCGCGTCGAGAACGACCGCTTGCGCCACGCCGCGCAACGTGCGGCGGAAGACATAGCCGCCGTCGCGGACCTCGCCGCTCCAGCCGCGTTCCGTCTCCTCGGCGATGGCGTCGAGACGCTGCGCCACGAGCGTCGCGAGTCGCGTGGCCTCCGCCTCGTCGGTCTGCGGCGCGAGGGCGCCGGCCATCGCCGCCTGCTCCACGACGTTGCGATCATAGCGCGAGTGCAGGGCGCCCATGATGGTGCGGAAGGCCCGCGCATCCTCGAGCACCTTGCGCAGATCGGAGCCGGCGCGGTCTTCCGTCCCCGTGCGCAGCACCGCGCCGTCGAGCAGGCTGTCGATGAGATAATCTTCCAACGCGCGCTCGTCTTTGAGATATTGCGTCGATTTGCCCTTGGTCACCTTGTAGAGGGGCGCCTGGGCGATGAAGACGTGGCCGCGCTCGATCAGCTCCGGCATTTGCCGGTAGAAGAAGGTGAGGATCAGCGTGCGAATATGGGCGCCGTCGACGTCGGCGTCCGTCATGATGATGATTTTGTGATAGCGCAGCTTGTCGGCGTTGAATTCGTCGCGTCCGACGCCGGTGCCGAGCGCTGTGATCAGCGTGCCGATCTGTTCCGAGGACAGCATTTTGTCGAAGCGCGCGCGCTCGACGTTGAGGATCTTGCCGCGCAGCGGCAGGACGGCCTGGAAGGCGCGGTCGCGCCCCTGTTTGGCGGTGCCGCCGGCCGAGTCGCCCTCGACGATGAAGAGTTCCGCTTTGGCCGGATCGCGCTCCTGACAGTCGGCGAGCTTGCCGGGCAGATTTGCGACGTCGAGCGCGCCCTTGCGGCGCGTGAGTTCGCGCGCCTTGCGCGCCGCTTCGCGCGCGGCCGCCGCCTCGACGACCTTGGAGACGACGTTTTTCGCCTCTGCCGGATGCTCCTCGAGCCACTGGCCGAGAAGTTCGTTCACGACGTTTTCGACCGCCGGACGCACTTCGGAGGAGACCAGCTTGTCTTTCGTTTGCGACGAAAACTTGGGGTCGGGGACCTTGACGGACAGGACGCAGGTGAGCCCCTCGCGGCAGTCGTCGCCGGAGAGATCGACCTTCTCGCGCTTGGTGAGGCCGGATGAATCCGCATAGCCCGTGATCTGGCGGGTCAGCGCCGCACGGAACCCCGCGAGATGCGTGCCGCCGTCGCGCTGCGGAATGTTGTTGGTGAAGGCCAGCACATTCTCGTGGTAGCTGTCGTTCCACCACAGCGCGACTTCGACGTTGATGTGCTCGCGCTGGCCCTTGATGAGGATGGGCGAAGAGACCAGCGGCTGCTTGGCGCGGTCGAGCCAGCGCACGAAAGCTTCGAGCCCGCCTTCGTAGAAAAGCTCCTCGCGCTTCACCTCGGCGTGGCGGGCGTCGGTGAGGATGATGCGGACGCCGGAGTTCAGGAAGGCGAGTTCGCGCAACCTGTGCTCGATGGTCGCATAATCGAAATCCACCATGGTGAAGGTCGCGGACGAGGGCAGGAAGGTGACTTCCGTGCCGCGCTTGGGCGCGCCGTCCTCGATGGGGGCGTCTCCGACGATCTCGAGCTTGCCCACGGCGTCGCCGTTCGCAAACTCCATGAAATGTTCTTTGCCGCCGCGCCAGATGCGCAGCTTCAGCCAGACCGAGAGGGCGTTGACGACCGAAACGCCGACGCCGTGCAAGCCGCCCGAAACCTTGTAGGAGTTCTGGTCGAATTTGCCGCCCGCATGGAGCTGGGTCATGATGACTTCGGCCGCCGACACGCCTTCTTCGGGGTGGATGTCGGTCGGAATACCGCGGCCATTGTCGGTGACGGTGCAGGAGCCGTCGGCGTTCAGCGTGACCGTGACGCGCGTGGCGTGGCCGGCGAGCGCCTCGTCGATGGCGTTGTCGACGACCTCATAGACCATGTGATGAAGGCCGGTGCCGTCATCCGTGTCGCCGATATACATGCCCGGACGCTTGCGGACGGCGTCGAGGCCGCGCAGCACCTTGATGGATTCAGCGCCATATTCCGAAGGGTCTCTGATCTGGTCGTTCTCGCTCATCTGCCCGCTTTTCCGGAGGCTTGGCCTCTCATGATTCGTAGAGCGCATTTTACGCTGTTTTGCAAGCCAAATGCACGCCGGAAAAAGCGATTTTCGATGTTTACAAACGATTGATTGTAAACGTGGTTTCTGGGTCCTCCACGCGTTTCTACAGGGGCCGCCGTTGACTTGCGAGGCTTTTGTTTCCCGCTCTCAGCGATAGCCTTCTTCCGCCAGCACCTGGACAACCGCGGGTCGCGATTTCATGCGCGCGTAATGCGCCAGGCAATTGGGCGGCAGAGTCATGCCGGTCTTCGCCGCCCAGAACTCGACATAGAACAGCGCCGCATCGGCGATGGAAAAGCCGCCGGCGACATAATCCCGGCCCGCGAGCGCGCTGTTGACGGCGTCGAAGGCGGAGGTCGCGATGGCCTGGCCTTCCGCGATCGTCGTCTCGCGGTCGCCGCCATAACGTTCGGGCGTGAAGACGCGGCGAAAGCCTTCGCCATGAATGTGGCGCGTGCAGAATTCGAGCATGGCGCGGGCCTCCTCCGCCAGCGCCGGATCGTCCGGCATGAGCTTGCGGCGCGGATAGGTTTCGGCCAGCCATGTCGCAATGCTGACGAAGTCCGTGAGCGCCACGCCGTCGTCGCGCACCAGCGTCGGGATCGTCCCGTGCGGATTGATGGCGAGATAGTCGGGCTTGAGATGATCGCCGCGCGGCAGGTTGAGCACATAGGCTTCGAAAACGACGCCGATCTCTTCGAGCAGGATGTGAACGCCCGTCGAGCAGGAGCCGGGGGTCATGTAGAATTTCATGCAAGCAGCCTTTCTGTTGCGCCCGTTTTGCAACAGTGGCGCCAGAGAATCGTGCTTCACAGCGCCTCGTTCAGCGCCTCCAGAAAAGCGTCGCCGTAGCGCGCGAGTTTTCTCTCGCCGACGCCATGAACGCTCAGCATCTCGTCGAGCGTCGCCGGACGCTTTTCCGCCATGTCGATCAGCGTGCGGTCGGCAAAGATGACGTAAGCCGGGACGCCTTCCTCCTGCGCGAGTTCGCGCCGCTTGCGTTTCAGCGCGGCGAGAATGCGGTCAGTTGCTTCGTCGAGGCTCGGCGCCTCTTTGCGGCGGCGGCGATCGCGCGGCGTCAGCGGGTCGCTGCGTAGAAGGATTGTCTCGCGGCCGAAGAGAATGTCCTCGCCCTTCGACGTCAGCGCGAAGCCGCCGTGTTCCGCGCTCGCCGATTGCAGCGCCCCGACGGCGAAAAGCTGGCGCAGAATCGAGGCCCATTCCGGTTTTGAATGTTCCCTGCCGGCGCCGAAGGTCTTGATTGCGTCATGTCCATGGCGGCGCACCGCCTCGGTCGGCTCGCCTCTCAGCACCTCGGCGATATGGCCGGCGCCGAAGCGTTGCCCGGTGCGATAGACCGCGGACAGCGCTTTTTGCGAGGGGATGACCCCGTCGAAAACCGCAACCTTGCCCTCGCACAGGTCGCAGCGCCCGCAGGGCGACGCTTCCTCGGCGAAATAGGCGAGCAGCGTCTGGCGCCGGCAGCGCGGCGTCTCGCAGAGCATGGCCAGCGCGGAGAAACGCTCATGCTCGATGCGTCGCCGCTCTTCGCCGATTTCCTTCTCGTCGATCCGGCGGCGGCGGAACGCCATATCGTCGAGACTGTAGAGCGTCAGCGTATCTGCGGGCAGCCCGTCACGGCCGGCGCGGCCGATCTCCTGATAATAGGCTTCGACGGAGCCTGGCATGTCGGCATGGGCGACAAAGCGCACGTCCGGCTTGTTGACGCCCATGCCGAAGGCGATGGTCGCGACCGCGATCACGCCGTCTTCGCGAAGGAAACGGTCCTGGTTGCGGTTGCGCGTCTCCTGATCGAGGCCGGCGTGATAGGCGAGGGCGTCATGGCCCTGATCGGCGAAGTAACGCGCAAGGTCTTCCGTGCGCTGGCGTGACGAACAATAGATAATGCCGCTCTCGCCCTTGTGGCGTTCCAGAAAGCGCGACAATTGCCGCCGCGGCTGGTCCTTTACGGCGAAGTTCAACGCAATGTTGGGCCGGTCGAAGCTGTGCAGGAAGAGTTGCGGCGACGACGGGAAGAGACGCGCGGCGATGTCCGCGCGCGTCGCGGCGTCGGCGGTGGCGGTGAGGCCGATGACCTGCAATTTGCCGAGCGCTTCCGCGGCGCGGCCGATGTCGCGATATTCGGGGCGGAAGTCGTGGCCCCACTCCGAGACGCAATGCGCTTCGTCGATGGCGAGGCGGCGCGGCCGCGCGCGGCGCAGATCGGCGATGAGTCCGTCCATCAGCAGACGCTCCGGCGAGACGAAGAGCAGGCGCAGATCGCCCGCGCGCATGGCGCGGCGCGCGTCCTCGTTCTCTTCGGCGCTGTTCGTCGAATTGAGCGTCGCCGCGGCGACGCCGAGCGCCCGCATCTGCCGCACCTGATCGCGCATCAGCGCGATGAGCGGCGAGACCACGACGGTCAGCGCTTCCTCGATGATCGCCGGAAGCTGGTAGCACATGGATTTGCCGCTGCCGGTCGGCATGACGGCGAGCACCGGGCCGCCCTCGAGCACGGCGGCGATGATCTCCGCCTGGCCAGGCCGGAAGTCGTCGTAGCCGAAGACGGATTTGAGAAGCGCGCGCGCCTGCGGGGGAAGCTGGGGCATGTGCGTGCAATAGCACAGGCGTGGACCGCGCCATACCGGGCCCTGGAACGATCGCCATCCGGATACGTTGACCACGGGGGGCGCGCGTTGGCGCGCGGCCATCTGGCCGAATCGGAGCTTCGCACATGAAAGCGCTCACCTTTCACGGCAAAGGAGACATTCGCTGCGAGAGCATCCCGGACCCTGGGATCGAAGATCCCCGCGACGTCGTGATCAAGGTCACCGCCTGCGCGATCTGCGGCTCCGATCTGCACATCTATGACGGGGTCATCCCGCAGATGCATGACGGCGACGTCTTGGGCCACGAAACCATGGGCGAAGTCGTGGAAGTCGGCTCGTCCGTCAAGAATTTGAAGGTCGGCGATCGCGTCGTCGTTCCCTTCACCATCTCCTGTGGCGACTGCTGGTTCTGCCAGCATGGCTATTATTCCGCGTGTGAGCGCACCAATCCCGACCATAAGAAGGCCGAGACTCTCTGGGGCCACTCGCCCGCGGGCCTTTACGGCTATTCGCATCTGCTCGGCGGCTATCGCGGCGGCCAGGCGGAATATTTGCGCGTGCCCTTCGCTGACTCGGGGCCGATCAAGGTGCCGGAGTCGCTTGCCGACGATCAGGCGCTGTTCCTCTCGGATATTTTCCCCACGGGCTACATGGCGGCCGAGTTCTGCGACATCAAACCCGGCGACACCATCGCCATATGGGGCTGCGGCCCCGTCGGGCAGTTCGCCATCCGCAGCGCCTTCATGCTCGGAGCTGAACGCGTCATCGCCATCGACAACGTGCCGGAGCGGTTGGCGCTCGCGGAAAAGGCCGGCGCGGAGACGCTCGATTTCTCAAAAGCCGATATCTACGACGCCATCCAGAGCATGACCAATGGCCGCGGCGCCGACGCCTGCATCGACGCGGTCGGCACCGAGCCCGATCCAACCGCCAGCATCGATTCGATGATCGATCGCGTCAAGGTCGCGACCTTCCTCGGCACCGATCAGCCGCATGTCTTGCGGCAAGCGATTCACTGCTGCCGCAACTTCGGTACGGTCTCCGTCGTCGGGGTTTATGGCGGCTTTATCGACAAATTCCCCATGGGATCGGCGATCAATCGCGGCCTGACGTTCCGCATGGCGCAAACGCCGGTGCAGCGCTATCTGCCGCGTCTTCTGGAGCGCATCGAGCGGGGAGACATCGATCCCTCCTTCATCGTCACGCATCGCGCCGCGCTCGAGGAAGGGCCGGAGATGTACAAGACTTTCCGCAATCATAAAGACGGCTGCATCAAGGTGATGCTGCAGCCGTAGTCAGCCGATAAGCTTGGCGGCGATCCAGCCGATTAGCAGCGCGACGAGCGTCGTGAAGACCGACATGCCGGCCCAGACCGAGAGGCCGGTCACGACGCCGCCTTCCTTGAAGGTGTTGCGCAGGCTTTTGCCGAGGATGATCCAAGGCGCCGCAACGCCGGCGATGATTGCATAAACGTACCAATGCATGGCGTCTCCTGTCCTGGCTCCGGCTAGCGCGTAAGCTTTCCCGGCGTCACTTGAAATATTTCCGCGCGGCCCCTCAGCGAAGCGAAGAGCAGCGGATCGGCGCCGCTCATCCATACTTGCCCGCCGAGCGCCTCCAATTCGGTGAACAAAGCCTCGCGCCGCTTCGGATCGAAATGCGCGGCGACTTCGTCGAGAAGGAGCCATGGCGCCTTGCCGGTCATTTCGCCGACGAGACGCGCATGCGCCAGCGTCAACCCCATCAACAGCGCCTTTTGCTCGCCAGTCGAACAGTCGCGCGCGGCCTCTTGCTTCGGGCCATGGCGGACGAGGAGGTCGCTGGTTTGCGGCCCCGTGAGCGTTCGGCCCGCGGCGGCGTCCCGGCGGCGGGTCGCTGAAAGCGTCTGGCGGAAATGCTCTTCGACGGCAAGCGCGGGCGCTTCGGCCAGCATGTTCTCGATCTCGCCGTCGATCGACGCCTCGGCCCAGGGAAAGGCGCTTTCTCGGGTCACGATCAAGGCGGTAAGACGGGTGACGGTCTCGCGGCGCGCGGCGGCGACGGCGACGCCGAGCGCGACGATTTCCTGTTCCGTCGCATCGAGCCAGCGGCGGTCGGAGACGCCGTCCTCCAGCAGGCGGTTGCGATTGCGCAAAGCGCGCTCGAGCTTGTTGACGCGCGCGCCGTGATCCGCGTCGACGCCCAGCGCGAGGCGGTCGAGGAAACGCCGACGCTCGCCGGCGGGGCCATTGAACAATCCGTCCATCGCGGGCGTCAGCCATAGGACGCGCAGATGGTCGGCGAAGGCGCGCGCAGAGCCGACGGGGGCGCGATCGATGCGGAATTGCCGCTCCCCTTCAGGCGTCAGGCCATGTCCGAGCTGCGTGGCCGCGCCATCGGTTTCCATCTCGATCGAGACCGCAAAGCCGCCGGCGCCGCCGCGCCTCGCGCAGTCGCCGAGCTCGGCGCGACGCAGGCCCCGGCCGGGCGAGAACAGCGATAAAGCCTCGAGCACATTGGTCTTGCCGGCGCCGTTTTCCCCGACAAGCGCCACAAGCTGCGCGTCGATCTCGCAGCGCGCCTGCGCATAGGAACGATAATCGGAAAGCGACAGGCGCCGCAGGCGCGGCGCGGGCAGAGTCATCGCGTCAGCGCGTCATTGCGGGCGCGACACGCGCCGGCCCGGCGAGAGGAAGCTATAGCTGCGCGTTCCGACGAAGGACGCCATGAGCGCGTCGACCACGGGCTCGTCAGCGCCCGCTGCGGCGCCCCAGTCGACGGTGAAGCTGGCGCCGACGCCGGCGCGCACGTCGTCCTGGGCGATGATGACCTGCAGGGAGGCATAGGGCTTCAGATAGATCGGCGCGGGAAGATAGCTCTCGACAAGCTGGCCCGACCCGCTGCGATAGTCGATTTGCTGCACGGCGAGCACGTGAGTCGCCGACGCATTGTGGATCGAGAGCGTCGCCGAGAAATTGAGCCGCGTCACGCCGCCTTGTCCGATGAGGGTCGAGTGCAGCGGCACGAAGCTGCGTCCGAGGTTGGAAAGCTTCTGCTCCGGCGCGGGCGCGGTCGCTTCGGGGCTGACGATGACCGCGGATTGGTCCCGGTCGCGTGAAGAGACAGCGTCGGCGGCAAAAAGCGCGGCGAGGGCCGCGCCGAGAGCGAGCAAGCGCCGGCTTCTTTCTGAAACTGTCATGTACATCATTGAGGAAAGGCCTGAAGGCAGGTCGTGGCGCCAAACGCGCGTAAACCTAAACGCGTCGACGCCAAAGGTCCAACGCCAAACCCCCGCTTTGACGACGTCCCCTATCGCCGCTTTGGCGCCGCGCCCAAAATCTGTATTCTCCGCGCCCTACGGGAGAGGAAATTTGCGCGCTCGGCGGGGTTTAACTTGAGGCAAAGCCTTGATGGCAAGACGATTCTGCTGATCGTTGGCGGCGGGATCGCGGCCTATAAGTCGCTCGATCTCGTGCGCCGGCTGCGCGAGCGCGGCGCGCGGGTGCGGGTCGTCATGACCGCCGCCGCCAAGGAATTCGTCACGCCGTTCGCCTTCGCCAGCCTGACGAACGAGAGGGTTCACGAGAACCTTTTCTCGCCGACCGACGAACAGGAGATGGGCCATATCCAGCTCTCGCGCGCGGCCGATCTGATCGTCGTCGCGCCGGCGACGGCGCATCTTCTCGCCCGCGCGGCGCAGGGGCTTTGCGACGATCTCGCCACCACGCTTCTGCTCGCCACCGACAAGCGCGCGCTCTACGCGCCCGCGATGAATCTGCGCATGTGGCTCGCGGCGGCGACGCAGCGCAACGTCGCGACGCTGAAACAGGATGGCGCCCTGTTCGTCGGGCCGGAGGAGGGCGATATGGCCTGTGGCGAGTATGGGCCCGGCCGCATGAGCGAACCGTTGGACATCGCTGCCGCGGT
The DNA here is from genome assembly GCF_040687965.1 of Methylocystis echinoides. Lineage (NCBI taxonomy): Bacteria > Pseudomonadati > Pseudomonadota > Alphaproteobacteria > Hyphomicrobiales > Methylocystaceae > Methylocystis > Methylocystis echinoides. Next base: position 2,964,784 of record NZ_CP156084.1, read on the forward strand.
CGAGGCCGCGCTCCAAGGCGACGCGCGTCTGCCGCTGCCGCTCGTCAAGGCAGGCCCGCTCTCGGGCCGCCACGTGATCGTGACCTCGGGCCCGACCCATGAGGCGATTGATCCAGTGCGCTATATCGCCAACCGTTCCTCCGGCAAGCAGGGCCACGCGATCGCCGCGGCGGCGGCCGCCGCCGGCGCGCGGGTGACGCTCGTGTCCGGGCCGGTGACGCTGCCCGATCCAAAAGGCTGCGCGGTCGTGCGCGTCGAAAGCGCGCGCGAAATGTTCGCCGCGGTCAACGACGCGCTGCCGGCCGATGTGTTCATTGGGGCGGCGGCGGTCGCCGACTGGCGTGTCGAGGCCGCCGCTCACAAGATCAAGAAAGAGCAGGGGGCTTCGGCGCCGGCTTTCTCTCTGGTCGAGAACCCCGACATTCTCGCAAGCGTCGCGCGCGCGTCGCGACGCCCGCGCCTCGTCGTCGGCTTCGCCGCCGAGACTCGCGACGTGATCGCCCACGCGCGACAGAAGCTGAACCGCAAGGGCTGCGATCTCATCGTCGCCAACGACGTCTCCGAGGGGTCTGGCGTTTTCGGCGGCGACGCCAATGAAGCGCATCTCGTCTCCAGCGGCGGCGTCGAGAGCTGGCCGCGCATGAGCAAGGAGGCGGTCGCCGCGCGCCTTGTCGGGCGCATTGCTGAAATCATCGCCGACAGCGAGGCCCCCGAATGAAACTCTCCATCCGCCGTCTGACCAATGGCGAGGGCTTGCCGCTACCGGCCTATGCGAGCGACGGCGCCGCCGGACTCGATCTCTATGCGGCCTTGCCCGCCGGACAGAAACTCGTGCTCGAGCCGGGAGCCCGCGACCTGATTCCAACCGGCGTGCAGATTGCGCTGCCCGCCGGCTTCGAGGCGCAACTGCGGCCGCGCTCGGGACTGGCCGTCGAATTTGGCGTGACGGTGCTCAATGCGCCGGGCACGATCGACAGCGATTACCGCGGCGAGGTGAAGGCGCTGCTCATCAATCACGGCGGCCAGCCCTTCGAGATCACGCGCGGCATGCGCATCGCCCAGCTCGTGATCGCCCCGGTCGCGCATGCGGCCCTGGTCGAATGTGAAGAGCTCGAGGAGACCGCCCGCGGCGCGGGCGGCTTCGGCTCGACCGGGCTCGGAGAGCGCGGGGAATGAAGCTTCTGCCGCGGCCCGCGCGATTCGCCCTCATGGCGACGCTCGACGTCGCGCTCCATGCGCGCGGCCGGCCGGTCTCGTCCAAAGAGCTCGCGGCGCGCCACGATCTGCCGCCGCGGCGTCTGGAGACGCTGCTGCAGGCGCTGGTGCGCGCGGGGATCTTGAAGAGCGTCCGCGGCCCCGCCGGCGGCTATGAACTCGCCCGCGAGCGGCGCCGCCTTTGCGTCGGCGAGATCGTGCGCGTCGCCTTGCGCGCCGAGGAGGAAGCCGACGAGGCGCCGGCGCTGCTCGTCGCGGTGCTCGAGCCGCTGATTGCCGAAACCGAGGAGGCGACGCTCGCCCGGCTCGACGACATCACGCTCGAAGACCTTTACGCCCGCGCCGTCGCCCAGGGCTTCGGCGAAAAACAGCCGACGAGCGATTTCGAGATTTAAAGCGCCCCGGCGCATGAGGAGGCCCGCATGACCTATGAGACGATTGAACTGGAGTCGCACGGCCGCGTCGCCCTGGTGCGGCTCAACCGGCCGCAGGCGCTCAATGCGCTGAATGCGCTGCTCATCAGCGAACTCGATTGCGCGCTTGCCGGCTTCGCGGCGGACGAGGGCGTCGGCTGCGTCGTCATCACCGGCTCGGAGAAGGCCTTCGCCGCCGGCGCCGACATCAAGGAAATGGCCGACAAGAGTTTCGCCGACGCCTTCTTGAGCGACTTCATCGGCCGCTGGGACACGTTGGCGCGCTTCCGCAAGCCGACCATCGCCGCCGTAGCGGGCTTTGCGCTCGGCGGGGGCTGCGAGCTCGCCATGATGTGCGACTTCATCATCGCCGCCGATACGGCCCAGTTCGGCCAGCCCGAGATCAAGCTCGGGGTCATTCCCGGCGCCGGGGGCACGCAGCGGCTGACCCGCGCCGTGGGCAAAGCCAAGGCGATGGACCTTGTTCTTACAGGGCGGATGATGGGGGCGGAGGAGGCCGAGCGCGCGGGGCTCGTGGCGCGGGTGGTCCCCGCCGCCGACCTCCTTTCCGAGGCGCTCAAGGCGGGCGCGGCCGTCGCCGCCATGTCGCTGCCGGCGGCGCTGATGGCCAAGGAGGCGGTGAACGCCGCCTTCGAGACCACTTTGACCGAGGGCGTGCGATTCGAGCGGCGGCTGTTCTACTCTCTCTTCGCCACGGAGGATCAGAAAGAGGGCATGGCCGCATTCGTGGAAAAGCGCAAAGCCGGCTTTCGCCACCGGTAAGGGACGCGGAGGCGGGCGGCCGCCATTGACGAAATGAGGCCTCCCGCTTATAAGGCGCGCGACGTGGCCGCGATTTCGCGGCCGCAACGGTTTTTGGCCGCCATCGCGGCCGCCCACAGCTTCGAGGACAGATAGAACATGGCCAATACTGCTTCGGCCAAAAAAGCCGTTCGCAAGATCGAGCGCCGCACGGCGGTAAACCGCGCGCGCCGCAGCCGCATGCGCACCTTCGTGCGCAAGGTCGAAGAGGCGATCGCCTCGGGCGACGCGTCGGTCGCCGCCGCCGCCCTGCAGAGCGCCGTTCCGGAAATGATGCGCGCCGCGCAGAAGGGCGTCCTTCACAAGAACACGGCGTCGCGGAAGGTGTCTCGCCTCAGCGCCCGCGTTAAGGCGCTTGCCGCCAAGTAGGCGGGCATTGTGCAAGTTTAGCGCGCAAAATGCCTCGTTCGCGGTTACAAAGCCCACAAAAAAGGCCCGGCTCAGCCGGGCCTTTTTTTATTCGTCTCGCGCCTGCAGCAGGAAAGACACAAGCCGTATAATTTTTTTCACGGGAAAGTTGTGATCAGGCAAATTCGCCATGATTCAATCTGTTGCAACCAAGACCCCGAGAGGGCGTCGTCAGCGCCCCTCTTGACAGGCCTCCCCGGCGAAATTGCGCCGCTTAAGCGCGCGATCGCGCCGCCTGCGACGTTTCGATCGTACACGCGTCGAATCATAAATTTAGAAAGACATTAGTCGAAGGCGCGCGCAGGATGGCGCCAAAGACGCGGCAAAAGCGCGACGCTGGGGCGCCGGGGTCGTTGCGAGAAGACAGCCTCGCGTGTAGGTTCTTTTGTGTCGAACGAAAGAGATCGACGCCTGACCAGATCAGCTTTCGGCTGAGCGCATCAAAGGAGCGACGTCGTGTCGGTATCCTGCCTCAAAGAGCCAAGGCTTCAGGCGTCTGATCGTCTCCCTTCCCGTTCGACCTGATTCAAACAGTCTGAGTTCAGGGCGCGTGCGCTCTGTGTGTAATCTAGTGCAAATCCGGGTTCTGTTCGATCCCGGGAACCGGGGGCTTTGTCATGACGGAACTGCGGCGAACCAATGTGATTGGCGTGCTGCGTACCGAGCGCGATGGCGTCGCGCGACTTTGTGTTGCTTCCGTTTTTTGCGTTGGTTTCAGTAAAGACGACTCCAAGCCAAACGCCAGCGGCGTGGGGTGCGCGGTGGGACCGCCGCGCTAGCTTTTTCCAACACCCGGCGTTCCGCCGCGGCGACACGTATCTGACTTCAGGAAAGGGCGCTGCTCGCGTTTTGTGACGCGGGGATTTGGCGCCGTGCGCAATTTTTGGAAAGCACAATGTCGAACCGAGAGATGCGGGCTGACGAAATCCCCGCGGAGCACCAAAATCGATGGGAACGCGTTCGCCAGCGACTTCGCGCCGAACTCGGCGACGCTGTCTATAATTCCTGGTTCACGCGCCTCGAACTCGATCGCGTCGAGAGCGGCGCCTTGCACCTTTCGGTGCCGACCAAATTCTTGAAGAGCTGGGTGCAGTCCCACTATGCGTCGCGAATCAAGGCGCGCGCGGCCAATGAATTCGACAAGATCGAACGTGTCGTGATCGACGTCCGGTCGACAGCGCGCAAGCCGAAGTTGCGAGAGGCGGCGGCGGAGCGCGAGCCCGACGCGCCGACGCTTATTTTTGAAAAGACGCCTGCGCAGGCGAACGGCGCCGAGGCGGCTGACGTCGTCATGGCGCCGCGCCGCACGATGCGCGCGCCCGCCAGGGCCGACGGCGACGCGCTGATCGGCTCTCCGCTCGATCGGCGTTTGTCTTTTTCGACCTTCCTGGTCGGACCCTCCAATCAACTCGCCTACGCCGCCGCCTGCCGCGTAGCGGAGGCGCGTCCGGGCGACACGCCGATGTTCAACCCGCTTTACGCGCACGCCGCGGTGGGGCTCGGCAAGACCCATCTGCTGCAGGCGCTCGCCCACGCGACCAACGACAATCGCCGCCGGGCGGTCTATTTGACGGCGGAGCGTTTCATGAGCGGCTTCGTAGCGTCGCTCAATTCACAGACCTCGATCGCCTTCAAGGAAAGACTGCGCGCGATCGACATGCTGATCATCGATGACGTGCAGTTTCTGCAGGGCAAGTCCATTCAGCAGGAGTTCTGTCACACGCTCAACGCGCTGATCGACGCCGGCCGCCAGGTGGTGGTTGCGGCGGACCGTCCGCCGTCCGACCTGGAGACGCTCGATGAGCGGGTTCTCTCGCGATTCAAGGGCGGGCTCTGCGTCGATATCGGACCGCTCGACGAGGCGCTGCGCGTCAAGATTTTATCGGCGCGCATTTTTGCCGCGCAGGAGGCTAATCCCGGTTTCCACGTGCCGCCGGAGGTCGTCTCTTACGTCGCGCGCACCATCATCACAAACGGCCGCGATCTCGAAGGCGCGGTTAACCGCCTACTCGCGCATGTGACGCTCAATGGCGCGCCCTTGACGGTCGACACGGCCGAAACGGCGATCCGTGATCTCGTGCGCACGCAGGAGCCCAAGCGCGTCAAGATCGACGACATTCAGAAGCTCGTCGCGTCGCATTACAATATCTCGCGCGCCGACATTCTTTCCTCGCGTCGCACCGCGAATGTCGTGCGCCCGCGGCAGATCGCCATGTATCTGTCGAAAGTGTTGACGCTGCGCTCGCTGCCCGAGATCGGCCGGCGCTTCGGCGGCCGCGACCATACGACCGTGCTACATGCGGTGCGCAAGATCGAAGAGCTTGTCTCCAAGGACAAGAGCCTCGCCGAAGTCGTCGATTTGTTGAAGCGGATTCTGAGCGAGCAGTAATGCGCAGGCGTTCGTCCCGCCCGCAAGGAAAAGCGTAGGACTCTGAAGCATCTGCGTCCCGGCGTTGACGGCCGGACGGGGCCGGCCGCGCCAGTTATCGACAGCGCTTCTGGCGTTGCGGCTATTTGCCGGTCTTCACCGTCGTCCAGAGGCGCGTGATGAATTTCTGCTCGGGCTGATTGGGCGTCGTCACGGTGAAGAGGCGGCGCATGGTCGATTCCGGCGGATAGACGCCCGGATCGTCGGCGATGGATCTGTCGATGAGCGGGCGCGAGGGGCCGACGCCATTGGCGAAATTGGTCGCCTTGGTGTTGCGCGCCGCGACGTCCGGCCGCAGCATGTAATCGATGAACTGATAAGCCTCCTTGACATGTGGCGCGTCGATGGGGATGGCGAAATTGTCCATTGACATCAGCGTGCCTTCCGTCGGGATGACGTAGGCGATATCGACGTCGGCGCCGGCCTCGCGCGCGCGGTTGCGCGCCTGCAGGCTGTCGCCCGCCCAGCCGATGGCGAGGCAAATGTCGCCATTGGCGAGCGCGTTGATATATTCCGAAGAGTGGAATTTCTTGATGTAACGGCGCAGTCCCGAAAGATGGTCGGCCGCGCGCTTCAAATCGGCCTCGCGCTTCGAATTGGGATCGAGCTTGAGATAATTGAGCGTGATCGCGAAAACGTCCTCGGGACTATCGAGCACATAGACGCCGCAGTCGGCGAGTTTCTTCAAGGCTTCCGGCCGCAGCACCTGGTCCCAGCTGGTGATCGGCTTGCCGAGGCGCTGCGTGATCTTGGCGACATTATAGGCGACGCCGGTCGTGTACCACATGTAGTTTACGGCATGCGCGTTGCCGGGGTCGTAACGCGACAGCCGGCCGTCGATCTCGCTCCAGATATTCGCCGCGTTTGCGAGCCGTTTGCGATCGATCGGCTGCAGCACGCCCGCCTTGATCTGACGCTCCAGGAAGGTCGCCGAGGGCACGACGATGTCATATCCGGTGGCGCCGGCGAGAAGCCGCGACTCGAGCATCTCATTGGAGTCGTAGGTGTCGTAGACGACCTTGATCCCCGTCTCGCGGGTGAAATTCTCCAGCACGCCCGGATCGATATAGTCGCTCCAGTTGAAAATATTGACGACGCGCTCGGCCCCGGAGGCGGGCGCGCAGGCGAGGGCGAAAAGCAGAGCGGCGAAAAACTTCTTCATGAGGCGGCGGCTTGTTGAGGCGGCTCGCGCCGCTGGACGATCGAGAGAGATTATCACGCCCGCCAAGGGCTTGGCGACGGGCGCAGGCATGCCGTTTCTGGACCCGGACGCGCTTCCCGCAATGTAAACAACGACTCAAACTATTTTAATAAATTGCAGTTTTGCTGAAGCCTTCGAAAGGACGTCCATAAGGACGAAAAGATGTCAGTAATAGCCAAGCTCATTTACTTCAGTTCTTTACTTCCGGGCGGGGCGCGCAGCGCAGCCCCGCCGCTTTCCGACAGGCGCGAGCCGACGATTGGCGACCCTTTCGAACGCGCGGTCGTCGAGTTTCAACGGCATATCGAGGACAGCAAGAACGACTCGACCGCCTTTTCGGGGAGAGACCTCTACATTTATCTTCATCTGATCCGGTCGTGGTTCAAATATCTGAGCCTGAAGCACCAAAACGACCCCGCGACAATCCAGAACATGAAGGAGAACTACGTCGAGTATATTCTATGCATGAAGGAAATGCAGAAATGCGGGTTTATCTTCGTCAAGGGCGGGGGCGCGGAAACCTATAGGGACCGCTATGCCGCCGCAAAGAAGATAAAGGAAGAAATCGAGCGCGCCTTCGCCGACGCCCTCGGCGACGAGGCGGCGCGCGAGCTGAAGACCATCAAAGACCTCCCATGCCGGTGCTTCAACAGGCACGGCGATAAGGCGCCGGAGGGATATTGGTTCAGCAAATATGAGACGGACGTAGAGAAAATTCCGGACGCAGAGAGCGCCCTCACCTAGCAGGCGGCCAAGCTCCCGCTTGAATTGCTCCCCCGTCGACCTGCCGGCCACGCCCGAGGCGCTTGCCTTTTGCGTGGTTAGGCGCTTCAACCGCCCGCGAGCGGCCGTTATGCTCGCCAACCCGTCCGAATCGTTGAGTGGAAGCTCCCATGCGCCTGTCCCGTTACTTCCTGCCCATCCTGCGCGAGACGCCCAAGGAGGCCGAGATCGTCTCGCATCGGCTGATGCTGCGGGCGGGCATGATCCGGCAGGAGTCGGCCGGCATTTACGCCTGGCTGCCGCTGGGCCTCAAAGTGCTGAACAACATCAACCGCATCATCCGCGAGGAGCAGAACCGGGCGGGCGCCGTCGAATTGCTGATGCCGACGATCCAGTCGGCCGATCTGTGGCGCGAATCCGGCCGCTACGACGCCTATGGCAAGGAGATGCTGCGCATCGCCGACCGGCATGACCGGGAAATGCTGTTCGGCCCGACCAACGAGGAGATGATCACGGAGATTTTCCGCGCCTATGTGCGCTCCTACAAGGATCTCCCGCTCAATCTTTACCATATCCAGTGGAAGTTCCGCGACGAGGTGCGCCCGCGCTTCGGCGTCATGCGCTCGCGCGAATTCCTCATGAAGGACGCTTACTCCTTCGACCTCACCGCCGAAGCCGGCCGCCATTCCTACAATAAGATGTTCGTGGCCTACCTGCGCACGTTCGGGCGCATGGGGCTCACCGCCATTCCGATGGCCGCGGAATCCGGCCCGATCGGCGGCAATCTGAGCCACGAATTCATCATTCTCGCCGAGACCGGCGAGAGCGAGGTGTTCTGCCACAAGGATTTCCTGTCCTTCCCGCCGCCGCCCGCAAACATCGATTTCGACGATGTTACGGCGCTCGAAGGGATCGTCGGCCAATGGACGAGCCGCTACGCCGCGACGAGCGAGATGCATGACGCGGGCGCCTTCGCCGCCGTGCCGGCGGAGTCGCAAGTTTCTGCGCGCGGAATCGAAGTCGGCCATATTTTCTACTTCGGGACCAAATATTCCGAACCCATGAAGGCCGTGGTCAACGGCCCCGACGGCAAGGAGGTCGTCGTGCAGATGGGTTCCTACGGCATCGGCCCTTCGCGTCTCGTCGCCGCGATCATCGAGGCCAATCACGACGACGCGGGCGTCATCTGGCCGGAAACGGTCGCGCCCTTCCATGTCGGCGTGGCCGATCTGAAGGTCGGAGACCCGACGACCGGAAAGGTCTGCGCCGAACTGGTCGAGCAGCTCGAAAACGCCGGGCTCGACGTGCTCCATGACGATCGCGACGAGCGGCCGGGCGGGAAGTTCGCCACGCTCGATCTCATCGGTCTGCCATGGCAGATTCTCGTCGGCCCCAAGGGGCTCGCCGACGGCCGCGTCGAGGTGAAGAACCGGCGCACCGGCGAGCGTGAGCTGCTGTCGCCCGCAGAGGCGGCGGCGCGAGTCGTCGCCGCGGTCAAGCAGGCGGGCGCATGAGCGAGAGCGGAGCCGCCCCGACGCCGCAGGACGGCGCCAGGGCCTTCTCGCCTTTCGAATGGATGGTGGCGCTGCGCTATCTGCGGGCCCGCCGCGCGGACGGCTTCGTCTCCGTCATCGCCGGATTTTCCTTCCTCGGCATCATGCTCGGCGTCGCGACGCTGATCGTCGTCACCTCGGTGATGAATGGATTTCACCGCGAGCTCATGGACAAGATCATGGGCGTCAACGGCCACGCCTTTCTGCAGGCCGTCGAGACGCCCTTCACCGACTGGTCAGAGGTCGCCGCGAAGACCTCGGCCGTGCAGGGCGTCAAGCTCGCCGTTCCGATGGTCGAGGGCGCGGCCGGCATTTCGACGCAGTTCGGCCAGTCGGGCGTCTTGGTGCGGGGCGTGCGAGAAAACGATCTTTCCCGCCTGCCGGGCATCGCCGGCAATGTGAAAAGCGGCGCTCTCAAAGGATTTGACAAGGGCGAGGGCGTCGCCATCGGCCAGCGTCTCGCCGAGACGCTCGGCGTCTCCGTTGGCGACAAGGTGAGCCTGCTTGTCGCCAAGGGCGCGCAGACGCCCTTCGGCGTCGCGCCGCGCATCAAGGCCTATACGGTGGCGGCGATCTTTTCGATCGGCATGTCGGAATTCGACAATGTGTTCGTCTACATGCCGCTCGCCGAGGCGCAGCTCTTCTTCAACAAGGCCAAGGAGGCGACGGTCGTCGAGGCTTTCGTCGACGATCCCGACGAGATGGACCTCTTTCGCGCGCGCCTCGACAAGGCGGTCGCGCGGCCGCTCATCGTCACGGACTGGCGTCAGCGCAACAAGACCTTCTTCGACACGCTGCAGGTCGAGAAAAACATCCTCTTCATCATCCTCACGCTCATCGTCATCGTCGCCGCCTTCAACATTATCTCCGGCCTGACCATGCTGGTGAAGGACAAGACGCAGGACATCGCCATTCTGCGCACCATGGGGGCGTCGCGCGGCGCGGTGCTGCGCGTTTTCCTCATCATCGGCGCGTCGATCGGCGTCATGGGCGCCCTCGCGGGCTTCCTGCTCGGCCTGCTGATCGCCAAGAATCTCGACACGATCCGGGTGGCGCTGAACAAGGCTTTCGACGCCAATCTTTTCCCGGCGGAATTCTATTTCCTGTCGCGGCTGCCGGCGATCGTCGACATGCGGGAGGTGACGATGATCGTCGCGATGACTCTGGCGCTCGCCGTTCTCGCCTCGATCTATCCCGCCTGGAAGGCCGCCTCGCTCGATCCGATCGAAGCGCTCCGGCACGAATGAGCGCAGAAGGCCAAGGCATGAGCGACGCCGTTCTCGAATTGCGCAACATCGCCCGGCATTACCGCGAGGGCGAGGCGCGTCTCGACATTCTGGTCGACGCCAATCTCGCCATCTATCCCGGCGAGACGGTGGCCCTCGTCGCGCCCTCGGGCGCGGGAAAATCGACGCTGCTCCATATCGCCGGCCTGCTCGAGCGGCAAGACAGCGGCGAAACCCTGATCAATTCGGCGCCGACCTCCAGCATGAGCGACAATGATCGCACGAGGCTGCGCCGGGACGCCATCGGCTTCATCTACCAGTTCCATCATCTGCTGCCGGAATTCACGGCGCTGGAGAATATCGTCGTGCCGCAGATGATCTGCGGTCTCGCCCGCAAGGAGGCGGAGGCCCGCGCGCAGCAGTTGCTGGAGTATCTGCGGCTTGGGCCGCGCGCCTCGCATCGGCCGTCCGAGTTGTCGGGCGGCGAGCAGCAGCGCGTCGCCATCGCCCGCGCGGTCGCCAATGCGCCGCATCTTCTCCTTGCCGACGAGCCGACCGGCAATCTCGACCCGCGCACGGCGGAACATGTCTTCGCGACGCTGATGACTCTCGCCCGCCACTCCGGACTCGCCGCGCTCATCGCGACCCATAATCTCGACCTCGCCAAACAAATGGACCGCCGCGTAACGCTACGCGACGGTCGCATCGAAGAACTGACGTAAGGCCTCTGCCAGCTGCGCGGTCGACCCCCTCGCGGTGGAGGCGCCGCCGTGGCGGCTCCTCAGCGGGGGGGCCTGCCGATCAGGCGGCCTTCTTCTTGTCGTGGATGAAGTGCTTGTACCACAAGCCGAAGCCCACCGCGGCCGCGGCGCCGAGCACGAGGAAGGTCATCAACTCCTTGTTGGCGGTGAGGCCGACGGAGAAGGGGAAGCGGGCGACATATTCTTTGCTGCCGTCGTCGCTCTTCGCCTTGACGATGCCGATATATTTGCCTTCGTTCACGAAATTGTGGTCGAAGGTCAGCGTGCCGGTCTTGTACTTCTTCGGCGGAGAATAATATTCGGTATTCGCCTCGAGGTTCTCGTTGTCGTCCTTTTGGCCGACGTCGCGCAACACGCGCATCTCGAGGTTCATATCACGCAATTCGTCCTGCTGCGCGTCGAGGGTGATGATGGTCGGGCCCGCATCGGGGATGTCGTCACAGAACTGCTCGCGCGACTTGAGCGGCTGATAGCCCGTGAAGCTCATCGTGTCCGGCCCGATTTTCATCAGGCACTGCCCCTGGTTGGAGCCGACGTCGCCGTGAGCGTGCGCCTGAGCCACCCAACCGACCGTCGCCAACGTCATGGCGACGAGAAAGCGCATTTTCATCTTAGTTTTCTCCCTTACCAATTATTTGCCGCTTCTTGGCCAGCGGGCGCTCCTTTACGTGATCGTCGCCACGGGACGAACCGCAGGACGACCCCTTGCCCGGGCGGGCGGGGAGCCGCCTGATTAGCAGCTTGTGGTTAGCATATATCAATTCAAGGGCGCCTGTCTTGCGACCTTCAGCCACACACGAATGCGCCAAAAGGGTAAAAGCGGCGGCGGGTTCTTATACGCAACGCAAAGCCCCGCAGCAGACGTTTCGCCCAGTGGACCAACGCGAAGCCTTAATGTAAAGGTCAAGTCGGGCTTTCGCCACACCAAACGGCGTCAGCCGACGTCGAACCAGGTCGCGAGTCCCGCGGCTTCATGCTCCAATATGTCGTCGTGGATCGCCCATTTGCCTGGGGCGTCGGCGATGAAGGAGACATGCTTCGTCTTTCCTGCGGGAATGATGACGCCGTTGCGCCAGTACGGCTCCCAGCCGTCGTCGAGATCGTGAAGAAGCCGCATCGCATGCCCGTGCACATGCATAGCGAGCGGAACCTTGGATTTGTTGACATAGCCGAGCGTGACGGGCGTTCCGGGTTTCACCCGGAACAGCGGCGGCCCCTCGTAGCCCTTGGTTGCGGCGCCGTTGATCGTCCAGCCGCCGGCGCCGACGTCGATGGCGAGGTCGACCTTCTTGGCGTTGTTGAGCTTGATTTCCGGCGGCAGCGTCGGATTTTGCGGCAAGGAATAAATGAGGCCGCGCCGTTCGGCCTTGGCTCCCTTGGCCGTCGCCACGAGCAAGTCGCTGTCCGCGCCGCCCCCGCCGCGCAACATGACGCGCGCCTTGGCGCCTTCCGTCGGCGGCATGTCGAAGATGAGTTCGAAGCGCGCGCCGGGCGCGACCGGAATGCTTCGGCGCACCGGCTCGAAAGCGTCGCACGGCTGGCTGTCGATCGCGACGACGAAGGGCTGCACCCCATCGAAGGTCAAAATCATGATGCGGGCGTTGGCGAGATTGGCGAGGCGCAGCCGCACGCGGGAATTGGCTGGAAAGTCGTAGGTCGCCGGCGCCGCCTTGCCGTTGACGGCGAGGAGCGGGCCGATGCGCCCCGCGCCCTGCGCGGCCGCCGCATCGCCGAAGGCCCCTTCGATCTTCCCCTTGGCGTCGAGCCGCCAGTCGTCGAGGACGAGCAGCAGGTCATGGTCGGCGGGCAGGGGCTCCGGCTCATCGACGATCAACAGGCCCTTGAGGCCGCGGCCCATCAATTCGGGCGTCTTGCCGTAGACGCTCGGCCGGTAGCAGAAGAGGCCGGGCTCCGTAAGCTTGCGCCGGTAGTCGAAGGAGCCGCCCGGCGCGACGGCGGGCTGAGTCAGGGGGGCGACGCCATCCATGGCGTTCTCCCCGCGCAGGCCGTGCCAGTGGATCGAGGCGGGGAGATCGAGCTTGTTGACGAAGTGGACGTTCAGCTCCTGTCCCTGCTTGTAGCGGAGCACGGGCCCGGGCGAGACGCCGTCGAAGCCGAGAATGTCGGTCTCCCCGGCTGGCGCCAGCGCCGCCATTCCCGGCCGCGCCTCGAGCGCCCGGGGGCCGAGCGGCGCCGTGGCCCCGGCCGGGAGCGCCAGGACGGTGGCGGCGGCGCCGGAGAGGAAGGCGCGGCGATCGAGCGAGGGCATGGGCGGTTCTTCCGTATCTTGGCGGGATTTCCCTATGACCGACGAAATGAGAGGGGGCAACCTAACCGCGCTTCCAGGAGCGCGCAGGCCAGCCTCCGCTTGCCCGGCAAACCGAGAATCGCTTGCGTGTTCGTCGTCCGGAATTCAGCTTCGCCCCGCTTCCGCGCCGCGCCGGTCGGCCAGCGCGGACTTTAGCGGCCAGACCCCGAAACGCCTCGTATTTTTTTCGAGCATCCTGCGCCGACCATGCTATAGAGCGGCGCCCGCGCTCGCGGGCGTTCGGGTTTCGCGGCGGGTCCGAATGGGGCCGCTCTCGCGGGCGTGGCGGAACTGGTAGACGCGCCGGATTTAGGTTCCGGTGACGAAAGTCGTGGGGGTTCGACTCCCTCCGCCCGCACCAAAGGCCGCAGTTTCGCGGAAATTATCGACATAACCGCCCGGGCGCGCGCCGGCGGCATTGAAGTTGTAGAAGGCGATCGACAATGCAAGTGACGCAAACCTCCTCGCAGGGTTTGAAGCAGGAATTCAAGGTCGTGCTGCCGGCGGCGGACCTCGCGGCCAAGCTCGGGGCGCAACTCGCCGAGGTGCAGGCCAAGGCCCAGATCAAGGGCTTCCGTCCCGGCAAAGCGCCGATCGGCCATCTCAAGAAGCTCTATGGCAAGAGCATCATGGGCGAGGTGCTGCAGGAGGCGGTCAACGAGGCCAACCGCAAGATCGTCGAGGATAACGGGCTGCGAATCGCGGTCGAACCCAAGCTCGATTTCCCCGGCGGACAGGACGAGGTGGAGCGCGCGCTGGCCGCCGAGGGCGATTTCGCCTTCACCGTCACCTTCGAGACCCTGCCGAAGTTCGAAGTCGGCGCGCTCGACGACATTGCGCTCGAGCGCCCCGTCGCCGAGGTCGGCGATGACGACGTTGACGCCGCTCTCAAGAATCTCGCGGACCGGGTTCAGGAGTTCGAGCCGCGCGCCGAAGGCTCCAAGGCCGAAAAGGGCGACAAGCTCACGATCGACTTCACCGGCAGGCTCGACGGCGTGCCCTTCGAAGGGGGCACGGGCGGCGACATCGACATCGTGCTCGGCTCAGGCACCTTTATTCCGGGTTTCGAGGAGCAGCTCGAGGGCGCCGGCGTCGGCGACCAGCGGCTCGTCAAGGTCAAGTTCCCCGACGACTATTCGGCCGCCCATCTCGCCGGCAAGGACGCGGAGTTCGACGTGACGGTCAAGGGCGTCGCCGCGCCGAAGGCGATGGAGATCGGCGAGGACCTGGCCAAGAAATACGGCTTCGAGAATTTCGAGGCGATGAAAACCGCCGTGAAGGGCAATCTCGAAGCGGACTTCCACAAGGTCTCGCGCGACCGCCTGAAGCGCGCCCTGCTGGACGCGCTCGACGGCCGTTATTCTTTCGAACTGCCCGAAACGCTCGTCGAGCAGGAGTTCAACAACATCTGGCAGCAGCATGAGGCCGAGGCCCGCCGCAGCGGCCAGCCGCTCGCTGAGGAAGGCAAGACCGAAGAAGAGACGCGCGCCGAGTTCCGCAAGATCGCCGAGCGTCGCGTGCGCCTTGGCCTCGTTCTTGCTGAAATCGGCCAGAACGCCGGCGTGAAGGTCGAGGACAAGGATCTGACCGAGGCGCTGGTCGAGCGCGCCCGAATGTTCCCGGGCCAGGAAAAGCAGGTCTGGGATTTCTACCGCAACAACGAGCAGGCGCTCGCTCAGCTGCGCGCGCCGATCTATGAAGAGCGCGTCGTCGATCACATCTCCAAGCTGATCAAGATCACGGACAAGCCCGTGACCAAGGACGAGCTCTTCAAGGAAGAGGATGAAGCGTAAGCTTCGTTTGCGTCCCGTCGCGCTCCGGCATATGACGGGACAATGATATGGACGGCGGGGGGCGGCCTCCGCCGGCAAGGCCGTGCGGCGGTCTTAGGAAGGCGATGCGATGCGTGATCCGATCGAGGTCTACAACCAGTATCTCATTCCCCAGGTGATCGAAAACACGTCGCGAGGCGAGCGCGGGTTCGACATCTATTCGCGTCTTCTGCGCGAGCGGATCATCTTTCTTACCGGGCCGGTCGAAGACCATATGGCTTCGGTGATCATCGCGCAGCTCTTGTTCCTGGAATCGGAAAATCCGAAGAAGGAAATCTCGCTCTACATCAACTCGCCGGGCGGCGTGGTGACGGCGGGCCTCGCCATCTACGATACGATGCAGTTCATCAAGCCCAAGGTTTCGACGCTCTGCGTCGGGCAGGCGGCGTCGATGGGCTCGCTGCTGCTCTGCGCCGGCGAGGCGGGGCTGCGCTTCGCGCTGCCGAACGCCCGCGTGATGCTGCATCAGCCGTCTGGCGGCTTTCAGGGCCAGGCCTCCGACATTCAGCGCCACGCAGAGGACATCCTCAAGGTCAAGAAGCGGTTGAATGACATCTACGTCCGCCACACCGGCAAGGACTATGACCTGATCGAGCGCACGCTCGACCGCGATCATTTCATGTCGGCGGAGGAGGCCAAGGCGTTCGGCATTGTCGACAGCGTGCAGGAGAAGCGCGCCGAGAGCGAGACAGAAGCCAAGTAAAATTCAAAAGGGAGAGGCGCGGAACCGCTATCGATCAGAATAGCCGCCGCGCCGGAGCGTCCGAGGATCGAAAGGGCAATTGGGGCTCGCATGTTTCGCAAAATTTTGATCGCCAACCGTGGCGAAATCGCCTGCCGCATCATCAAGACCGCGAAGAAGATGGGCATCGCCACGGTCGCCGTCTATTCGGACGCCGACGCTGACGCGCTCCACGTCGAAATGGCGGACGAGGCGATCCATCTCGGCCCCCCGCCCGCCGCGCAGTCCTATCTCCTGATCGACAAGATCGTCGCCGCTTGCAAACAGACCGGCGCCGAGGCTGTTCATCCGGGCTATGGCTTTCTCTCCGAGCGCGCGGCTTTCGCCAATGCGCTGAAAGAGGCGGGGATCGTCTTCATCGGCCCCAATCCGCGCGCCATCGAGGCGATGGGCGACAAGATCGAATCGAAGAAATTCGCCTCCGCCGCCAAGGTGAGCGTCGTGCCGGGCTATCTCGGCGTGATCGAAACGCCCGAAGAAGCCGTGCGGATCGCCAAGGACATCGGCTATCCGGTGATGCTGAAGGCGTCCGCCGGCGGCGGCGGCAAGGGCATGCGCATCGCCTTCAACGACGCCGAGGTCGTCGAGGGCTTCACGCGCGCGCGCTCGGAGGCGGCGTCCTCCTTCGGCGACGACCGAGTCTTCGTCGAGAAATTCATCGTCAATCCGCGCCACATCGAAATCCAGGTGCTCGGCGACAAGCACGGCAACGTCATTCACTTGAATGAGCGTGAATGCTCGATTCAGCGCCGCAACCAGAAAGTTATTGAAGAAGCGCCGTCGCCGCTGCTCGACGAAGCGACCCGCGCCGAAATGGGCGCCCAGGCCGTCGCGCTCGCCAAGGCGGTGGATTACGACTCGGCCGGCACGGTCGAATTCGTCGCGGGCCAGGACAAGAGCTTCTACTTCCTCGAGATGAACACCCGCCTGCAGGTGGAGCATCCGGTCACCGAGCTCATCACCGGCATCGACCTCGTCGAGCAGATGATCCGCGTCGCGGCCGGAGAGCCGCTGCAGATCAAGCAGGAGAACGTCAAGATCAACGGCTGGGCGGTGGAGAGCCGCATTTACGCCGAAGACCCGACGCGCAACTTCCTGCCCTCGATCGGCCGACTTGTGAAGTATCGCCCGCCGGAAGAGCGCAAGGACGGCGGAATCACGGTGCGCAACGACACCGGCGTCACCGAGGGCCGCGAGATTTCGATCCATTACGATCCGATGATCGCAAAGCTCGTGACTCACGCGCCGGATCGTCTGCGCGCCATCGTGGCGCAGGCCGACGCGCTCGATCGTTTCGTGATCGACGGCATCCGCCACAATATTCCGTTCCTGTCGTCGCTGATGCAGAGCGCGCGCTGGCGCTCGGGAAATCTGTCGACGGGCTTCATCGCCGAGGAATATCCCGAGGGCTTCTCGGCGCCGGCCCCGATCGGCGACGTCGCCTGGACGCTCGCCGCCGTGGCGACGCTGATGGATCACATCGGCAACGCGCGCAAGCGTCAGATCAGCGGCCAGCTGATGAACGGCCGGCCGGTCGAATTTACCCGTGACCGCGTCTGCATGTTGGGCGAGGCCCGCTTCGACGTGCAGCTCGAGGAGCAGGGCGAGGCCCTCGTCGTTCGCTTCGCCGACGGCGACAGTCGCGCCCATCGTATTTCGTCGCAGTGGCGGCCGGGCCACGAGCTGTTCGTCGGCGACGTCGACGGCCACACGGTCTATGTGCAGGCGCGGGCGATCCTCAACGGCTACGAACTGTCTCATCAGGGCGTCAGCGTTCCGGCCCGCGTCTATACGCAGCGCGAGGCGGAGCTTGCCGCGCTCATGCCCAAGAAAAAGGACGCCGGCGCCTCCAAGCATCTGCTTTGCCCCATGCCGGGTCTGGTCAAGACCGTGGATGTAACGGAAGGGCAGGAGGTCAAGGCGGGCGAGGCGCTTTGCATGGTTGAGGCGATGAAGATGGAGAACGTGCTGCGCGCCGAGCGCGACGTGACCATCAAGAAGATCCTCGCCAAGCCCGGCGACAGTCTCGCCGTCGACGCGGTGATCATGGAATTCGCCTGAGGCGGCTGCGCGGCAGGCGTCTCGAAGCACGAGGGCGTCTGTTGCGATTTGTCAGCGGTCCATCACCGATTCCGTCAGCGGGGCGAGCGTCATCCACGCGACGCGAACCGTCGAAATGAACGCGCCATATACCGGACAGTCACCGGCGCAGACCACCTGAGGCTTCCGCCAGGTCGGCCGCCAGGACGGTTGCGGGCGCCTTTCAAAGACATTCTTTTTAGTCTATAAGATTAGTGGACAAAAAAATTGACAGGGGGGCGATGTGGTTCCTTTTTCGAAGATCGTGCCGATCGCGTTTTGGATTTGCTTCCTGGCGCTCGGCTTCGTGACCAGCCTCGGCGGTCCGAGCAAGCAGCCGGCGTCGCCGCGTGACGTTGTCGCCGAAACCGAGCCGAGAAGCGGCAGGGCTGCGGATTAATCCGCCGCCGCCGCGCATGCGCCGTCGCCGGCGTTAGCCCCGCCGACGAGATTTTCCCGCACGATCTTTTGCGCGCGCGCGCGCGCCTCTTCGAGGTCCTTGTCGAAGACCTCGGTTGCATATTCGCCGGCGGCCGTCTTCACGATGGACTCGTTCATCGTCTTGGGTTCGGCGCTCACATTAATCGAGGTGACCGTCGAAAGCCCCGGCCGCAATGGGGTTTTCTTCAGCTCCTCGGGATCGATGGCGATGCGCACCGGCACCCGCTGCACGATGCGGATGAAATTGCCGGTGGCGTTGTCCGGGGGCAGGGTCGCGAAGACGCTGCCCGAGCCGGGCACGAGACCCTCGACCGTGCCATGGAACAGCGCGCTCGATCCGTAGAGATCGACCTTGATCAGCGCTGGCTGGCCGGGGCGAATCCGCTCCATGCGGTTTTCCCACAGATTGGCTTCGACCCAGAGGTGGTCGAGCGGCACGATATTCATGATCTGGTCGCCGGGGCGCACGCGCTGGCCGACCTGCACGCGCCGCTTGGCGACATAACCCGTCGCCGGAGCGCGAATGTTTTGGCGCAAATATTCAATATAGGCGTCATTGAAGCGCGCCTTGGCGAGTTCGATGTCCGGGTGTTTGACGAGCTCTACGCCGCCGACGCGCGATTCGATCGCCTGATATTCGGCGCGCGCCTCGCGCAGATCCGCTTCTTGCGCAGCGAGCGTATCCTCGGTGTTCTGCAGAATTTGTCCCGAAGCGGCGCCGCTCGTCGCGGCCTTGCGATACCGCGCGAGATCGTGGCGCGTCCGCTCGCGGACCGCGGCGCGCGCGCCGATCTTCTGACAGACCTGACGGCGGTTGGCGTAGAGCGCGCCGACATTGCGCACGGCGCGGGCAAGCTCGGCCTCGGCCTGGCCCAGCGCGGCCCGCGCACGTTGGGCGTCGAGCTGGATCAACACGTCGCCTTTCTTGACGAGCTGCGTTTCCTCCGCGAGCACCTTGGCGACGACGCCGGTCGCGTCCGCCTGCACGGGAATGATGTTGCCGGAGACGAAGGCGTTGTCGGTCGTCACCCAGTCGCGGTCATAAGTGAACCAGCGAAAGGCCGTGACCAAAACCCCGATGCCGACGCCGACGGCCAGCGCCTTGAGCAGGAAAGCGCGCCGTGCGCGGATGGTCTTGCGCGACAGGGGCGGGGCGCTTCCAATCGCCCGCGGCGCGTCTGTCTCTTCTGAAGCCAAATTCAGCCTCCCCCGAGCGATTGCACGGCGTCGACGACCGGTGTGATCGGATCGGTCTCCGGCGCGGGTCTGGGCTCATAGGCCTGCGGTCCCGCGTCATAGCCGCCGCCGAGCGCCTGGAAAAGGTCCACCGTCGAGACGAATTTGTCGCCCTCGAGGCCGCGCTGGATAAAGACGGCGTCGAGCATGTCGGCGTATTCCTGCACATATTCGCGCCGGTCGCGCAGCCCGTCGCGCAGCCTGATGCGCGCCAGCTCGACTTCGGCGCGACGGGCCTTGATGAACCGCGACTGCGACTCGTATTCGGATTTGAAGCGTTTGAGATTGACCAGCGCGTCGGCGACCTGCTGCGCGGCCGTTAGAAGCGTCTCGTTATAGGTGTCCACGGCCTGATCGTAATCCGCCCGCTGCACTTCGAGATTTCCGGTCAGCTTGCCGCCCTGGAAGATCGGCAGATGCAGGCCGGGCGTGACGCTATAGACCATGGCGCCCGGGTTAAAGAGGTAGCCGCCGAGCTTGGCGAATTGGGTCGACGTGACCGAGGCTTCGAGCCCCGCCGACACGGAAAGGTCGATTGAGGGCAGAAACAGCGCCTTGGCCGCATGAATGCGATCGGCCCAGGCCTCTGCGCGCCGCAGCGCCGCCATCAGATCCGGGCGATGCGCAAGAAGCTCGATCGGCAGACGCTGGGGCAGCGCCGGCTGCACCGGGGCGACCTTCTTCCTGGCCTCGAAGAGGCCGCGCGCGACGTCCGGGCCTTCGCCCATCAGTCGGGCGAGGGCGTTCTCCTGAATGGAAATGGCCGCTGTCAGCGCCGCTTCGCGCCGCACCGCGGCTTCCTCGTTGCTGCGGGCGATCTGGACGAAGTCGAGCGCCTCGATGCCGGTCGCGTAGCGCGTCTCGGCGAGCTGGCGCAGTTCGCGCCGCAGGCCGGTCAGCTCCTTTGCGAGCTTGAGCTGTTCGGCGAGCACGAATCCACGCAGATAGGCCCGCGCGACGCTCGTCGTGAGCAGCAGCCGGGTCTGCTCCAATTCGCCCGCCTGCGCCAGCGCGTCGCCGATTGCGGCGTCGAGCAAGGCGCGGTTCTTGCCCCAGAAATCCAGCTCCCATTTCGCCGAAATGGGGTTGAGGAAAGCCGCCGATTTCTCGAGTCCGCCCTGGCGGGGATTGAGCCCGGCCGCGACGCCGCGCTCGGCGTAGCGATATTGCTTGTAGGTGAGATCGGCCTCGACATAGGGCGTTAAACGCGAACTCGCGATGTCGACGGCGGCCTCGGCCTCTTTGAGCGTGTCGGCGGCTTTGCGAAGGTTCTGATTGTCGATGAGCGCCTTTTCCATGATGCGGTCGAGGTCCGCGCTGCGGAAAGCCCGCCACCACTGCTGGCCGGGCCAGCCTTTTTCGCTGCTGACGCTTTTCACGCCGGAGGCCGCGATGGTGCGGCTCATGGAGGGGACCTCCATGAATTCCGCGCGCTGGTCCTGGGCGGTCGGCATGCAGCCGGCGAGCGCGAGCGCCAGCGGCGCGGCGGCAAGGGCCCCGCGCCGCGCCAACGGGCGTCGTGGTTGATAAAGTCGCATGCGCGCGCGCATCAGTGGTCCGCCGTCACGGCCGCTCTGCTCTCGATCTTCGTTTTGGCCGTCGCTTGCGCGGCATAGGCCGAAGGCTCCTTTTTGAGCCGGGCGAACCAGACCAGGACGCCCAACAGGAACATGATACAGGCGCCGAGAAGGAAGGCGTCGTTTAAGGCGAGAATGCCCGCCTGCTGGCGGATCAATCGCGCAATCTGCCGGCGGGCGACCGATTCGGACATGCCCAGCGACTGTAATTGTTGGGTCAGGGCGGAGAGCGTGTCCAGAGACGCGTAACGCCGGCCGCCGAGATATTCCGACAAATTGAGTTGATGCCATGGCGTGCGGCGAAAATAAACCACGCTTTGAAAGGCGATGCCGATGGCGCCGCCGACGAGGCGAAACAGCAGAAACTCCTCGGCGGCGCGTTTGTAGGTCTTGCCGGTGAGCCCATAGGTCGCGAGCGTCGACGTCGGGGCTGAGAGCGCGGCGACGCAAAAGCCGAGGAAAATGACCGGGATGACCAGCGCGTCGAACGAGGCGTGCTTGTCGAAGAGGCCGAGCCAGGTCAACACCACCGATGAACACATGCACATGAGGCAGATGACGAGCCGAACGTCGATCTTCTTGGAGATTTCATACATGACCGCCGCCAGCGGCAGGCCGGCGATCATCATGGTCAGATAGACGTGGCCGGCGATCGACGATGTGTAGCCGAGCAGGATCTGCATCTGTACGGAAAGAAGCGACATCAGCCCCTGAATGGTCAGGAAGCCGAAGAAGCCCGAAAGCACTCCCATGGCGTAACTCGACCGCGCGAACAGGCGCACGTCGATGATCGGATGACGCTCGCCCCATTCCCAGACGACGAAAGCCGGAATTGCGACGGCGACGAGAATAGCGTCCGCCGACAAAAGCGACGAGTCGAGCCAGTCGAAGTCGTTGCCCAGACTGAAGATCATCTGCACGCAGATCAATATGACGGCGAGCAGCGCAAAGCCGACGGCGTCGAAACGCACGATCTTGCGCTCGTAGCTGCGGCCATAGAGCAGCGCGCCGACAGTGGCCGAGATCAGAAAGCCGATTGTCGCATTGGCGTAAAAGAGCCAGCGCCAGGAAAAATATTCGGCCCAGAAGCCACCCAGAAAAACGGCGAGCGTATAGGGCAGAATGCCGAGCGCGGCCCAATAGCCGAGGCCGATCCGGTATTGCTTCTCGGGCAGTTCGCCGAGCGCCGCCGCCTGGCTGACGACGGCGAGGAAGCCGCCGAAGACGCCAAAGACGAAACGCGTCGGCGCATACATGAAGACCGAAAAGCTCGAGACGCAGATCAGCGAGGTGATCGCGTAGCCGAGATAGCCAAGAGTGAGAACGCGATAGTCGCCGTAACGGCCCGAGAGGATGCGCGCCAACGGCACGCCGAGCGCGACGCCGATGAGGTAGAAGGTCGTTCCCCAGGCGGCGTAACTCGGCGTTACGCCCTCGAGCGAGCCCGCCGAATAGGGGGTGAGGACGCTGTGGCCCGAGACATTGGACAAGACGTCGACATATCCCACGCCGAGCGCGAGGAGGAGCAGCAGAAGCCTGCCGCCGGTCAGCCGGTCGAATGAGGCCGTCATGGCGCCGCTGAAAGCCTGCGCACCGTCTCAGGCGCAGCAAAGCGGCCCCCGCCCGACGACATAGCGCTGGATTGCTCGGCCGGCTTCGTCTCCTCCCAAAGGCGAAGCGCGCGGAATGTCAGGCCAGAGAGTGACTTCGGGACAAGCGTCTCGGCCATGCGTTCAACGTAAATTCCGTGCGACTTTCCCGAACATAGAGAGAGGCTTTGCCGAGGGGAAATAGCCAGAACAAATATGATCGAGAGGTTTTACGGATGCGCCACGCGCGCAGGAGACGCCGCAGGCGGCGCGAAGAACCGGGAAGCGTCGGCGGATTGATGAGACGCGAGACCACTTTCGCCCGCTGGGCGATACAGGATACATGCAGCTCTCGGACCTCTCGACGCTTCCCGTCCCGTCATTTGCCAGTGTGGGGGTCGGGAGGCAAAGCAAATTTTATTATCCAGACGTTGCGCTATTTTAAAAATAGAATATTTCTGTGCAAAGCATAGGTATTTCCGATGGGCTCAGCATGGACCGGCTCAATTACCAGCATCTCTTCTACTTCTGGAACGTGGCTCGCGAAGGCAGCGTGACGCGGGCCAGCGAGAAGTTGCGACTGGCGCAGCCGACGATCAGTGGCCAGCTCGCGGTCTTCGAGGACGCGATCGGCGCGCAGCTCCTGCGAAAGGAAGGCCGCAAACTGACGCTTACCGAAAAAGGCCGCACGGTCTATCACTATGCGGATGAAATTTTCGCTTTAGGGCGCGAACTCACCAATACGCTGAAGGGCCATGCCGGGGCCATGGGCATGAGATTGAGCGTCGGCATCGCCGATGCGCTGCCAAAACTCATCGTCTATCGCTTGATCGAGCCGGCGCTCAACCAGGAGCAGCAGACTCAAATTGTTTGCCATGAGGACAAGGTCGAGCGGCTGCTCGCGGAACTCACGCTGCATGGCGTCGATCTCGTGCTGGCCGACACGCCGGCGACCACCGCAATCGGCGGGCGCGTCTTCAACCATTTGCTCGGGGAATGCGGCGTGGCCGTCTTCTCCGCGCCGCAGCTTGCCGCCCGATATTGCGAAAACTTCCCGAATTCGCTCGAGGGCGCGCCTTTCCTGTTCCCGACGCCTGCCACGGCGCTGCGCCGGTCGCTCGATCTGTGGTTCGAGCAGAGGCGCATTGCGCCCGCAGTACGGGCGGAGATCGAGGACAGCGCGTTGTTGAAAACGTTCGCCGCAGCCGGCGCAGGGCTTTTCGTCGCGCCCGTCGCCGTCACGGAGGCGATCGAGCGTCAATATGGCGTGGTGAATATTGGCGAGCTCGACGGGGTGACGGAAAGTTTCTACGCGATCACCCTGCGCCGAAAAGTGGATCATCCGGCGATCACGACCATATTGGAGAACGCGCGGGACTGGCTCGTCACCCCTTAGCGCTTCACCCGGGTGACATGGCCCATCTTGCGGCCAGGGCGCGACTCCGTCTTGCCATAGAGGTGCAGGCAGGCGCCGTCTTCGCGGAGAATGTCGGCCCATCTGTCGACGTCGGCGCCGATGAGATTTTGCATCGTCACCTGCCGCCCATGGCGGGTCGTGGCGCCGAGCGGCATGCCCGCAACGGCGCGCATATGCTGCTCGAATTGCGAGGTCACGGCGCCGTCGAGCGTCCAGTGCCCGGAATTATGCACGCGCGGCGCAATTTCATTGACGACGAGCCGCTCCCCGGACCCGTCGGCGACGACGAACATCTCCACCGCGATGACGCCAACGTAATCCGCGGCTTCGGCAATCTTCCGGGCCATCTCGACCGCCGCGCGCGCCGTCGCCTCGCTCATCGCGGCGGGCGCGGTCGTCACAGCGAGAATATGACGCTCGTGCACATTCTCGCAGACGTCATAGGCGCGAAACTCTCCGTCTAGCCCGCGCGCGGCCACGACCGAAACCTCCTTGGAGAAAGGCACGAAGCCTTCGAGAATGCAGGGTGCGCCGCCGAGCGCGGCGAAGGCCTCGGCGAGATCGACCCCCTCGCGGATTTGCGTCTGGCCCTTGCCGTCATAGCCGAACCGGCGCGTCTTGAGGATCGAGGGCCGTCCGAGCCGCGCCACGGCGCGCGCCAGGCTCTCTGCGTTCGTCACATCGGCGAAATCGGCGGTCGCGACGCCCAGCCCGCGCACGAATTCCTTCTCGATCAGCCGGTCCTGGGTGAGCGCGAGAACCTTCGGATTGGGTCGCACGGGCCGATGCGCTTCCAGAACTTCCGCGGTGCGGGCAGGAACATTCTCGAACTCGTACGTCACGACGTCGACCGACTCGGCGAAAGCGGCGAGGGCCGCCTCGTCGAGAAAATACGCTTTCGTATGGGCCGCGCAGACGTCGAAGGCCGGATCGTCGGCAACAGGGGAGAAAACGTGTGACTTCAGCCCCAGCCGCGCGCCGGCCAGCGCCAGCATGCGCGCGAGCTGCCCGCCGCCGAGAATGCCGATGGTTGCGCCGGGTTTCAGCATGGTCACGCCTCGTCGCGCGGCGTCTCCGCCACGCTCTCCGTCTGTTGCTTGCGAAAGGCCGCGAGTCGCGCCGCGAGCGCCTTGTCCGAACGCGCGAGAATGCTCGCGGCCAAGATCGCTGCGTTGATCGCCCCCGCTTTGCCGATGGCCAGCGTCCCGACCGGCACGCCGCCCGGCATCTGCACGATCGACAAAAGCGAATCCATCCCCTTGAGCGCGGCGGACTCGATCGGCACGCCGAGCACCGGCAGATTGGTCATGGAGGCCGTCATGCCGGGCAGATGCGCCGCCCCGCCGGCCCCGGCGATGATCACGTCGAAGCCCTCGGACTCCGCCCCCTTGGCGAAGGCCACGAGCCGGTCGGGCGTGCGATGGGCCGAGACGATCCGCGCCGCGCAGCCGACCTCGAGCGCGGCCAGCGTCTCGACGGCGTGGCGCATGGTCGCCCAGTCGGACTGCGACCCCATGATGACCGCGACGGGGGTTTTCGGCTTCGCCACTTGATATCCATCGGCTCGAGCGTGGGAAGCCATGCCGCATAGACGAAGGGGGGGCGGGATGCAATAGCCGCGCAGCCCCATCGGGCAGGGGTTGCAAACAGCCAGACGCGCCCCCCGACTGGGATCGGGAGGCGCGCGCTTCAACGACAGAGCGGGAAGGGGGCTTGGCCTCTGGCGCAGCCGCAGCCCGACTTATTCGGTCAGGAGAGCGACACCGTCCTTGCCGAGCAGACGATGGACGTTCAGCAGGAGCTGCAGCACGACGCCAAAGACGCCGAGCGCCATCCAGCCGAAGAAGACGAAGCCCCAGTGCAGCGGCGCGACGAACAGCTCCTCCATGAACCAGAAGGTATGACCCCATTCATTGAGGCCGACGTTCGGGATGATCATGAAGGGGCCGATCGAGACGATCAGATAGGCGAGCGAATAGCCCTTGGAGAAATAGGGAATGCGCGTCTTCGCGTGGAAGAAGCACCCCGCCGCCAGGATCGAGTAGATCGGATAGCTCATGTAGAACTCGATGATATGCGACGGGGTGAAATCCGTGTCGCGGATCACCGTCATATGCCAGGTGCCGTCCTGCTCGGTGAAGAAGGACGCGCCCCAGTAGATCGCCGCCGCATAGCAGACGAGCCATTTCACATTGTCCACGATGGCGCGCATTTCCTGACGCGGGGTCACGGTCGACATGTCGCGCACGCGGGTCTTCCAGAGATAGCCGGCGAGCGCCAGGCCCGAGATGAGCTCCAGTGGAATCTCCGACCAGAGGATCGACATCCAATAGGTCTGGAACTCCGGCGCGAAGGAATCGAGGCCGGCGCGCCAGCCGTAGATCTGCTCGTAGATGCGCACGATCAGGTAGAAGCCGTTGAGCAGGGCGAGCCCGATCCACATGCCCCTGAGATCGACGATGGGTTTGTCGACCGCGACGGCGCCTGCCGCCGTATGTGCTGATACGCTCATTTTGTATCCCTTTCATTTTGACCGCGACGCCAGAACGTCGCCAGCCACGGCGAGGATAAAGAGCGCTGCGCGCTTGCAAGCCTGGCGGATTTGCCATTACTGTGGCAAAGTCAGACAATGGTATTGCCAATTTCCAGGCAATTTCTGCCACGAGGGCCGTCATGGATATCGCCATTCTGGGCTACGACGACTGCTTGGGCCTCGGCTTCATCGGCGCGGCGGACCTTCTGCTCCTCTCGCGCCGCATGTTGAAAAAGAAGGATGCGCCAGAGCCGTATCGGGTTGTGACGGTCAGCTATGACGGCGCGCCCATTCGCGACGGGTTCGGACGCAGCCATGCGGTCGACGCCTCCTTTGCGTCCCTCGACAACTGCGCCGCCGTGATCGTGCCGCCCTTCTTCTGCGACGGCGAGCACGTCATGCCGCCGACGCCGGCGATCAGCGCCGCCGCAGGGTGGCTCAGGCGCCAGCACGCGCTCGGCGCCATTCTGGCCGCGTCCTGCAACGGGGTTTTTCTCCTCGGCGAAGCGGGGCTTCTCGACGGGCGCCGCTGCACGACGACCTGGTGGCGGCACGACGAATTGAAGGCCCGCTATCCGCGCGCCGACGCCGCGCGGGGCGCGTCCCTGATCGAGGATGGGCGAGTCGTCACCGCCGGCGGGCCGATGTCATGGATCGACCTCTCCTTCAACGTCATCCGCGCGCTGTGCGGTCCCGAGGCGGCCAAGAAGGCGGCCGACTTCACCGTCGTCGACACCGTTCCGGCGACTCAAACGATCTATATCCCGCCGGGCTATCTGACTGCTTCCAACTCCTTCCTTTTGGAGGCGGAACATGTCGTGCGGGGCGCGGGCGACGGCGCGCTCACCTCGGCGCAGCTCGCGCGGGCGCTCGGCCTTTCCGAACGGACGTTGCACCGCAGATTGAAGGACGCGACGGGAGAAACCCCCAAGCATTTCATCGACCGCGTGCGCTTCGAGGCGGCGCGCATGCTGCTCGAAACCACGAACAGCTCGGTCAAGCAATTGGCCTCGGCCTCCGGCTATGCGGACGAGACGAGTTTCAGGCGGGCGTTTCGGCGCTATGCCGGCATGACGCCCGGCGCCTATCGCTCCTGGTCGCAAGCGCGGCGCGGCGTGAAGGCCTGAAGCCGACTGTCAGGCCAGCGCGTCGCGCAGCACGAGCGCCAGATGTCGGGCGGGGCGGCCGCCGCCGTGTTCGATCTGGTGGCGGCAAGAGAAGCCATTGGCGATCACCGGCGTGTCGGGCGCCGCCGCGCGGACGGCGGGCAACAGCGAGAGTTCCGCCATCTGCATGGAGGCGTCGTAATGCTCCGCCTCGAGTCCGAAACTGCCGGCCATGCCGCAGCAGCTCGACTCCACGACATCGAAGGAGAAGCCCGGAATCCAGCTCAAGACCCTGCGGGTCGCCTTCATCACGCCGAAGGCCTTCTGGTGGCAATGGCCGTGCACCAGCGCCTTGGGCAGGTTCAGAGGTTTCAGCGTGAGGCGCAGGCCCTTGTTCTGATGCTCGCGGGCGAGGAACTCCTCGAAAAGATAGAGCTGCTTACCGAGTTCGCCGACCTGCGGGCCAAGCCCGAGACTGTATAGTTCGTCGCGCAGCGATAAGAGGCACGAGGGCTCGAGCCCGATGATCGGCGTGCGGGCGGCGATGGCGTCCTGGAAGGCGGCGAGCACGCGCTTGGCCTCGCCGCGCGCCTTTTCCACCATGCCGGTCGTCAGATAGGTGCGCCCGCAGCAGAGCGGCCGGTCGGGCTCGGCGTCGGTCGGCGCGGGCTTGGCGATGCGCACGCTGTAGCCCGCGTGGAGCAGCACCTCCGTCGCCGCTTCGGCGACGTCGGGCTCGAAATGGTGGCAGAACGTGTCGACGAACAGGATGACCTCGCCGCGTGCTCCCGTTGCGCCAGTCGTCGGCGCGGTTGGCGCGAAGGGCTTCTTCGGCAGCTCGGGCAGGGGACGGCTGGCGGTGACGCCAAGCCATGTCTCCGCGAATTTGGCGAGAGGACGGAAGCGGTTGCGCAAGCGGATCGCGAGGCGCAACAGTTCACGATGGCGTCCCGTCAATTCCGGCACGCCGCCGAAAAGGCGCGTGCGCAGCGGGACGCCCCGGATCTCGTGGCGCTGGGCGAGATATTCGGTCTTGATCAGCGTCATGTCGACGGCGCTGGGGCATTCCTTCTTGCAGGCTTTGCAGGAGACGCAGAGATCCATCGCTTCATCGAGCCGCGGGTCGGCGAAAGCGCGCGCGTCGGCGCCGTCATTCAAGGCCGCCTTGAAGGCCGCGACCCGGGCCTCGGTCGAATGCGCGCGATCCCCGGTGATGCGATAGCTCGGGCACATCACGCCCTTGCCGGTTTTCTGACAATCGCGGCTGTGCATGCAGACCGCCACGGCCTTGGCGTAATTGCCGCCCGTCGCGGGGATGCCGGAATAAGCGTCGCCCACGCCGTAGGTGTCGTAAGCCGACCAATCGAGGAAGGTTTTCATGCGGGGTCCGGTCTCCGCCCGCGGCGAAGCAAAATCTGCGCCCTCTTATCCTTCCTCTTCGATCGCGATCTGAGCGATCTTGACCGCCCCGCCGTTGAAGCAAGCGGCCACGTAATGCCCGACGGCGACGGCGGCGACGCAGAGCAGCACAGAGGCAGCCACGTTGATCGCGGCCCGAATGACGGCGCCGCTGCGCAGGAAGTCCAGCGTCTGCAAGCTGAAGGAGGAGAAAGTGGTGAAGCCGCCGCAGAGCCCGATCATCACGAACAGGCGGAGATCCTCCGACACGGGGAAGCGTCCCTCCGAGAGGGTGAGCGTCCCGAAAAAGCCGATGACGAAGGAGCCTGTCACATTAACGAGGATCGTTCCGAGCGGCAGCGTCTCGCTGATCGGAAGCATCCACAGCGCCAGCGCGTAGCGCGCCAACGCGCCTACGGCGCCGCCGAGCATGATCAGGAGACAGGTGACAAGCGACATCCGCGCCTCGCAACGGAGATGGTGAAACCTCTTGCGCCCTCGCCCCGTTCGACCGGCGCGGCCGATCTGCGCCGATTTTCATCGCGGCGACGTCTGGCTCGCGCTAGAACCGCCTCTCCTATTCTCTGAGGCAGATTTTTCGCCTATGGACGAGCAATTGACCCAAGCCGTCGCCACGCTGGCGGTGGCGATGATCGTCGCCATTGCGGCGCGGCGCGTAAAGCTTCCCTATACGGTCGGCCTCGTGATCGTCGGCGCCGTCTTGACGTTGTCAAGGCCCGACTTCGGCCCGCATCTGACGCATGAGGTCATCTTCGATCTCATCTTGCCGCCGCTCCTCTTCGAGGCCGCCCTGTCGCTTTCCTGGCGGGAGCTCTTGCGCGACTCTCTGCCGCTGCTGACGCTCGCCGGTCTTGGCACCGTGATCTCGGCGGCTTTCGTCGCCTGGGCCAGCGTAGCGCTGCTGCATTGGCCCTTGCCGTCCGCCCTCGTCTTCGGCGCGCTGATTGCGGCGACCGATCCCGTGGCCATCATCGCCATGTTCAAGGACAATGGCGTGAAGGGGCGGCTGCGGCTCCTGGTCGAAAGCGAGAGTCTGCTCAACGACGGCGCCGCCGCCGTGCTGTTCGTGATGGCGCTGGCCTGGGCCGAGGGCCACGGCGCCGGCGAGGGGGCCGGAGATATTGCGCTGACCTTGGGGCGCATCGTGCTGGGCGGGGTCGCCGTCGGCGCGCTCACCGGGGGCGCCGCGATCCTCATCGCCATGGGCACCGCCGAGCATATGATCGAGGCGGCGCTCACGACCATCGCCGCCTTCGGTTCGTTCCTGATCGCCGAGCGCCTTCATGTCTCGGGCGTGCTCGCCACGGTGACGGCGGGGCTAATTATGGGCAATCTCGGCCTCTTGCGGGAGGACAATCGCAGCTATCTCTCCTACAAGGGGCGCGAATTCGTGCACGGCTTCTGGGAGTTCGCGGCCTTCCTGGCGAACTCCATGGTTTTTCTCATGATCGGCGTCGACGTCGCCTCAACTCCGTTCCTGAATTACGGAGCGCCGCTCATCTTTTCGGTGATCGCCATCGTGCTCGCCGCCCGCGCGCTGACCGTCTACCCGCTGAGCGCGCTGTTCCTGTTCTCGCGCTGGCGGATCAGCTTCCCCGAGCAGCATGTGCTGTGGTGGGGCGGATTGCGCGGGGCGCTTGGCCTCGCGCTCGCGCTGTCCCTTCCGGACACGCTGCCGCTGCGCGACATGATCGTCGTATCGACCTTTGCGGTCGTCGCCTTCTCCATCGTCGTGCAGGGCCTCACCATGCCGCTGCTGCTGCGCGCGCTGGGCTTCATGCCCGGCCCCGTTCAGTGACGGAAGAGAAAGAACCGTAAGATCGTCAGGGTCGACGCGACGCTTGCAACGCCGAGCAGCGCTCTCACGACCAAAAATGTGCGAGCGCCCTCCGCCGCCGCGCCGGCGTGTCTGTGGCCGGCGATCCTTCCCAGACGGGTCTCGAAGCGATCGGCGGAACCCCCCGGCGGGCGGCGACGCGGGCCAGGCGCATTGTTGAAGCCGGAGTGGAGCGAAAGGTTGAAACTCGGCATGGCTGTTTCCCGCTTTTGAACCGGAGCGGGGCCGCTCTGTCCCGGATGGGGACATTCGGACCGCTCTCGGTCACAGGCTTCAAGCCGCGTGCCGTCAGGCGATGATGTCGGGGGTAATCTGGTCTTCGAGGAAGACGATGCGGTCGCGCAGAACGAGTTTGCGCTTTTTCAGCCGCTGGATTTGCAGTTGGTCCGGCGCGCCGACGGCGATAAGCGCCTCGATCGCCGCCTCGAGATCGTGATGCTCCAGCCTCAGACGCTCCACTTCGGCGCGGATGGCGTCCTGATCGGCCTCGCTGGGATTGTCGTTCATGCCGCAACTACCGCCGAAGGCGTCCAGAATCAGTGTCTCGATTATCGCGCCGGGGCCCAGCCTGGTTCAAGCGGAAAACGCCTCAGCTCGAAGCAAAGCCATAGGCTTCGCGCATGTCTGCAATCTCCGTGAGCTTCCTCGTCAGCGCCGACCAGTCGTCCGCCTCGGCGATCGGGCTCCAGATCGCCTCGACCTCGTCGATGAGCATGGAGCAGGGCGCGGACCGGCGGAAATAGGGGTGATCCAGCCGCGCGTCGGCGGCGGTCTCATGCTCGGCGAAGGCGTCGCGCACGGGGACGAATTCCGGCGTCTCATAGAAGGCGGCGGAGGCGCTGGCCTTGGCGCGCCCGGCGCTGGCGAGGCCGCCGCGCCAGTCGAAGAAGGCCTGTTCGAAGGGGGCCCGGGTCGACATGAGAAAATCGGTGAAGGCCTTGGACAGGCGGGCGTCGGCCTCTTCCCCAGCCGAGACGAGGCCCAGGCGGCGGAGCAGGACGACGCGAAACGCCTTTTGGATTGCGACGGCGAAGCCGTCGAGCGTCCGTTGCGCCGCCTCCAGTCCCGTCAAATGCAGCAGGCATTCGGCGAGCCGCGCGAGGTTCCAGGCCAGCGCGCTCGGCTGGCGACCGAAGGCGTAGAGGCCGCTCTCGTCGAAATAGGCGGCGGTGAATTGCGGATCATAAGTGGGCGCGAAGCGCCAGGGGCCGTAATCGAAACTCTCGCCGGTGACGTTGATGTTGTCCGAATTGAGCACCCCGTGGACGAAGCCCGCCGCCATGTAGCCGGCGCCGAGCCGCGCCACGCGCTCGGCGACCTCCTCCAGAAAGGCGCGCGCCCGCTCCGGCGGCGGGAGGGGGGCGAGCGCGGGGAAGTAATGACGACAGACATACTCGAGCAGCCGGTCGATCGCCGCCTTGTCGTCATGGAAGGCAAGGCGCTGGAAGGTGCCGATGCGAATATGCGAATGCGACAGGCGCACCATCACGCTCGAGCGCGTGGGTGAGGGCTCGTCGCCGCGGAGCAGCGCCTCGCCCGTCTCGATCAGGCTGAAGGTCTTGGAGGTGTCGACGCCGAGCGCCTCCAGCATTTCCGTCGCCAAAATTTCGCGAACGCCACCCTTCAGGGTAAGCCGTCCGTCGCCGCGCCGCGACCAGGGAGTCTGGCCGCTGCCCTTGGTGCCGAGGTCCAGCAGCCGACCATCGGCGCAGTCGCGCAGCTGGGCGAAGAGAAAGCCGCGGCCGTCGCCGAGTTCCGGATTGTAAACGCGAAACTGGTGGCCGTGGTAGCGCAGGGCGAGCGGCTGGGGCAGACTGCCCGGCAGCGGCTCGAAGCGCCCGAAATGCGCAATCCATTCGGGGTCGGTCAGGCCGTCGAGGCCGACGCGCGCCGCCCAGCGCTGGTTTCGGTAGCGCAGCAGGGTCTTGGGGAATTGGGCGGCTTCAACCCGGTCGAAGAAGGGGTCGCCCAGGCTCTCGTGAAGAGTCTCTGGACAATAGGTCTCGGTGAGGGGCATGGGAGGGTCTCGTAGGGGCGTCGTGGCCCGCGAGCAAGGGGCGCGCCAAAAAATTAAGGCGGAGGGACCCCTCCGCCTATATCGAGATACCCTTATCCTGAGAGGCTGCGAGAGCGGGAACGCCCGCTAATGGCGCGTTTCGCTAATCTCCAGCTTGGCCAATTCGTCTTTGATCTGCAGCTTTTTTCGCTTCAATTCGATGATCTTCGCGTCGTCGGCGTTTGGATGCAGCTGCTCTTTTTCGATTTCCTTTTCGAGCGCCTCGTGGCGGCGTTGGAGTTCGACGATATGACCCTGTAAGGACATGCGGAACCTCCTCTTTAGCCCCCCTCCTGCGAGGGGCGGCACGGTCAAGCATGACACATCCGGAGCCGCCTGCAAGGCATGAATTGTCGCGGGCGTCACAAAACTTTCGCTGCGGCGCCACAGACGCTTAACAATTGGTGAGCCCGCCTTGGACGAGACGGGCTGGAAGCCGCTCTCGGGCGCCCCGTCGGCCGAATGATTTTTCATCACAAAGGCGCTTGCGCCCCGCCGCGTCCGCCACTATACACACGCCACCCGAACCGCCGCCGAGGCGGACCCCGGCAGGGGGCGCGTAGCTCAGCGGGAGAGCACTACGTTGACATCGTAGGGGTCACAGGTTCAATCCCTGTCGCGCCCACCATCAGCAATCAAAATGCACCGCCATCTGAACGCAAGCTCGCTCGTCGCGAGTCTGTTGCGCGCCATCGCGCCGCTGCGTCTGCGAGACACAAAAAACCCGGCGACGGGCGCCGGGTTAGTTTGGAGATAAGGAACCAGTTGCTGACGCTGGTCAAAAGCAGAACCGTCGAGCATCAGGATTGTTCCGCCCGGAGGCGAGAAAAACAGATCCCATCCGCTCACAGGCGACCGCCTCAGCGAGTCTCGCAGACGGTTACGGTTTTCATGCCAGTCTCGGCTTCCACGCGGCTCGGATAGCCGTGGGGGCCGACCACAACCATGCTTTCAGTCGTCGGCCTCCTTTCCACCACCGAGCACCGTTTCGTGCGTGGGTCCTGCACGACATACCATTCGTCGACCGGCTGGGCCGAGGCCGAAAAAGAGACCGCCAAAGCCGCCGTCGCGGCAATGATCATCAGACACTTACGGAACACGACCAATCCTCCCTGTTCCCCGATCGAAAAACCGCCCGGGGCGTTTCCCTGTTCCGGGGTCGAAGAGGAACGTTTTGGCGTCGATCGCCATAATCGAGATGGGGGTGACGTCGTTTCCCTACCGCGTGCATGGCGTTCTGAGCCGGGGCGTTGGCGTTTCTGTCAGCGGCGTCCAGTCGTCCCACTAGACCAAAAAGTTAGACCTTCGCGAGCGCGGCTCTATGTCGTTCTTGGCTCCAATTTGGAGAAAGGCCATGAACGCATTGCTGGAAATCGTAGAGTGGTGCCGCCAGGAGCGGCAGCGGGCGCGAAAGCTGATCGTCTCGCTGGAAACGGGGCGGTGCCGGCTCGGAGAGGACCGCGGCCATGGGTGGGCGGACGTCACCGCTGCGACGCTCTCCCGTTTGAAGCTCCATATGGAAGAGCTCGACGATATGCTGGAGCAGTATGAAGCCGAGCGCTCCCGCGGGTCGGGCTCGCAATCCTCGGACGAAAGACGCGTGAGCTGATCAGCGCGCCGGGAGGGGCGGGACCCGCTCCGGCGCCCCAGCGGCGGCCCTGGCGTAGCCGGCGATCGACGCGGCTGCGTTAGACAGCGGCTCCGCGCTGACCCGAACCGACCCGGAGTCCGGCCGGTCGATGTCCTGAATGAGCAGGATCACCGCGGCGACGAGGATCGTGACGAGATAGACCGGAAGCCGCCAGCGCTTCCGCTCCAGGCCGCTCGCATATCCCGTGAAGCCGATGGCGAGGGCGGCCATGCCGTAGAGCGCAACGATGATGACGTGCGGCACCCGGTGGCGGAAGGCGGTGAGCCGGCCTTCGTGGGCGTCGACCATGTCGTTGAGCGCCTGAATATAGAGCCCCGTCGGAACCATGGCGTTGTCCCTGGCCGCCGCGGCCCGGACAACGCGCCAAAGGCGCTCCTGCAGCTCATTCGATCGCGCTATCGCGGCCTCGGTGGGCGTCGACGCGACATTCGCGGCGTCGGATCGTATGGCGACATAGTCCCGCAGCAGGTCGAGACTCTCGGCGGCATAGGGGGAAGGCAGAAGCCGCGCGCGGAGGGCGGCCGTGCCGATGGCGTTGGCCTCCTTGAGCGTCGCCGCGCGCCGCTCGTCGAAGCGCGTGACGGCCATGGCGAAGGAGAAGCTCAGCATCAGCGCGAGAAGGCCCAGGATCGAGGCTTCGATCGTGGCGATGTTGGCTTCCCGCCGACTGCCCAGGGCAAGCCAGTGGCCGGTTTCAGAAGCAATCCCGAAGAGCGCGACGCTCAGCAAAAAGATGGCCCAAAGCGGCGCGTCTTCGAACATGTCTCTATGCCCCAACCTCTATGGCCGGAACTTTATCGCCGCGCAGCCAACGCCGCCATGGCCAGGCTACTCGACGCTCGTGAGGTCGAGAAACATGTGCACTTTTACAGCGATGTTGATGACGGCCAGCCCGAGGCCCATAAAGATCGCCACAAACACGGCCCAGAAACGCGGATCGGAATGCATAGGCGTTCTCCCCCACGCCGCAGGCGGAAGGATGCCCGCCCGATCAGCGCCAGACAAGGGGAATTTCGGCCCCCCAGGAGAGAGACGGCCGATCGGTCGCCCCGGCGGAAGCCGGACCTCCCGCTACGCTGAGAGTCGAAAACAGGCCTTGGTTTCGAACCGCGTTCCAAGAACCATCGCGAGCCCATTGCAAAAGGGCCGCAAGTCATCATTTTGCAGGGCAGGGAAGAAAAGCGCGCCTGCGCGGCAGGCGAGGCGCGGTCCGGCGCATGGGGGGCCCACGCGCCGGACCTGACCACTCGAAACGGGCAGAGAATCGAGCGGCTTGAGCTTGACTATAGCGAGGGACCTTGCGCGTACCAAGCGTCAACCTTCCGTTAAGGTTTAGGATAAGGTGGAATTGGACATGGAATCATGAGGTTGCTTGGCGCTACATCTTTGATTGCG
Source organism: Methylocystis echinoides (assembly GCF_040687965.1). Classification (NCBI taxonomy): domain Bacteria; kingdom Pseudomonadati; phylum Pseudomonadota; class Alphaproteobacteria; order Hyphomicrobiales; family Methylocystaceae; genus Methylocystis; species Methylocystis echinoides. The sequence continues at coordinate 3,000,752 of NZ_CP156084.1, forward strand.
CTGCCACTTTGTTCGCTTGGCGCAGATTTGCCGCAGATCGTCGTAGGGTTCCGGACGGCCGCGCGGGGTTCTGCAAGGGCCGCGTATGGTGGTCGATAGACTGTTAGGATCGGGCGTGAAGACCATCCCCGTTTCCCTCTTGCTGTGCGGCCTAATCGCGCTCGCGCCCGTCGCGTGGGGCAAAATTCTTTTGCCCTCGGGGGCGACCCAATCCGCCGCCGCCGACAACGCCGTGGCCGGGCCGCGTCGGGTTCCCGCCCGCGTCCTTCCTGTGCCGGGCGACGTGAGCAAGCAATTGCAGGCCCTCATCCGCGCGCCTTATCCCGCAAATGTGCTGACGCCGCCGCCGAATACAAATGAAGCGTGGGCGGCGCTAGACAAGCAATTCAATATGGATTGGTCGAAGACGCTCGCCGAGTTGCGCAAGTCGCTCAAGGTCAGCGTCGAGCCGGCGACAATTGCGGGCGTGAAAGCCTATATCGTGACGCCCGCCGCTTTGCCCTCCAGCAACCGCAATCGGCTGCTCGTTCATCTGCATGGCGGCGGCTTTGTCGCGGGCGGCGGCGAAGCGGCGACCACGGAAGCGATCGTGATGGCCGGGATCGGCGGCTTCCGGGTCATTTCAATCGATTATCGCATGCCGCCGCAGGCGCCGTTTCCAGCTGCTCTGGACGACGCGCTGACCGTCTGGGAGGCCCTCGCGCAGACGGTGAAGCCGCAGAATATGGCGATCTTCGGGGCGTCGGCCGGGGGCGGGCTGGCGCTCGCGACGGTCTTGCGCGCCAAGGACGAGGGCCTGCCGCTGCCGGCGGCTGTTGCCGCGTTGACGCCCTGGTCGGACCTCAACAAGGTGGGCGACAGCTATTACGCCAACGAATATGTCGACAACATGCTGGTGACGTGGGACGGATGGCTTGCCGCCTCGGCGCAGCTCTACGCCAACGGCCACGACCTGAAGGATCCCTATCTTTCGCCTGTTTATGGCGATTTCAAAAACTTCCCGCCGACGATCCTGACCGCTGGGACCCGCGATCTGTTCTTATCCAATACCGTGCGCGTCCATCGTAATATGCGCCGCGCCGGCGTCTTCGCCGATCTCAATGTCTATGAAGGCATGAGCCACGGACAATTCGCCGGCCCGGATGTGCCTGAGTCCCGCGAGATCTTCGAAGAAATCGCGCGCTTTTTCGACGCGCGGCTGGGGCAGTGACCTCCGACCGGTCAGCCGTACATCCAGCCGACGAGCACAGCCCCGATGAAGAAGCCGATGAAGCCGATAAGAACAACTCTGAAAAGCCCGTCGGGCATTGGCCCTCTCCCTCTCAGCAAAACGGCCCGTCGCTCCATCCGCGCTCGGGCCGCTCGTTCCGGCGACCCTGAAGGCTCGCCCGTTTTGCAGAAATAGGGAGTCGCGCGGCGGCTGACAAGCAGCCTGCGACGCGCTTGCTGGATCGGGGCTTCAGTGGCCGCCATGCGCTGGCCACGCCCGGGTCAATCTCGCGCCGCCGCCTTGAGCTCGAGCTGCGACGGCTTCTCGGACTGCGCAACGACCGCCTCGTCGGCCTGGAGGGCCTTTACTGCGCGCGAGGCGTGTTCGACGCGATGCTTGGCGGGAGCGCCGACGCTCGTGACAAAGCCGAGGGCGAGAAAGCCGACCCAGAAGGCCGTCGGCACGATTTTCGATTTTGCGAGCGACACTGTCCCCTCCCCGGCGTTTGTTCGGGTTCTTATGTGGTTCGCAGCTTTTCGCAGGACGGCGGCTTTGGAAAGCGCCAGCCGCGCGCCTGTTGGTGGAGCCAGTGGGGGGATTAGCGATTTTTTGACGATTTCGCGCATTCAGCCGTTGGTTGCGCTTTTTGGTCGCGGTCTTTGCGGTTGTGGTTCCACTGGAACCATGCGTCGTGGCTCTATGCGGTTGCGTTAGGCCGCCTTAACCCTGCAGTCACGGCAGTCCAGATCGCTTGCGTTAACCATGGACGAACAAAGCACATGATGAGCATCGCCACACTCGGTCGTACGTCTCCGGTCATCAGAAGCGGCCATGTGCAGCTGTCGATCATCTTGAGAGAGTCAGAGAAATCGACGCTGCAGACGCAGATTTTCGATCAGATCCGCACCATGATTCTCAACGGCCAGCTGCGGGGCGACGATCCCTTGCCAACCACGCGCGAATTGAGCGTGCAGCTTGGCGTCTCCCGCAACACGGCCGTGCTCGCCTATGAGCGGCTGATCGCCGAAGGCTATATTCGCACCAAGCCCTATGTCGGGACCTTTGTGTCGCCCGATCTTCCGGACACGGCGTTCCTCTCCGCCGGCGAGACGACGGCGACGCCCCCGCCGATGCAGGTGACGGACGGGTCAGGCGCCGGCGAGGAGGCGCCGCATCTGCGCACGCATCGGCTCGCGGACCCGAACCGCCGCCGGCTCGCCGCGGATTTCTGGGTCGGCCGTCCCGACGCCCGCACTTTCCCGATGAAGGCGTGGTCGCAACACATCAAGGCGCGGCTCAAGTCCGCAGGATCCAAGTTGACGAGTTACAGCGATCCTGCGGGCCTGCTCGAGCTGCGTCAGGCCATCGCCAAACATCTTGCGCCCGCGCGCGGCGTGGTTTGCGATCCGGAACAGATCATCATTGTCGGCGGCTGCCAGGATGGTTTCAATCTCGTCGGGCGGCTTCTTGTGCATCCGGGCTCCACGGCCGTCGTCGAGAGCCCCTGCTATCAGGGCGCGGCTTTCGTTTTGGAAAGTCTTGGCGCCAAGCTGCATCCCGTGCCGATCGACAGGGACGGGCTCGACGTCACGCAATTGCCGCATGTGAACGGCGCGGTCGCTTATGTCACGCCCTCGCATCAATATCCGGTCGGCGTGACGATGAGCCTGCAGCGGCGCATCGAGCTTCTGTCCTGGGCGACGCAATATGACGCCTACATCATGGAGGACGACTACGACAGCGACTTCCGCTTCGTGGGCTCGCCGCTGACCGCGCTCAAGGGTCTCGATCGCAACGAGCGCGTCATCTATCTCGGCACCTTCTCCAAATGCATGGGGCCGGGGCTGCGGCTCGGCTATGTGGTGGCGCCGCGCCGCCTCGTCGAGAGCTTCCGCCGCATGAAAATGTTGATGAACAACGGCCAGAGCTGGCTGGAGCAGGCGGCCATGGCGGATTTCATGGCGAGCGGCGAGTTCGGCCGCCATCTGCGCCGCATCCGCCAGCTCTACCGCGAACGCCGCGACGCGCTGCTCGGCGCTTTGCACAAGCATTTCGGCGAATGCGAAGTCTATGGCGAGCAGGCCGGCATGCATCTCGTCTGGAAATTGCCGGAGGGCTTTCCCAGCGCCGAGGAGGTCGAGGCGAAGGGCCTTGCCGCTGGCGTCGGCGTCTGTTCCCTCGCGACGGGCTCCGCTCTGCGCTTCGATAAGAACGACGGGGCCGACCGTTTGCTGATGCTGGGCTTCGTCGCGCTCTCCGAGAAGGAGATCGAGGACGGCATTGCGCGGCTCGCAGGGGCGTTGAAGGGGTAAGGCGGACCCGTCCGCAGCTTGAAGGCGAAGACCCTTCCGCAAGAAGGGTCGCCCCTGTCCCATTGACGGGGGGAGGGCGGCCGGCGCCCGGTGGGGTTCGCCGGAGCGTTAATTCAAACCGCCATCCTGCTTCAAACGGTAAACCCACCAGCCCTTGTGCTGATAGACGAGCTCCAGTTTTTCCAACTGCATCGGATTCGAGGTCGAGAAGGGCAGGAGCTTCGCCAGCAGCGTGTCGCTGTCGCCCTTCCGCTGAAAATAATGCAGCCTTGTCGCGCCGCCGATCGGCTCGACCGCGAAGCCGCCGTCGATCTTCTGTTCCCGCATCCACTGCGTCGCCGTTTTGATGACGCCATGCGATACGCCGGCGGAGGGGAAATCCTTATAAGCGACCGATAGGCGCTCCGGTCGCGCGGCGGCCGCCTTCCAAACATCGGAAATATGCACGGCGACATAGGCCGGCCTGCCTTGCGCCAGCTTCGCCAGCGCCGCGGCGCCCTGCTGCTCGTCGGAAAGAAGCGCGTCGATGAATTGGCCGAAGCTCTCCGCCGCCTGCGGCGCCGCTCCGGCGCCCCAGCGCTGGCGTTCGGCGGCGGCGCCTTCCGTCCAAGATCGCGGAATGAGAAGACCCCTCGCTTGCGGATCGTCGAGCGGCGCATCCTTCTTGGCCGCGGCGCGAATGCCGCGCGAGAGATCCCACCAGGCGAGCACGACGGCGCCCTCGGGCACATGCGCGGCGATCGCAGTCAACACTTTCGTGGCGTCCGAGGCGGAGACGTCGGCGAAGAGGATCGGCTCGGTTACTTCGTTGCGCCAAACGATCGGAGCCAGCCGTTCGCCATCACGCGCTACGAGACCTTGTGCGACCGGGCGGCGCTCTTCGGGGCTCGTAATCTCGATGCGTTGCAGCGCTGCGGGAGGCAGGTTGAGAGCCCCGATTTCTTTCGCGTCTTCCGTCGGGGCAGGGGCGAGGGTCAAGGCGTAATGCGAAGCCGGCCGCAAGGCGGAATAGCCGGCCCAGCCGAGGAGGCCGAGGCCCGCGACGAGCAGCGCCGCGCCAATGATGTTCCTCATAACCCCCTTCCCAACCCTGCACCGCCTCGCGGGAGACGGAGCAGAGCGTGGCCTTTTCTAGCAACGTAGATCGCAAGCGTTCCCTCTCCCGCGTCAGCGGGGGAGGGACAGAGAGGGGGCAAAGTCACGCCTTCTTCCGATCGCGCTTCATGAGCAGGCCGCCGCCGACGAGCACGGCAAGCACGCCCAGACCCGCGGCCCAGGCGCGGCGCGCCGGCGAGTCGAGATCATAAAGCTCGCCATGCTTCGTCCCGGAGATGCGCTTGAGTTCGGCGCGGATCGCCGCCGCCTCGCGCAGACGCGTGTCCTCGTCATTGATGCGCGCGGCGCTCTTGATGAGCTGCGACCAGCCTTCGGAATAGGTGTAGCCGCCGGGGTTCATATGGGCGAGCGCCTTATAGTGCTTGATCTGATGGTGCTCCCACATCTCGGCGAATTCATACTCCACAGCCGAGGGGTTGTTGCCCTTCTGCCAGAACAGCTGGAAGAAGCCGCCGGCCTCGTCTTTCTCCGGCGCCGGCGGCGCGGGGCGGTTGGTCGTCTGGCCGGGCAGCAGCTTGTCGTTGAAGAGCTTCACGAGAACGCTGCGCGATTTCTCGGTGATCTCGAGGCCCGAAATCACGCCCTTGTCCATGCCGTCGAGATAGGCGCGGGCGAAACTGTCTGAGTGACAGTTGGAGCAGGTGGAGACCCAGGACTCCTTGCGCTGCGTAAACCAGGGATGGTTCAGATTGTCGGCGATCTTGGGCATCGGCATGAAGGCCCAGCGCGCCTTGCGCACCATATTGTGCGTGAACTTGCCCTGATATTCCATGTGGCAGAACTGGCAGGTCGGGGCGTTCATATTGCCCTTCTCGAGCGCGTCGGCGAGGCGGGCGTTCCAGTCCCATTGATCGCCGCGCGCCTGATAGACCGTGCCGTGCTTCGAGAGCATATAGCCCTCAAATTCATTGTGATCGACGCCATTGTGGCATTGCGCGCAGGCCTGCGGCTTGCGGGCTTCGACGGCCGAGAACTCATGGCGCGTATGGCAAGAGTTGCAGGTCGTCTGCGGCGTGTGACAGAAGGTGCATCCTTCCGCGACTTCGCGCTGCTCCATCGCCGCCCAGATTGCGTTCTCGACATTGGCCTTGTAGGAGAGCGCGTGCGAGGGATGGCCGGGTTTCCACTGATCCTGCGGCCAGGTGAAGGTGTCGCGTTCCGACTCGCGTTCGGCGAACTGCTGCACATGGCACTGCCCGCAAGCGGCCGCATCCGGCATTTTCAGTTCGGCCTTATGGCTTCCGTGATCCTTGCCGACGCCAATGTGGCAGTCGATGCAGCCCACCTCCTTCAAGTTTTCGCCGGCCTTGAGCGCGCCCATCGAGTGGAGGTTCGCCTCGACCTCCTTGATCATCTCTTTTTTATAGGCGCGCGAATCCGTGTCCGGCAGCTTGCGGATTTCGTCGAGATTGCCGTGGACGCTCTTTTGCCAGCTATGCGCCCAGCCGGGCGTCGTCTGCTGGTGACACTCGACGCATTGCGCGCGCGAGGCGTCGACGTCGATTGTCTGCGGCGGCTTGTAGAAGCTCTGTGGGTTTAGGTATTTCGATATCGGAATGGGCTCCCAATATTTGGAGAGCGAGCCCTTCCCGGCGCCTTGGGCCTCGTCGTGATAGCGCTTCTCCAGCGCGTCATAGAGTTCCTTGGGCGTGGCTGTTTTGGAGAGGCCCAGCGCCTTGTAGGTTTCGTCAGGCGTTTCCGCCAAGGCTGGCGCAAGCGCAGCCATGATCGCGCCGACAAGCGCAAAAAGGCCGACGCCAAAGCGACGGCGGATAACCGCTCCAAAATTCAACATATTCCCCTCGGCGCGCGAGAATCCCCCTGTGGCCGCATTGTCGAATAGCGGAGCATCCAGAGGGAAGGACCACAGCTTCGGACGCAAATGGCGCCACTCGAGCTCCCGTCTTCCAGCGCTGCGCCGCTCGCCGCCAGCCGATTTGGAGAATAAATGAGAGAGTGGCCCGCGGTCGAGACGGAACGCAGCATGTCGAAAGCAAAAGCGCCCGAGGGCACGAGGATATACGCCATCGGCGACATCCATGGCCGCGCCGATCTTCTCGCCCGACTGGCGCAGCGGATCGACGCCGATCTATCGGCGCGTCCGGTCCGGGACGCGCTGACCGTCTTTGTCGGCGACTATGTCGATCGCGGCCTCGACTCGCGCGGCGTGGTCGAGCGTCTGGCTCGGGCGGATTTTCCGACGCGCATCGTGACGCTGCGCGGCAATCACGAGGACGCCATGCTGCGCTTCCTCGACGACGCGCCGTCATTGCCGCAATGGGTCAGTTTCGGCGGGCTGATGACGCTCGTCTCCTACGGCCTCGATCCCGGCGATGAAATGCGGCGCGGCGGGGCGCGGGGGGTTCAGGCGGCTTTTCTCGCGCGGTTTCCCGACTCACATCGCCGCTTTCTGGAAGAGACGGCTTATTCGGCGGAATATGGAGATTATTTCTTCTGCCACGCCGGCGTGCGGCCGCATGTGCCGCTCGAGCGGCAGGACCCCGGCGATCTGATGTGGATTCGCTACGAGTTTCTTCAATACAAGGGCGATTTCGGCAAAGTGATCGTCCACGGCCATACGCCGCATATGAAGCCGGAAAGCCTCGAGAACCGGATCAATCTGGACACGCATGCTTTCAAGAGCGGCGTGCTGACGGCCGTCGCGCTCGAGGGCGAGGAGCGGCGTTTCATCAACACCGCGCATTAGGCGCCCTCTCCAGCGGTCTCCCACTTCGCCTGCGCAGCCAATCTCGCCAAAGGCGCGCCTTCGGCGAGCGCCGCGACGATCGCCGCCTCCACCGCTTTGGCGTCCATCCCATAGCGTCCCCGTAAATAGGCCTGATCGCCGACGATCGTCGGAAATGCGTCGCAGAGCGCAATGCTTCTGAAGAAGCTTGCGCGCACGCCGGCCGTGATCAGCGTTTCGGCGACGGCCCCTTTGAGCCCGCCGATGCGGCTGTGTTCTTCGATCGTCACAATGCCGCCGGTTTCGCGCGCCGCCGCGAGGATCGCCGCCTCGTCGAGCGGCTTGACCGTATGCATGGCCTCGATCCGGCAGTCGACGCCCTGCGCGGCAAGACGCTCGGCGGCGACAAGCGCCTCCCGCAGGATCGCGCCTGTCGCGATGAGGGTGACGTCGGCGCCGTCGCGCACGCGGCGCGCCTTGCCCAGATGCGCGCGCTCGCCGTCGCGCCGCGCGACGCCCCCGGCGTCCTTGTCGATGCGCAGATAGGCGGGACCCTTCGTCCGGGCGATATCGCGGACGAGGTCCTGCGCCTCCCATGTCTCGGTCGGCGCCACGACGCGCATATTCGGCAGCGCGCGCATGATGGCGAGGTCTTCGGTCGCGAAATGCGACATCCCGAGCGGCCCGTAAGAAAAGCCGCCGCCGACCGCGACGATCGTCACGTCGCAATTATGGTAGCAGACGTCGTTTCGCACCTGTTCGAGGCAGCGCAAAGTCGGGAAATTGGCGATCGAATAAGTGTAGACGCGCCAGCCCGACAGCGCCATGCCGCAGGCGATGGACGTCATGTTCTGCTCGGCGACGCCGGCGTTGAGAAATTGGCTGGGGAAACGCGCGGCGAATCTGTCGATGACGCCGAAACCCAGATCGCCAGTAATGAGCATGACGCGCGGATCATCCGCGGCGATCTCCGTCAAGGTCTCGATGAAGGCGTCACGCATCGGGGCTCTCCAGCTCGGCGATCGCCGCCTCGAATTGCGCGCCGAGCGGGGCGCGATAATGCCAGGCCACCTCGTTCTCCATGAAGGAAACCCCCTTGCCCTTCGTCGTATGGGCGATGACGAGGCTCGGCCGTCCCTGAGCAAACGGCAGGCGGTCGAAGGCGGCGAGAAGTTGCGGGTGGTCATGCCCGTCGACTTCTGCGATCGACCAGCCGAAGGCCCGCCATTTGTCGGCAAAGGGCTCGAGCGCCAGCGTCTCGGCGACGGAGGCGAGGCTTTGCAGCTTGTTGTAGTCGATGACGGCGACGAGGTTGTCGAGCTTGTGATGCGCCGCAAACATCGCGGCTTCCCAGGTCGAGCCCTCGTCGCATTCGCCGTCCGAGAGGAGGGCGACGGCGCGCCACCTCTCGCCCGCGCGCTTCGCCGCCAGCGCCATGCCGGTCGCGACGTTCAGCCCATGCCCGAGCGCGCCGGTCGAAAGCTCCACGCCCGGCACGCCCTTGTGCGAGACATGGCCGGAGAAGATCGAGCCATTTTGGTAGTGCTGATCGAGAAGCGAGGGGTCGAAGAAGCCTGTTTCCGCCAGCGCCGCATAGACCGCCGCGCCCGCGTGGCCCTTGGAAAGCACGAAGCGATCGCGGTCGGGCTTTTTTGGATGTGCGGGATCGACATCGAGAGCCGCGCCATACAGCGTCGCCACAATGTCGGCGATGGAGAGCGCAGAGCCGACATGCGAGCTTCTCCCGCGACTGGTCATCCGGACGACGTCGAGGCGGATGCGCTTGGCGAGCGCGACCGTGTCGAAGTTTCGGGGCAAAGGCATAGGGTCTCCGCGCTTGGAATCGTACGAAAGAAAAGTCTCGCTCAAGCTTGTTTAGAAAGCGTTAGCCATGTCGCCTTCGAGCGCGAAGGCGTTTTCGACATGGCGCGGCAATCCGCCGGGCGCGATGAAGATCGCGTCGGCGCGCAGCGTATAGCCGGCCGCCCAGGGGTGGGTCGCGCGCCAGCGATTCGCGGCGCGGCGGAAGCGCCGCTGCTTTTGCGGCGTGATGGCGATCGCGGCGTCTTCGAACGCCCCGCGCGCCTTCACTTCAACGAAGGCGATCGTTCGCCCGCGCTGCGCGACGATGTCGATCTCGCCGCCGTGCACGCGGTAATTGCGATCGAGTATCTTATAGAGGCGCGCGCGCAGCCACAGGGTCGCGAGGGTCTCGGCTCGGAGGCCATAGGCGTAGGCGGCGCGGCGTCTGTCCATGCGCCCAAGCTTAACCCTGACGCGTCCCGCCGTCTAAGGCCCTCTCGCACAAAGCGGGGGAGGAAGGGGCTTTATTTCCCCTTCTCCGCCGCCAGTTGCAGGGCCCGCGCATAGACCTGCCGGCGTGGCTGGCCGGTCGCCGCCGAGACGACGCTGGCCGCGTCTTTCACGGAATAGGAGCCAAGCGCCTCGCCGATCCTGGCGTCGAGATCGGCCTCGGCCAGGGCGGTCGCGCCTTCCTCGGGAGGCGCGACGAGCAGGACGATCTCGCCTCTCGGCGGCTCCTCATGTGCGAGCGCCTCCGACAACTCGTCGAGGCGTCCCCGGCGCACCGACTCGTACATCTTGGTGAGTTCGCGGGCGATGGCGGCGTCGCGTGGGCCGAGCACGGCGACGCAGTCGGCCAGCGTCTCGGCGAGGCGGCGGGGACTTTCGAAAAACACCAGCGTGCCCGGCACCGGCGCAAGTTCCGCAAGCCGAGCGCGGCGGGGCCCGCTTTTATGGGGCAGGAAGCCCTCGAAAAAGAACCGGTCGGTCGGCAGGCCGGCGACGACGAGCGCCGCCAGAACGGCTGAAGGGCCGGGCACCGAGGTCACGTGCACGCCCTTCTCCAGGGCCTCCTGCACCAGCTTGAAGCCGGGATCGGAAACGAGCGGCGTGCCGGCGTCGGAGACGAGCGCCAGCGTCGCCCCCGACTCGAGCCGCGCGAGCAGGTGGGGGCGAATCAGCCGGGCGTTGTGCTCGTGGTAGGCGACGAGCGGCGTCGCTATGCCGTAATGGGCGAGAAGCGTCTTGGTGACGCGCGTATCCTCGGCGATCACGGCGTCGGCGGCGGCGAGCGTCGCGAGCGCGCGGAAAGAGATGTCCTTCAAATTGCCGATGGGCGTCGCCACGACGTGAAGTCCCGGCTCCAGTCTTTCCGCCTCGGCGCGCAAGCCGAAGGCCGTGTAGCCCGCGGCGGGCAAGGGGGCCTCTTCGCTGGCCATGGATAGATCGCTCCTTGTGTCGTTCGTTTTGTCGATCGATCGTTCGGAATATGGAACAGACAGAGCCGCCCCGGCAAGGCCTCAAATTTTTGCCCAGAAAGGGTCTATTGACTTTCGGTTCTGGAAACGGACCCTATGCGTAGCTTAACGCGCGCCGAGGCTCGTTTGGCGCGCGCGGAGGGGGTTAATCTGGATGAATATTTACCCGGCAGGCCTTTCTGGCGTCTTTAAGCGCATCCGCAACTGGGGCCTCCTGGCTGGCGTTGCGGCGCTGGCGCTCGCGGCCTGCAATCCCGCCGGCATGCGGGGCGCGAAGAATCTGAATGTCGGGGCGCCGGGCTCCGCCGGTCAGGTCGCCGTCGCCGACGCCAGCGAGCGGATCGGCGACGGGGCCGTCAAGGTCGCGCTCATCGTGCCGCTCACCGGGCCGAACGGGCCGTCAGCAGTCGGCGCGTCGTTGCGCAACGCGGCGAAGCTCGCCTACGCCGACAGCGGGACGAGCGACGTCACTATTCTGGTAAAGGACGACAACTCCACCCCGGCGGGCGCCGCCGCGGCCGCGCAGGCGGCGATCAACGAGGGGGCGGAGATCATTCTCGGCCCGGTCTTCGCGCCGGACGTGCGGGAGGTCGGACGCGTCGCGCGCGGGGCGGGCAAGCCCGTCATCGCCTTTTCGACCGACACCTCGGCGGCCGGGCGCGGCAATTATCTGCTGTCCTTCCTCGTCGAGGGGCATGTCGACCGCGGCCTCGCCTACGCGGCCCAGAAGGGCAAGAAATCCGTCGCGGCGCTGGTGCCGGAGAACGACTATGGCACGCTCGCCATGGCTCAGTTCCAGCAGAGCGCCGCCAACGCAGGCCTGCGCGTGCCGCTGATCGAGCGCTATAAGCCGGGAGCGGCTGGCGAATCCGTTCAGCGCCTGGCGGCCGCCCGCGACCAGTTCGACGCGCTGTTTATTCCCGAGCAGGCCGACGCCATGACCGCCCTGTCGAAGGATCTCGCCGCGAACGGGCTCGATTCGAAGAAAGTGCAGATCATCGGCACGGGCCTGTGGAATGATTCGCGCACCTTGGGCCTGCAGGCCCTGCAGGGGGCCTGGTTCACGGCGCCCGAGAACGCCGGCTTCAACGCTTTCGCGCAGCGCTACAAGGCGAAATTCGGCTCGGAGCCGGCGCGTATCGCCACCCTTGCCTATGACGCCGTGTCGCTCGCCATCGCGCTGTCGCGTTCGCAGGGATCGCAGCGCTATTCCGAGAACGTGCTGACCAACCCTTCCGGCTTCAACGGCGCCGACGGCGTTTTCCGTTTCAAGCCCGACGGCACCAATGAGCGCGGCCTGTCCATTCTGGAGATCGGCGGCGGCTCGGCCAAGATCATCTCGCCGGCGCCGCGGAATTTCACCGGGAACGGCGCTTGATCGGCCGCGATCTGTAGCTTTCCTCTCTGCGGGGTCCGGGTGTCGTCACGCCCCGCGCCCCTCACCCCAACCCTCTCCCCGCTTGCGGGGAGAGGGAGAAGGCCGGCCAGAACCTTCTCCACTTCGGGTGAGCAGAACCCTCTCCCCGCTCGCGGGGAGAGGGCAGGGTGAGGGGCCGGGAGGCTGAGCCGCGACGTTAGACGGATGTCCGGCCTCTTAGCTGCCCCGCGGTCCGCGTCAGGGATGTCGCGGGGTCCGGGTGTCGTCACGCCCCGCGCCCCTCACCCCAACCCTCTCCCCGCTTGCGGGGAGAGGGAGAAGCCGGCCAGGACCTTTTTCACTTTGCGGGAGCAGAACCCTCTCCCCGCTCGCGGGGAGAGGGCAGGGTGAGGGGCCGGGAGGCTGAGCCGCGACGTTAGACGGATGTCCGGCCTCTTCGCGGTCCCGCGGCCCGCGTCAGGCATGTCGCGGGGTCCGCGTGTCGTCACGCCCCGCGCCCCTCACCCCAACCCTCTCCCCGCTTGCGGGGAGAGGGAGAAGGGGGCCAGGACCACCTCCTGCTTCAGGCGACAGGGAGCGGTAGCCATCTTCCCGGAGTGGAGGAGAGTCGAGTCCCGGGATTTCGTCGCCCGACCGTTTCGGCCGCCAAAAAGAAACGGCGCCCGTGGGCGCCGCTTCCGGTCTCGGTCCGGGAGAAGACCAGTTCCTCAGTAGTTGTAAGCGCGCTCGCCGTGGTCCGCGATGTCGAGGCCTTCGCGCTCCTGTTCGGGGGCCGGGCGCAGACCGACGATGATATCCACGACCTTGTAGAGGATCGCGGAACCGATCCCGGAGAAGAGCAGGGTCGCGACGACCGCGGTGGCCTGCGCCTTCATCTGGGCCGCCATGTCATATGTGCCCACGAAGCTCTCGAGGTTCGTATAGTCGGTGATGCCGACGCCGCCGAAGGCGGGGTTGACGAGCAGGCCGGTCGCCAGCGCGCCGGTGATGCCGCCAATGCAGTGCACGCCAAACACGTCGAGCGCGTCGTCATAGCCGAGCTTGTGCTTAACGAACTCGACGAAGAACAGGCAGATCGGCGAAACCGCGAGGCCGAGGATGATCGAGCCCATCGGGCCGGCGTAGCCCGAGGCGGGCGTGACGGCGACGAGGCCGGCGACCGCGCCGGTGATCAGGCCGAGCAGCGAGGGCTTGCCCTTGACCAGCCACTCCGTGAGCATCCAGGAGAGGCCCGCCGCGGCGGTGGCGACCATGGTGTTGACGAAGGCGAGGCCAGTCACGCCATTGGCTTCGAGGTTGGAGCCGGCGTTGAAGCCGAACCAGCCGACCCACAGCAGCGAGGCGCCGACCATCGACAGCGTCAGCGAGTGAGGCGCCAGGATTTCCCTACCGTAGCCGATGCGCTTGCCGACCATGATGGCGCCGACGAGGCCCGCGATGCCCGCATTGATGTGGACGACCGTGCCGCCCGCGAAGTCCAGCGCGCCCTTGCCGGCGAGCCAGCCGACGTTGCCGGCGATCTCGTCGATCTTCGCCTGCGCGGCGGCCTTGGCGGTCTCATCGCCCGCGGCGGCGAGCTGCGTCGCCGCGTCGACGAGCGCGTTGGGATCGGCCACGCCCCACACCCAATGGGCGATCGGGAAGTAAATGAAGGTGACCCAGAGCGCCACGAAGAGCAGAACCGCCGAGAATTTGATCCGCTCGGCGAAGGCGCCGACGATCAGCGCCGGCGTGATCATCGCGAAGGTCATCTGGAAGGCGAAATAGACATATTCCGGAATGACCTTGCCGGGCGTGAACGTCGGCGAGTTGCTGGAGGCGGTGACGCCCTTCAGGAACAGCTTGTTGAAGCCGCCGATGTAATGGTTCAGTCCGCCGCCGTCGCCGAAGGCGAGCGAATAGCCGTAGATCGACCAGATGATGCCGACGAGGCAGACGATGGCGAAGGTCTGCGTCAGGATCGACAGCATGTTCTTCGTGCGCACCAGGCCGCCGTAGAACAGCGCCAGACCGGGAACGGACATCATCAGCACGAGCAGGGTCGACGTCAGCATCCAGGCGACGTCGCCCGGGTGCGGCGTGGGATCGTTGCCGGCGAAAGCCGGCCCCGCCAGCGCGATCAGCGCCGCTCCCGCGAGGATCGAAGCCGCAGACGCGCTTCGAGGCATGAGAAGTTTCATGTGGAGGCTCCAGAATGGACGGGGAGGGGGCGGATCAGAGCGCGTCGGCGTCGGATTCGCCGGTGCGGATGCGAATGGCCCGCTCGAGGGGGCTCACGAAGATCTTGCCGTCGCCGATTTGTCCCGTGCGGGCCGTGGCGGTGATCGTTTCGACGACCTTGTCGACGACACTGGCGCCCACCGCGACCTCGATCTTGAGCTTCGGCAAGAAACTAATGGCGTATTCAGCCCCGCGATAGATTTCCGTGTGCCCCTTCTGCCGTCCGTAGCCCTTGACTTCCGTCACGGTGAGGCCGTGCACGCCGATATTCGTCAGCGCGTCGCGGACCTCATCGAGCTTGAACGGCTTGATGATCGCTGTCACGATTTTCATCTGCCAATCCTGTTTTGTTATCGACCCCTTGGACGGGCGCCGCTTCTGCGCAAAGCGGGACGCCGCAGCGGCGCGGTCGTTGGAGAGAGCACGTCACGTGCTCGCGCCCTTCGCCTTCAAATGCCATGCCACCCGTCTTCCCCGCTGGAAAACCAACGGATTTGCGGTCATTGAGCGTCGAGAGGGGGAACTCGACACGGGCCTCCCGGCCCGGGCGTGAGCGTCGAAATCATCAGGCGAGTCATTGCCCTCGCCACTGTGCTTGCTTTGGAAATAGGCGGGGCCTGGCTGTTTACTTTTTGCGCCTAGGATTTAAGCAGGCGCCTAAAGTTTAGTGCGCAGGCGAATGAGGCCTTCCTGGGCCACAGAGGCGAGCAAGCGCCCGTCGCGCGCATAGATCTTCCCGAAGGTTAGGCCGCGAGCATGAGCGGCGGCCGGACTTTCCTGCACATACAGCAGCCAGCCGTCGACGCGCGGGGCCTCGTGAATCCAGAGCGCGTGATCCAGGCTCGCGACCTGAATCAAGGGATCGAAAATATTGCGGCCGTGGACGGCGAGCGCCGTATTGAGCAGCGTCATGTCTGAAAGAAAGGCAAGCAGCGCCGCGTGAACCGGCTCGTCCTCGGGCAACGGGCCCCGCACCCGGAACCAGATCAACTGCCCGGCGCGGCTGGCCGACAGCAGCGTTTCCGGCGCGACGACGCGCATGTCGAGCGCGCTCGCCCGTTGCATCCAGGGCTCGGAGGGCGTCGGCAGAAAGGCGCGAAAGCGCTCCACCAGCTCGTTGATCGGCTCGAGACTTTCAGGCGTGGGCGCCTGCGGCATCTCAGCGGCGTGGGCGAGACCCGGCTCGCGCAGTTGAAAGGAGGCTTCGAGCGAGAAGATCGTACGTCCGCGCTGCGCGGCCACGCAGCGCCGCGTGGTAAAGCTGCGTCCGTCGCGGATGCGCTCGACGGTATAATCTATCGGAATTTGGGGATCGCCGGCGAGCACGAAATAGGCGTGCAGCGAATGCGCCGGACGGTCGGCGGGCACGGTCCGCGTCGCGGCGACAAGCGCCTGCGCCACAACCTGTCCGCCGTAAAGGTGATGGCCCGCCGAGGCCGGACTATGGCCTCGAAAGCGGTCCGCGCCGAGAGTTTCGAGGTCCAAAAGCGCGAGAAGCTCGCGCGCAGGCGCGTCACCCATGCCGATCCGCCTTTCTCCGAGCCGCAAGCGCCCGCTCGGAGCACGCTTTCCGGTTTGACGCCTTTCCTTACGCGGCTCTGATCCTGCTCGGTCGCAAAGCTCTAGTCAATCTGGCGCGCCTCTTCGGGCAGCATGATTGGGATGCCGTCGCGGATCGGGTAGGCGAGCCGGGCGGAGCGCGAAATCAGCTCCTGCCGATTGCGGTCATAATCCAGCGACGTCTTTGTCAACGGGCAGACGAGAATCTCCAGCAGCCGCGGGTCGACTTTCGTCCCCTCGGGGGCTTTGTTCTCCGCGGCCTCGTCGCCGGCCGGGATGCTATAGTTCATCGTAGAGTCCTTTTGTTGTGGTCAATGCCATTGTTGCCCTTCGCCTTCGCGTTGCGCCAGATCGAGCTTGGCGAGGGCGACGAGGGTTTCCGCACGGGTCTTCAAATCGATAGCCTCGACCAGCGCCTGCTTTTCATTGGCGCCGAACGGAGACATCATCGCCAGCGCATTGACCAATGTTTCCGTGGGCGCGGCGTCGATGCTGGCCCAATCGATCTCGAGTTTCGAAGATTCGGCGAAGCTGCGCAACATGGCCACCATGCTTTCGCGATCTACGGCGTTTTCGCCGGCGCCGGGCAATAAGTCCGGCTGAAAACCCTCGTAATTGACTTTGAAGCGCCGATAGGGCGTGTGCTCGGTGACTTCTTCGCCGATGCGGAAGCGCGCAACGCCCGTGAGCGTGATGAGATACCGCCCGTCGCCCGTCTCCGCGAAGCGGGTGATGCGGCCGGCGCAGCCGATCTGGAAGAGCTGCGGCGGCGTGGCGCCATTGCCGCTCTGGAGCGGTTGGATCATGCCAATGAGCCGCTCATCCGAGATGGCGGCGTCGATCATCGCGACGTAACGCGGCTCGAAAACGTTGAGCGGGAGTTCGCCGCGCGGCAGGAGCACCGCTCCCGCGAGCGGAAAGACCGGAAGGATTTCCGGCAACTCCCTGATGTCCGTGTAGGGGCAATTCAGGCTCATGTGGGCAGGCGTAACGCCGCTCCCTCTCAAGCGAAGAGCATCGTGGAGAGGCGACGCCGCGCTGCAATCGCGGCCTTGTCCATCGGTCCCCACGCCTCGAAAAACTGGACGAGCTGCTTTCTCGCCCCGTCATCGTTCCAACTACGGTCCCGCCGGATGATTTCAAGAAGCGCATTGGCCGCTTCATCGCGCCGGTCCTTGGCGTTGAGCGCGAGCGCAAGATCGAAATAGGCCTGCAAGTCATTGGGATCAAAAGCGATCCGCGTCTTCAGGTCCTCGATTTCGCCGAGATCCTGCGCGGCCGCGGCGTTTTCGATCGCCGCCAGGGCGGCCGCGACGTCGGTGTCTTTACGGGCCGATTCGGGCAGGCGATCGAGCAGCGCGCGCGCCGGGTCGAGCTGCCCGGCGCCGACATAAAGGCGCGCCAGCATCGCCACGGCCTTGGGGTTGAGCGGCTCCTCATTCGCGAGTTGCGACAAAAGCTCGTGCGCAGCGGCGACGTCGCCGGCCTCGATCAGCGCCTGCGCCGCCTCGAGCGCGTCCGTCGCGTCCTCGATCGGTCCGACGATGCGCTCCAGAAAGCCTTTGATCTGGCTCTCCGGCAAGGCGCCGACGAAGCCGTCGACGGGCCGCCCGCGCTGAAAGGCGACCACGGCCGGGATCGACTTGATGCCGAGCTGGCCGGCGATCTCCGGCTCGTTGTCGATGTTCATCTTGACGAGCAGGGCCTTGCCGCCCGTCGCAGCGACGACCCGTTCGAGCACGGGCGCGAGCTGTTTGCAGGGGCCGCACCAGGGAGCCCAGAAATCAACCAGCACGACAGCGCGCATGGAGGGTTCGAGCACATCCGCGCGAAAACGCTCCACCGTCGTCTCGACGACTTTCGTCGAACCGACCGCCGTATTCGCCAAATCGACCATCCTGCCGCTCCCTTGCCTGATCAGTCGGCCTTTCTGATGAATGTCAGATAGACCGGGCGGCGACCCGCCGCCATCGCTTTGGCCTCATATTTGGTTTGCGTCCAGCCCTCCCAAGGCGTGCGCCAATCTTCGGCCGATTGCGCGCGCCAGCGGAATGCGTCGCAAGCGCGCAGCCGCGCCAGCGTCCAGGCGGCGTAGTCGTCGATGTCGGTTGCAAAGCGCAGTTCGCCGCCCGGCCGCAAGACCCGCGCCAGCCGCGCCAAATTCTCTTCCGAGACGAAACGTCGCTTGCGATGGCGCCGCTTGGGCCAGGGATCGGGGTAGAAAAGGTAGACCTTCGAGAGACACGCGTCCGGCAGGCGGTCCAGCGCCTCGGCGGCGTCGCCCTGGTAGAGCCGGATATTGTCGACCCCGCGCGCCGCGATGCGGGAGAGCAGCTTGGCCATGCCGTTGACGAAAGGCTCGCAGCCGAGAAAATCGACCTGCGGCTCGCGCGCCGCCGCCTCGATCAGATGCTCGCCGCCGCCGAAGCCGATTTCAAGTCGCGTTTCATGGTCCGGACGCAGCGGCAGGGGCTGCGACAGATCAAGCGCGAGCCTCGGCAGCAACGTCGCGATCAGATCGGTCTGATGCGGGCGCAGGGCCTTGCCCTTGGAGCGGCCATAGAGCCGGCGCCGCGGCGGATGAGCCTCTTCGGTCATGCTCAGTCGTCAATGAAAGCCAATGGCCGGGACGCGCCCGGCCATTGCGGTGTCAATGGCGCCAACTGGCGTCAGCGGAAATGCGACCGCAGCTGATCGACGAGGTCGGTCTTTTCCCAGGAGAACCCGCCGTCCGCTTCCGGCGCGCGGCCAAAATGGCCATAGGCGGAGGTGCGCGCATAGATCGGGCGGTTGAGCTGGAGATGTTCACGAAGGCCGCGCGGCGTGAGGCGCACCAGTTGCGGCAGGACCGCCTCGAGCTTGTCCTCCGGAACCTGTCCCGTGCCATGCAGATCGACATAGATCGACAGCGGCTCGGCGACGCCGATGGCGTAGGCGAGCTGGAGCGTGCAGCGGTCGGCGAGGCCGGCGGCGACGACATTCTTGGCGAGATAGCGGGCGGCATAGGCGGCGGAACGGTCGACCTTGGTGGGGTCCTTGCCCGAGAAGGCGCCGCCGCCATGCGGCGCCGCGCCGCCATAGGTGTCGACGATGATCTTGCGGCCCGTAAGTCCGGTGTCGCCATCCGGGCCGCCGATGAAGAACTTGCCGGTCGGATTGACGTGCCAGACCGTGTTGCTGGTGATCCAGCCCTCCGGGAGCGCCCGGCGAATGTAGGGCTCGGCGATGCGGCGAATGTCGGCCGGGGTCAGGCTCTCGTCGACATGCTGATGTGACAGCACGATCTGCGTCGCCTCGACCGGCTTGCCGTTCTCATAGCGGACCGTGACCTGGCTCTTGGCGTCGGGACCCAGTCCCTTTTCCTCGCCGGAATGGCGCGCCTGGGCGAGCAGCTCCAGAATCTTGTGCGAATAATACAGCGGGGCCGGCATCAGGTCGGGCGTTTCGTTCGTCGCGTAGCCGAACATGATGCCCTGATCGCCGGCGCCCTCGTCCTTATTGCCGCTGGCGTCGACGCCCTGCGCGATGTCGACGGACTGCTCGTGCAGCAGCACCTCGATATTGGCGGTGTTCCAATGGAAGCCGCGCTGCTCGTAGCCGATGGCGCGAATCGCGTTGCGGGCGATCTGGATGATCCGGTCGAAGGAGATATGCGGCCCGCGGACTTCGCCGGCGATGACGACGCGGTTCGTGGTGGCGAGGGTCTCGGCGGCGACGCGGATGGCGTAGGGGTCGATCCCCGCCTTGGCGCCCTCACGGAAGAACTCGTCGACAATCTCGTCTGAAATACGATCACAAACCTTATCAGGATGGCCTTCTGAAACTGACTCGCTGGTGAACAGATAATTTTTCCGGGTCACTTCGAATCTCCCAATGGCCGCCGGCGACGAATTTCGCACGTTTTTGCGATGGTGCGGCTGGTTGATGTGCCAGCCGCCGTTCGTTCCGTCAAGCCAGAAGGGCGCAAAGCGTTCGTTATAGAGAACTCCGTCGCTGAGGCGAAGTCGTTAGACTTCGCTCTCCTCCTGCTCCGAGAGCGTCGTCACCAGGTCGAGGATTCGCTTTCGGACTTTGGGATCCTTGATCCGGGCGAAGGCGCGGTTGAGATGCAGGCCCTCGGCCGTCGAGAGGAAATCGACGACATATTGCGACGACGACTCCTCGGCGAAGCCGACGCCGTCCACCGGCGTCAGGCTCGGCGCGCCCTCGAAGAAAAACGACGGCGGAACATTCAGGGTCTTGGAGATCTGCTGGAGCCGGCTGGCGCCGATGCGGTTCAGGCCTTTCTCGTATTTCTGGACCTGCTGAAAGGTGAGGCCCAGGGCCTCGCCAAGCTTCTCCTGACTCATTTTCATCAGGATGCGTTGCATGCGTACACGGCTGCCCACGTGACGGTCGATCGGATCTGGCGTCTTCTTCACGTTCAACCACCCTCCTGCCACGTTTTAGCCTAACATGGTTCAAATGCAAACAGAATTAATCGTTTACTGGCCAAAACCGCAAAAAGTTCTTATTCCTCCAGTAGAAACGAAACATAGCGGCGGCCGGACCGCTTATGTTTTTGGCGTTCATCCAGGATTAGCCAGTCTCGTTATTTTGAAACCGCTGAACGGCTGCGCTTCTTAAACTCAAGGTAGCTAAAAACATTTTACCCCCGCCACCATCCTCTGGCGGCAAGGGCCAGAATCAGGGCCAACAGGATGGGAAAAACAAAGCCGCCAAGCCGCGCGAAAAACGTCTCCGCGGCGGCGGTCGGCAGACGCCCGTCGACGACGCCCTTCTCGCCGAGCGGGAGCGACTCCAGAACTCGTCCGTAACCGTCAATTATGGCCGAAATTCCAGTATTTGCGACGCGGACGAGCGGCAGACCCTCCTCGATGGCGCGCAGCCGCGCCTGAGCGAAGTGCTGATACGGCCCCGGCGTTCGCCCGAACCAGCCGTCGTTGGTGAGATTGAGCAAAAGCTCGGGCCGCTTCCCGTCCTTGTCGATTGGCGCGGCTTCCCCGGAGAAGATCGCCTCGTAGCAGATCAGCGGCGCGATCCGAGGCAGGCCCGGCGCGACGAGGGCGCGCGGCCCTTGGCCCTGATCCCAAATACCCGGAACAAGGTGCGAGACGCCGAGCGGCCGCAACAGGCCCTCGAGCGGAAGATATTCGCCGAAGGGCACAAGATGCGCCTTGTCATAGAAGGCGAGGAGGCGGGCGCCTTGCAAAACCTCGATCGAATTGAAGATTTTCCCGCGACGTCCGTCGCCGTCGCCTTCGACGCGCGCGGCGCCGGTAATAAGGATTTTGCCCTGAAGCGCCCGCGCGATCGCCGAAAGCGCCTGAGGTTCGCGCGAGAGGATGTAGGGAAAGGCCGATTCCGGCCAGATCAGATGGGTGACGTCGGCGATTCCGGTGCGGTCCGGCGCCGTCGCGCGGTCGGACAGGCCAAGATAGTCATGCAGAATCTGCGGGCCGTTGTCAGGGCGGAATTTCGCGTCCTGGGGCAGATTGGGCTGCATCAGCCGCAGTTTCACCCCGTCGACATATTCAGTCGGATGCGCGGCGAGGCGCAAGGTCCCATAGGCGGTCAGGGCCACGAGCAGCGCCGCGGCCGTCCGCGCCGCTCCGTTGGAGAGAAAACGCTCGCCCGGCCCCCGGTCGACGATGGTCGCCGGCGCCGCGAAGATCAAAATCGCCGCGAGGTCGAGGCCATGCAGACCGATCAGCGCCGCGCCCTGTCCGAGCGGACCCGCCTGCGCGAGCGCCATGCCGAAGTCGTTCCAGGGAAAGCCGGTGAGCATGTGGCCGCGCAGCCATTCGGCGGCGCCGAGGCCGGCGGCGAGCGCGAAAATGCGCAGGCTTCCCGAGGACCAGAGGGCGCGGGCGAGGACGAATCCCAGCGCCGGGAAGAGGGCGAGCGCGGCCGGCAGTCCCAGCACGGCGAGCGGCAGGGCCCAGGCGAACTGGTCCGCCTCCACGAGCATGGCGGCCCCGAGCCACCAGAGGCCGGCGAGGAAATAGCCGAATCCGAGCCACCAGCCTGCGCCGGCGGCGGACAGGAAAGCGCCGCCGCGCAGGCCCGCGCCGCGCCCGGCCGCGCCGTCGAGCAGCCAGACCGCCGTCGTGAGCGGCGCGACCATGGCCGGCGCGAAGTCGAAGGGCGGCAGCGCCAGCGCCCCGACGGCGCCGGCCGTGAAGGCGACCAGGCGCCGCGTCCAGCCGTCGGCCAAAATGATGCGCTCGGGGAGAGAGGTCAGTCCCCCCCGCGCGGCGGTCGATTGCGAAAGTTGAGCCATGGGCGCCCCTGCGAATCAGCGGACCGACTTTAGCGGCCTCCGCTTGTCACGGTTAAGGCGGGGAGCGCGTTGGGGCCGGCTAGGGATGTCGACGCGCGCGCACGCGCAGCTTGCCGACCCGGCGTGGATCGGCCTCGACAATCTCGAACTCATAGGCCTCGACCGGCGTGGCGATGATCTCGCCGCGCATCGGCACGCGGCCGGCGAGCCAGGCCACCAGGCCGCCGATGGTGGTCACCTCCGCCGGGGTGTCCTCGAGGCGGAAATCGACGCCGAGCCGCGCGGTCACCTCGTCGAGATCGGCGCGGGCGTCGACGAGAAAATCGCCGTTTTCGAGTTCGACGATCTCCGGCGGCTCCGCGACGTCGTGTTCGTCTTCGATGTCGCCGACGATCATCTCCATAATGTCCTCGATGGTGACGAGGCCGTCGGTGCCGCCATATTCGTCGATCACCAGGGCGAGATGGGTGCGCGTCGTCTGCATGCGGATCAGCAAGTCGAGCGCCGGCATGGAGCGCGGCACGAACAGCACGGGCTTCAACAGCTCCGCCTGCGAAAGCGGCGCGTCGAAATCGATGATCTTGTGCGTCGCCGCCCCGTCGGCGGCCTCGCGCTGGTCCTCGCATAAAGCGATGTGATTCACGAAGTCGCGGATGTGCACCATGCCGCGCGGATCGTCGAGCGTATCGACATAGACCGGCAGACGCGAATGGCCGGCGTCGCGGAACAAAGCGAGCGCTTCGCGCAGCGTCGCGTCCTGCGAGATCGCCACGATGTCGGCGCGCGGAATCATCGCGTCCTCGACGCGCAGATCGTGCAGTCCGAGCACGTTCTTGAGCAGGGCGCGCTCATGCGGCGTCACGTCGCCGGCGGCTTCCTCGAGCGCGTCTTCGATGTCTTCGCGCACGGAGGCGGGGGCGAGGCCGAGCAATCCGCGCAGCCGGTCGAGAAGGTTGCCGCGCGCCTCGTGGCTGCGTCTTAACGGCTCCTCGTTTTCAGATCGTATCGACATGACTTTCGTTCAGTTCGCCCGCTCGTCCACTTCGTCGGCTGCTTCTCCGGCGTAAGGGTCGCGCAAGCCCAACCGCAACGCGATCCGTCTTTCGAGGCCCTCCATCTCTTCGGCCTCGGCGGCAGTCTCGTGATCATAGCCGATCAGATGCAGAAATCCATGGATGACCATGTGAGCGGCGTGATCGCTGAGGGTTTTCTCCTGCTCCGCCGCTTCGCGCGCGACGGTTTCATAGGCAATGACGATGTCGCCCAGAAGCGGGCGGGCGTCGAGCGGGCCCGGGGTCGGGAAGGACAGGACATTCGTCGGCTTGTCCTTGCCGCGCCACTGCGCGTTGAGAACCCGGATTTCGGCGTCGTCACAAAAGGTCACGCTCATCTCGCAGTCGTCGACGAGCCTGGCGCCGCTCTCGGCAAGGCTCGCGTCGACGCAGGCGCGCGTAAGCCGCTCCAATCCGTCGAGGCCGTCCCAGGGCGCGGCGGCGACGATCATGTCGATCTCGAGACTCATGCGTCGCTGCGCGCCTTGCTCTTGGCGCGGGCGGCGCGGTCATAGGCGCCCACGATCTGGCGCACGAGATCGTGACGCACGACGTCGCCCTCCGAGAAGCGCACCCGTCCGACGCTGTCGATTTCGGAAAGCAGCGCAACCGCTTCCGACAAGCCCGAGGTCTGGCCGGGCGGAAGGTCCGTCTGCGAGGGGTCGCCGGTGACGATCATGCGCGACCCTTCGCCGAGGCGGGTGAGGAACATCTTCATTTGCATCGAAGTCGCGTTCTGCGCCTCGTCGAGCAGGATGCAGGCGCGGGTGAGCGTGCGGCCGCGCATGAACGCGAGCGGCGCCACCTCGATGATGCCGGTCTGCATGCCGCGCTCCACCATGCGCGAATCCATGAAATCGTGCAGCGCGTCGTAGATCGGGCGCAGATAGGGGTCGACCTTCTCGCGCATGTCGCCGGGCAGGAAGCCGAGCCGCTCGCCCGCCTCCACCGCGGGGCGCGACAGGATCAGCCGCTCCACCGCGCCCTGTTCCATGAGTTGCACGGCGTGGCCGACGGCGAGCCAGGTCTTGCCGGTGCCGGCGGGACCTTCGCCGAAAACGAGTTCGTAGCGTTTCAGCGCGCGCAGGTATTGGTCCTGCGCGGCGTTGCGTGCGCGCACGAGGCCGCGCTTGCGGGTGATGAGCTGCTCGAAGGCGCCGCGCGCCGGCTCGGCGTCGGGAAAAAGACTGCGCTGGCGCGCCGTCTCTTCGATGGCGCCGTCGACGTCGCCGAGCGCGACGGTTTGCCCTTTTGAGATGCGTTCGTAAAGCGCTTCGAGCACGCGCCTCGCGTGTTCGCAGGCCTCCGATTTGCCTTTCAGAGTGACGTGATTGCCGTTTGCGAAAGAGGCGATCTTCAGCCGGCGCTCGATCTTGGCGAGGTTCTGGTCGTAATGGCCAAAGACGAGGGACGCATATCGGTTGTTTTCGAAGGCCAGGGTGATTTCCGCGTCGGGTTCGGCCGCCTCGTCCCGGCGTCCGATCCGCAGGTCGTCAATCGTCGTCAAGCCTTCGCCTCCTCGCCCTCGTCCATGAGCCGCCCCGCCAGCGAATTGGAGCCGGCCGCGACTATTTCGACGCGCGCCACGCGCCCCACCCTGTCTGCGGCGCCGCTGACATGCACAGCCTGCATATAGGGACTTTTCCCCGCGATTTGACCCTCGTGGCGGCCGGGTTTTTCAAACAGCACGTCGACCGTCTTGCTGACCGTGGCGGCGTTGAACGCCTGGCGTTGCTCTTCGAGCAGCGCCTGCAGGGCGGCGAGGCGCGCGCGCTTGACCTCTTCGTCGATCTGGTCGTCGCGCTCGGCGCCCGGCGTTCCGGGGCGGGGCGAATATTTGAAGGAGAAGCTGGAGGCGAAGCCGACGGCGCGCGCCAGCGCCATCGTGTCCTCGAAATCTTCATCCGTCTCGCCCGGAAAGCCGACGATGAAATCGGACGACAACGCCATGTCCGGCCGCGCCTTGCGCAGGCGGGCGATGATGTCGAGGTAGTCGGCGGCCGTGTGCTTGCGGTTCATCGCCTTGAGCACGCGGTCCGAGCCCGACTGCACGGGAAGGTGGACATAGGGCATGAGCTTTTCGATCGACTCATGCACGTCAATCAAGTCCTGAGCCATGTCGACAGGATGACTGGTCGTGTAGCGCAGCCTGTCGATCCCCTCGATCTGCCCCATCTCGGCGAGCAGGCGGGCGAGGCTCCAGTCACGGCCCTCGTCGTCCGCGCCGCGATAGGCGTTGACGTTCTGGCCGATGAGCGTGATCTCCCGCACCCCCGCCTCGACGAGACGCTGCGTCTCGGCGAGCACGTCGGCGACGGGCCGCGAGACCTCCGCGCCGCGCGTATAGGGTACGACGCAGAAGGAGCAGAATTTGTCGCAGCCTTCCTGCACGGTGACGAAGGCGGAGACGCCGCGGGCGCGGATCTGCGCGCGGCTGGGCTGCGGGAGGGCGTCGAATTTGTCCTCGACGGCAAACTCGGTGTCGGTGAGGCGGCGGCCATGCCTGGCTTGTTGCAAAAGGTCGGG
The DNA here is from genome assembly GCF_040687965.1 of Methylocystis echinoides. Classification (NCBI taxonomy): domain Bacteria; kingdom Pseudomonadati; phylum Pseudomonadota; class Alphaproteobacteria; order Hyphomicrobiales; family Methylocystaceae; genus Methylocystis; species Methylocystis echinoides. Next base: position 3,026,376 of record NZ_CP156084.1, read on the forward strand.
CAGGCGGTGATAGCTTTGCGGACCGACGACCAGATCGACGGCGCGCTGGCGCTTCAGCACTTGCTCGCCCTCGGCCTGCGCGACGCAGCCGGCGACGACAATCTTCATCTCGCGCCCTTGCGCCTCGCGCGCGCGCTTTTCGAGCGCCAGCTTCCCGAGTTCGGAATAGATCTTTTCGGCCGCCTTCTCGCGGATGTGGCAGGTGTTCAGGATTACGAGGTCGGCGTCGGCTTCCTCGGCGGTCTCGGCGTAGCCCTCGCGGCCGAGCAAATCCGCCATGCGCGTCGCGTCATAGACGTTCATCTGGCAGCCATAGGACTTGACCAGAACCTTGCCGCCCCGCGCAGGCGCGCCCTCGGGCGCGTCGTCGAGCGTCGCCACCGCATTCAAAACCGGGTTGGAAATCGTGTCTGCTCCCTCACGCTGGAGCGCCCGACTCGGCGGCGCTCACAGTCTGATCGCCATTATAGGGGCATTTAGCCGTCGGGCCGAATCCATTTCTTTCGGCGGAACGGCGAATTGAGCAGGACAACGCAACCTCCCCGTCGTCCGGCCCGGTCATCCGCGCCGGCGCGACTGTGCAGGCGAGCGTCGCTTACATTTCCAGCCGCATATTCACCGCCGCGCGCTTCGTCCCGTCGGCGCGCTGATAATAGTTTTCGCGCCGGCCAATCTCCCGGAACCCGGCGCGGGAATAAAGCTTCAGCGCAGCCTCATTGTCGTCCGCGACCTCGAGGAAGACGAGCCGCGCGCCGCCGCGTTCGAGATTCTCGATATGCTTGTCCAAAAGCATCCAGCCGAGCCCGGCGCCGCGCCGGGCCGGGTCGACGGCGAAGGTCAGCACTTCGGCGTCTGGCGGCAACAGGCGCGACAGGATGAAGCCGCCGAGCCTGCCCTTGGCCCCTTCGGTCACGGCGCCGTCGGCGATGACATGGGGGTCGGTGAGATAGCTCTCGAAGTCGATCTTCGACCAGCCGAAGGCGAAGGAGGCGCCATGCAGCGCCTCGCACTCCTCGGCGCGTTCGGCGCCGATGGGCTGCACGATGAAGCTCGGCTTCGCGAAAAAACTCGTCAGAAGGCTCATGACAGGAAACTTAAGCCTGCGCGGGCTCGGAGGCGAGCGGCGCAGTCGCGGGGCTGTCCGGCAAGGCCTCTGCGCGGGCGGCGTCGCCCGAGGGCGCGGGGGCGGCCTCCTGCGGCGGCTTGCCCGAAACCGTCACGTCGGGTTCTTTGAGGTAGAGCGGCCGGGCCGGGGCGCTTTCCGGCTTCGCCGCGAGACCGAGGCGCGCGACATAGGCGATGTCCGGGGACGCCCGATCGCTGACGATCCTGTGGGCCAGGCCGTTCGCGCGCGCTTCCTTGGCGAGAAGGTCGGCGCCCGAGCCGATGAGCAGAAACGGCCCGTCGCCGAGCGCCCGCAGCGCCTCATGGGCGCCGGCGCGGCGGGGGGTCAACAGCGCGCGGCCGTCCGGGCCGAAGGCGGCGACATAGACCTTGCCGTGACGCGCGTCGATCGCCGCGGCGACGACGCCGTCGAACTCCTCGAGGATGAGCGGAGCGGCGAGCGCCGCGAGCGTCGAGACGCCCACAACGTCCGCCTTGCAGGCGAGTCCGATGGCCTGACCCGCCGCGAGGCCGATACGGATGCCGGTGAACGACCCCGGTCCGACCGCCACGGCGACCCGGTCGATGGTGGAGAAGCCGCCCTCGACCTTGCTCATGACCCGCTCGATGAGCGGCATGATCGCCTCCGCATGGCCGCGCTCCATGTCAATGGACTCGGCGGAGATGGGCTCCTCCGCGTCGCTGTCGAGGACGCAGGCCGAGACGGCGGGCAGGGCGGTGTCAATCGCAAGGATTCGCATGGTCGCCAGAATATGACCCTTTTGAGCGCCCAAGCAACAAAGGGCGAAGCGCCAAGGCCCGCGGCTCAGGCCGGCTCTACGGCTCTGACCTGCGGCAGAAAGTGCCGGAGCAGGTTCTCGATGCCGTTGCGCAGCGTCGCCGTGGAGGAGGGGCAGCCCGAGCAGGCGCCTTTCATCGCGAGATAGACGACTCCATCCCGGAAGCCCCGGAACACGATGTCGCCGCCGTCGCCGGCGACCGCGGGGCGCACGCGCGTTTCGATGAGCTCCTTGATCGTCGCCACCGTCTCGGCGTCGGCGGGATCATAGAACTCGCCGCCCTGGTCCTGCGCCACGGCGCCGCCCTCGGTGAACAGCGGCGCGCCGGAGGCGAAATGCTCCATGATCGTGCCGAGGATTGCGGGCTTCAAATGCGCCCAGTCGGCGCCGTTCTTGGTCACGGAGACGAAGTCGCCGCCGTACATCACCGCCTCGACGCCGTCGATGGCGAGCAGCGCCTGCGCGAGCGGGGCGTTGGCCGCCGCCTCTGGGGAGCGGAACTCCATGGCGCCCTGGCCGAGGACGGTCTGGCCGGGAAGGAACTTCAGCGTCGAAGGGTTGGGGGTGGCTTCGGTCTGGATGAACATGGTTGGCCTCCTGCGCCCGGTTCAAGGCCGGGGAATTGGCGCGTGCTTAGCACGGTTTCGGTCTGGGCGATATGGAACGTCTTTTTAGATGGGCATTCAATCCTGTCCTCGAAAGGCCCGCTCGCGCCATCGGCGCAGCGCCACGAGGGCCCAGATCGCTTCGACGAGGCCAAAGGGCCAGGCGCCCTGCAGAAACCCATAGGCCGAGCCGAGCGCGCAGGAGGCCGCGAAGCCCAGCACGAACCACGGACTGCGGTCTTCCAGAGCGTAAGTCGCGAGCATGGCGCTGACGGCGAAAAGGCCGAAGAGGGTCAGAGCGTCCATTTTCCTTCACCGAAGCTGACGTTGCATTTGCCATACCAGCGCAAATGCCCCAAGTTCTTCGGGCCATGGACGAAGACGCCCTTCTCGCCGCCAACGCCGCCTATTATCGCGCTTTCGCCGCGCGCGACTTCGCCGCCATGGAGGCGCTGTGGGCCGAGGCCGACGTCACCTGCGTGCACCCGGGATGGCCGGTACTCATCGGCCGCGCGCCAATCCTCGGGTCCTATCGCGACATTTTTCGCAATCCGTCGCAGGAGGCGGTGACGGCGCGCGAGGAAAAGCTCGTCGTCGACGGCGCCGACGGCCGGGTGTTTTGCGTGGAGGAAGTCGGCGGCGGGCTTCTGCTGGCGACCAATTGGTTTCGGCTCGTCGAGGGACGCTGGCGATTGCTGCACCATCAGGCGAGCCCGCTCTCCCCGCCGCCGCCGGCGCAGCGGGGCGTGAAGCCCTCATTCCACTGACCGGGCCTTTTATTAGTAGCCGCCGCTTCCGACCAGCGGATGGATGCCGCCGGTCCCGCCGCCGCCGCCGCGACTCTGTCGCTGAGCCGACGCTTTGCTGCGCTTGGCGATCGTGACGATCCGACTGGCCTTGGAGACGGACGGCTCAAACAAGCGGGGGGCCGGCACGGCCTGGGCGGCCGGCGCGGCGAGGGCGCACAATAGGATGATCGTAGGCACATAGCGCATTTGGCGTCTCCCTTGGGGTGACGGCGCAGCCTAGCAGATTTCGGCGCGGTCGGCGCGGCAACCGCCCCCTCAGCTCTGCCCGTCTTCCGTCAATTTCTTCCGCCGCCAGACTTTCTTCGGGTCGCGGCGCGGGCCTTCCACCAGTCTCACCACCATGCCCCAGAGCGTGCGCACATCCTGCTGCGTGAGGCCCATGCGGTGGAACATATTGCGCAGATTGCGGGACATCACAGGCTTTTTGTCGAGCGGCCGGAAAAATCCGCGCTTGTCCAACTCCTCTTCGAGAAAATCGAAAAAGGCCAGCGTCATCTCCCGCGTCGCCGGCGGCGAGCGCTCCTCGATCTCGTAAGGGACGGCGTCGCCATGCGCGGCGCGAAACCACTCATAGCCGACGAGCAGCACGGATTGCGCCAGATTGAGCGAGGCATAGGCCGGATTGACGGGGAAGGTGAGAATGGCGTCGGCGAGCGCCACGTCGTCATTGTCGAGCCCGGTGCGCTCGGGGCCGAAAAGAAAGCCATGCGCTTCGCCCACAGCCAGGCGCGCCGCGGTATCGCCGAGCGCTTTCGCCGGGGTGACGACGGGCTTCATCTGACCGCGTCCACGCGCCGTTGTCGCGTAGACGAAATTGAGGTCGGCGATCGCCGCGCGGACACTATCGTAAAGCTTCGCGCTCTCGAGCAGATGCGTCGCCCCGGCGGCGGCGGCGTAAGCGCCCTTGCGATAGGCGCCGGTGCGCGGCCAGCCTTCGCGGGGCGACACCAGCCGTAGGTCGGAGAGGCCGAAATTCGCCATGGCGCGGGCGCACATGCCGATGTTCACGGCGAGCTGCGGCCGCACCAGAATAATGGCTGGCCCGCCGGTGAGCGCCGTCTTGGTATGATCCGTCCCCGCTCCGACCACTGTCGCGTCCTTTCGCCAAGGATCGCTAATTAGGCGGAAGCGGCGCGCGGGGGAAGGGGTTACGCGCGCGTGACGGAAAGCGCGGCGGGCAAGTCGATCTGTCGCAGCAGCGCCGCTTCATGCGCGTAGAGGCCGACGACGAGGGCGAGCCCCGCCGCGACGGCGAGACGGCGCCGGCCAGGGCTGTCGGGCGAGTCCATGGCGAGCGCGGGTCTGCGATTGAACCATTCCAAGGCGAGAAACATCAGCCCGAAAGCCACGAGATCGTCGGCCCGTGCGAAAAGCAGCGCGAGCAGCGCTGTAAGCAGCCCCGCCGCGACCTGCTGCGCACGGCCCGGCCTGCATAACGCGGCGACGGCCCGCGCCCCGTCTGAGCCGGCCCAGGGCAGAAGGTTGGGGATATTGTAGAGGAGCGTCAGCAGCACGAAGGCTTGTCTGGCGACGCCGACGAGCGCGGCGGCGTAGTCGGGCTCGGCGCTTGCGAGGCCGCGCGCCAACTCGGAAAGCTCCGAAGGAGCAGGCTGCACGACGAAGGCCGCGAGCGCCGACAGCGCCGGGCCGGCGAGGCCCACGACCCCCGCTTCGAAAGCGTCGGCGTGGTCGTGAGCGCCGATCGAAACGCCGCCGCCGAAGGGCGCGAGGCTGATCACGATTTCCCGATGGCCGAAGGCCGCGAGCGCCAGCGCATGACCGAACTCGTGTATGAGCGTCACGGCGAGGAGCAGACCGAACAAGAGCAGCGTCGCGACCCCTGCGAGCTGCAGGATGAGCGCCAGCGCCTCCGGGGTCGCGAGAAGCGCGTCCATCGAAACGCCCAGGGCGTTCAACGCCAGATAAAAAGCCGGCGCCAGGAGAAGCGCGGCCATTGCGAGACCGGTGACGACGCCGAGCAGGGCGAGGCGCCAGCCCGCGAAGCGAAACAGGGGGGCGGTCTCGACGCCGTGGCCGAGCGCGGCGTCTCCGAGCGCGGTGAGCTCGCGCGTCAGGGCGAGGCGCGTCAGTTCGTAATCGAGCAGTCCGGTCACTGGCTTTTCGTAAAGGACGGTAAGCTGCGTCCTGTCGCCCGTCCCGTCGACGTCCGCTACGACGCGCGCGCCGGCCGCTTCGCACACGATCCGCCCCTTACCCTCGCCTGCCTCCCGCTCCTCTACGAGGCGGACGAAAGGCTTCTCGCTATGAGGCGCGCGGCGCTTATCCCGCGTCTCGTGGAGAAGGTTGAAGCCGCCTTTCGGTCCGCGTGGGTCCAAAAGGCGCCAGATCAACGCCGCCGGAGCGTCGACCGTTATCCGGCAGGCGAAGCGCCGGCGTCCGAGCGGCAATCGGAAAAGCAGCCACCACCCGGCGAAGGGAGGGACCGAGAAGAGCAAGAACCATAGAAGAGCCGGAACGGATTGGGCGAGAAAGCCGGAGGCGCTGTCGAGCATGTTAGGTTTCCAGGCAGGACGCCCTCAGCTTAACAGTGAGCCATCAATCTGACATTAACGGCGATCCGGGCCAGCCTCCGCAGGGACGTTTTGGCCCTTCTCGCGCCTGATCGCCGCCAGAGCGATCGCGAGGCTTGTCGCGAGCATGAGCCCCGCCACGAAGAAGCCCGCGCCCGCGAACACGTCGACGGCAAGCGAGAACGCGAAGATCTGCGTAAAAATCAGCGGTCCGATCATCCCCGAGACGCCGCGCAGGCTGCCCAGGGCCCCCTGGAGGCGGCCCTGTTCAGAGGCCCCGGCGAGCCGCGTCGCGAGACCCTGAAAGGACGGGTTCGCCATGCCCCACATGGCGATGAGGGGCGGCGCCGCCATGAAGGCCGCGCCTGTGGGCGCGACGGCGTAAGCGACGAAGCCGAGAGCCCCGCAAGCGAGCGCGATGGTCAGCGTCGTTTTCTCCCCGAGCCGCGCCACGGCGGGGCGCACCAGCGCGCCCGACACGATGGTCTGCGATACGCCGACGATCGCGAGCGCCCAGCCGGTCGTGCTCGCGTCCCAGTTGTAGCGCTGCTGCGTATAGAGAACGAACAGCGCCGGGAGCGATTCATGCGCGAGATAGGAGAGAAAGAGCGCCGCCGCGAGGAGCGTCAACGCCAGCCGCCGGCGCAGGAAGTCGAGCGAGCCCAGCACATTGGCGCTGCGCCAGACGACGTTCGGGGTGCGTTTCTCGGGGGCGAGCGACTCCGGCAGGATGAAGTAGCCGTAGAGGAAATTGGCGAGGCTGAAGGCGGCCGCCGCCCAGAACGGCAAGCGAAGGTCATAGGCGCCGAGCGCGCCGCCGATCGCCGGCCCAAGGATGAAACCCAGGCCAAAGGCCGCGCCGATCATGCCGAAGCGCCCTGCGCGCTTCTCGGGCGGGGTAATGTCGCTGATGTAGGCGTTGGCGGTGGCGACGCTCGCTGCGGTCGCGCCGGAGATGAGCCTGCCCACGAAGAGAAAGGGCAGGGAGGGGGCCAACGCCATGAATATATAGTCGATCCCGAGCCCGAAATTCGAGGCGAGCACCACGGGCCGGCGGCCGTAATGGTCGGAAAGCGCCCCGAGGACCGGCTGGAAGAGAAACTGCATCGCCGCCCAGGCGACGCCGAAGACGCCGACGACGCGGGCCGCCGACGGCAGGTCGCCGCCCTCGAACTGAACGATAAGCTTGGGCAGCACCGGAATGATGACGCCGAGCGCCAGCATGTCGAGCACGACGGTGACGAGAATGAAGAGAAACGCCGCCTCTCTTCGAGGCTGAGGCGCTGATGTCATGACCCTACCTGGACTGGAGTTTGTCGCGGTTGCGATAGCCGCAAAGTCCCGGCCCCGCAAGAAGGCCGGGCGCAAATGACGTGGCGCGGCGCAAGCGCTCCAAAATGAGTCGCCGCCATCCACCGCGTTCCCGGAGCCCCATCGCCGTTGAACCCGACCATCTTGGATTGGCCGCCCGAATCAACGCCATAGCGGGATAAACTGTGGCAACGGAGACACAGCTGCCGGGGAGTTCATCGTCACAATCGAACTCCGGGCCGGTCACGACGCTTTTGTCACGGCTCTGTCATGCGGCGGCGGATTCTCTCGCTCCCGGAACTTAACGTTCGGGGAAGGTCCACAAATGAAATCGTCTTTTGGGCATCGGCTCCTCGCCTTGACGGCGCTGGGTGTCTGGGTGGCCTTCGCCGCTCCTGCGGCGGCGGACACCGCCGATGAAATCCGCGCGCTGAAGGCGCGCCTCAACAAACTCGAAGCGCAGGAGGCCGAGGCTAGGCGCGCGGCGAAGGCCGCCGCGGCGCAGGCGGCGGCCGCGGCCGCCCATCCCGCTCCGGTCGTGATCGCCGGCGCGCCGCCGGCGCCGAAGCACTGGTACGAGAAGATCAGCATCCGCGGCTATACGCAGATGCGCTACAACGACATCCTGTCCGCCCACAACTTCAATGACGCTTACGCCTATGGCGACCGCTCGGTCGGCCCGCGTCAGAACTTCTTCCTTCGCCGCATCCGCCTGATCTTCAGCGGCGACATCTCCGACCACCTCTATCTCTACCTGCAGCCGGACTTCGCCTCATCGCCTTCCGGCACGTTCAGCAGTTCGCCGTCCTCCGTCGTCTCCGGCGTTCCTTATTACGGGTATTACAACTACCAGGTCGGCACGTATAACCTGAACGCCGGCAATTTCGCGCAGTTGCGCGACGCCTACGCCGACATTTCGGTCGACGACAAGAAGGAATTCCGCTTCCGCGTCGGTCAGTCGAAGATTCCCTACGGCTTCACCAACATGCAGTCGTCGCAGAATCGTCTGACGCTCGACCGCCCCGACGGGCTCAACACCTGCTGTAAGGACGAGCGCGACCTCGGCATCTTCTTTTACTATACGCCCGAGCACATGCGTCATCTCTTCCGGGATCTCGTCAAGAACAACCTGAAGGGTTCGGGCGATTACGGCATGTTCGCCTTCGGCGTCTACAATGGTCAGGGCGCAAACCGCGTCGAGCTGAACAAGGGCGTTCATCTCGTCACACGCTTCACCTATCCGTACGTCTTCGAAAACGGCCAGGTCGTCGAAGCGTCGATCCAGGGCTATACGGGCCGCTTCGTGCCGGCGACCTCGGCGATCATTCCCTCGCTCGGCATGGCGACGAACTGGGCGGGCTACCGGCCGAACCAGTATCCATGGAACGCCTCGCCCTTTACCGGCGCGGTGGCGCCTTTCGTCAATGCGCCCGGTTACAACAACCCGGGCAACTTCAACACGACCTATTACCCGACGCCGCTCGCGGGCGTCTGGAACCCGTCCTGCGTCAACGGCTGCGTCGGCGTCAAGGACGAGCGCGTCGCCGTCACCGGCATCATCTATCCGCAGCCCTTCGGCGTCTTCGCGGAATGGAACTGGGGCCGCGGCCCGGTGCTCGATCCGTACCAGCTGGTCGTCAAGGACGGCAAGCTGAACGGCGGCTACGTCATCGTGACCTACAAATACGACGACAAGGAATTCGGTCTCGGCACCTTCTTCCCCTATGTCCAGTGGCAGCAGTATCGGGGCGGCGCGAAGACCGAGGTCAACGCGCCGTACAACAGGGTCAACGAACTGGAGGTGGGCGTCGAATGGCAACCGCTTCCGGAGGTCGAGTTCACCGCCGCCTATGCGCATATGAACCGAACGAACCTGGCGCTCGCGCCGTACCGGCAGTGGCAGGGCGATCTGCTCCGCATGCAGCTGCAGTGGAACTACTGATCTAAAGTAGATCAGGTTTGGCTCCGAGCGTCCCCGGGTCTCCCGGGGGCGCTCATTACCGTTTGCAGGGTAGAAAGGCGTCTCTCATGCTGAATTGGGTCCGGTGTCTCGTCCTCTTCCTCGCGCTCCTGCCAGCGGGGCTCGCCAGCGCGGATGATTACGCGGCGGCGACCGAGGCGACCCGCAAGGGCGATTACGCCGCGGCGTTCAAGTTGCTGAAGCCCCTCGCCGAGAAGGGCGACGCCCGCGCGCAGACCGAACTCGCCGCCATGTATATGATCGGCAAGGGCGCGCCGCGCGATCCCCGGGAAGCGATCAAGTGGACAAAGCTCGCCGCCGAGCGCGGCAACGCCGCCGCTCAATACAACCTCGGCACCATGTATCTCGAAGGGCAGTTGGTCGCGCGCGATTACAAAGAAGCCATGAAGTGGAGCCTTCTCGCCGCCGGTCAGGGCGTTGCGGCGGCGCAAATGAACGTCGCCAGCATGTATTATGAAGGCGCCGGGGTTCAGCAGGATTATGGGGAGGCGGCGAAGTGGGTGCGGCTCGCGGCGGCGCAGGGCGACCCGGAGGCGCAGTTGAACCTGGGCACGATGTACGCCCAGGGCCAGGGCGTCGCCCAGGATTTCCTGCGCGGCTACATGTGGACGCATCTGGCGATCGAGCAGCCGGCGCTCGGCATGACCGAAAGCGAGAAGAAATCCGTGCACGACCTCTCCGCCAAGACCTTATCGGCGGAGGAGCTTCCCAAGGCCGAGGCGATGGCGAAGAAGTGCAGAGAGTCGAAGTTTAAAGACTGCGACTGATCGAGGGGGCCTGCGCCCCCACAACGGCCTCAGTTAGAAACGCCCCCGGACGTCTCCGGGGGCGTTTTCTTTTTTCACTATATGGACCCTCCCGATCTGTCGCTCACGGGAGCGCTCGCAAGCTCTCATTTCTTGCGAGGGGCTGATCGACGAGGGTTGTTTCAGCCCCGTTCAGCCAAGTCCGCCACCACGCCCCTCAGGTGATAAGCCTTGCGCCCGTTCATCAAGCCACTGGACGGCGGGCCGGATCCAAGGCTGGCCGGCCAACTCCGAGAGTTTTCCCCCGTTAAATTGGCCTGGCGGCGCCTGGAAAACCCAGAGCGCAATCGGCACCTTGAGTGGCGTTTGTTTCAGAAGTTTTTCCATTAGAGCGGTTTCATTTTTGAGTTATATGCATAACGTGGAAAAAATGGCAATTTTCAGCTAATGTCTCCAGTGTATTTCTGTACAGATTATGTATATATAGGTCAGAAATACTAGAAACAAAAGAGAAAAATTATCAGAATCTATTATTTGACCTTGTGTCAATGTTGCATTTGTACAACGGAGTGAGACTTGTACTTCGGCAGCGCCTGCGAAGACGTAGTTTGTCACGTGTTTGTCGTGGAGGTCGGGTCGATTGTATAAGTGTAGCCTAAAAAATAGGCATTCCTGAATTCTCAGGCTGGAGATTGAAATGTTGACTGCAAAGTGGGCAATTGGCGGCGTGGCGCTTGGCGCCTTGCTCGTGGCGACGAGCGCTCAGGCCGTCGACGTCAACGCCATCGATGCACGCCTGCGCGCGCTCGAGGCGGAAATTGCAAAATTGCGCAAGGAGGCGAAGGAAGCGAAGGCGCAGGCCGCCGCCGCCGCCTCGAAGGCGACCAATGTCGCCAACGCCGCGCATGTGAAGGGCGACAATGGGCCCCCGCCGCCACCGCCCGTCTTCGTCAGCCTGAAGAGCGGCCTTCTCGTCGAGACGGAAGACAAGGCGTACGCCTTCAAGATCGGCGGTCGCCTGTTTGTCGATGGCGGCGGCACCGCTGGGTCGCCGGGTAACGCATGGCAGTCGAACGTCGGCTTTGGTCAGGCGCGACTTGAAGTCGAAGGTCGTATGAAGCCCTGGTTCTACAAGCTTCAATTCGATTTCGCGAACCCCACGACTCAGCTTTGGAATACCAATCTACCGAACGCAAACACTGTCGGCGGACTGGCGTTCTGGTCGCGCAACTATGTTACCGACCGCAACTTCCTTTGGGGCGGATGGCGTGACGCCTATGTCGGTCTGCAAGATCCGCGGTTGTCCGCGCCTTGGCTCGCCGAACCGGTCTATTTCAAGATTGGCAGCCAGTACGAGTCATTCAGCCTGGAGGCCCTGGCGTCGTCGAAATATCGCGACACCATCGAGCGGCCGCTGGCCGTTGACGCGATTGCGCCCTTTCGTCACATCGGCATAGCCGCCGGCATGATCGGCAAGGACAATTGGACGGCTCATTTCGGCATATATTCGCTGAGCTTCCAGGATCTGAATGCGCGCCCCGTCAATACGTCGTCAGGAAACGTCGGCGTCTATGTGCCGGCCTACAGCGGCTACGGCGTCAGAAACGCCAACTGGTATCAGCCCTGGGGCGGCGGCGCTTATTGGGAGGCCACCGGCCGCGTAACCTGGGCGCCGATCTTCGATGAACATCGGCTCGTTCATATTGGCGTGGCTGGAAGCTATCATCAGCCGAATAGCGCCACCGCTTACAGTGATGACCGTAACTCGGCGCCGGGGAATCGGCTCGGGTCGGAAGCCAACGTTCTCGGGAGCAACTTCCTTGGAACGCCCGATCTTTCCTGCGGCCGCTTCCTTCAGCCGACCGTCTTCCAGACCGCCGGCACGGTCTGGAACCAGTATAACGCCGCTGGAAACTGCATTAACAATATCGAAAAGCTCGACCTCGAGGCCGCCCTGTCCTACAATAATTTCTTCGTCCAGGGCGAATGGTTGCTCGCAAACTACAACCGCAACACCTTTGCGGCGGCTGAGTTCGCGCAAGCTCAGTTGACTCAGCTGGGTGCGGCCTCGCCAGCCCAAGGAATCTACCTCTCGCCTGGCAATTCGCGCTACATCGCGAGCGGCGGCTATGTCCAGGGCGAGTGGTGGATCACCGGCGAAGAAAAATCTCGGTCGTATGATCTGAAAGACAAGAACGGCGTGACCTTCGGTCAGCTGAAGATCAAAAACCCCTTCTCCATGGGCGGATGGGGCGCCTGGGGTCTGGTCGGCCGGTGGAGCGTTCTCAACCTGAACAACGGTCCGTTCTCTGGAGGCAATATCAACAACGCCCTGTTCGTCGCGAACAACGGCTTCGGCTTGTTCGGCCCTCTGCCGGGGACCCCCGCGCAGATCGCCAATGCGACGCTTCTGCAAAACGCCATCGCCAATTCCGGCATCTACGGCGGCTATCAGCAAAACATCACGGCTGGCGTGAACTGGTATCCGGATAATGGCGTCGCCTTCCAGTTCAACGCCACGCACGTGCTGTCGCTGAAGTCGCCGCTGAACTGGAACCCGCAATCATCCTATGAGGGCGGCTCGCATCCGACCTTCCTCGAAATGCGCGCCAAGGTGTACTTCTAGTCGTCCTTGTCCCCGAAACCTGCGCCCCCCTCCCGGGGGGCGCAGTTTTTCAACCTCAATGGCGGTTGCTTATTTGTTGTCCGAGGACGCGGCGGAGCTCACCAGCTTCTCGATGACATAGAGATTGAAGCTGACGTTGGAGACAATCCCGCTGACGCAAATGGTTTTGAGCTGGTCCATTCTGTCATCGGCAGGTCTGGCGTAATCGATGATCATGACCTGTCGGCCGTTGGTCCAGACCCCATGGGTTCTTCCATCCGAACTCGTTCCCCGCAGCAGCTCCGCGTAATTGTGGTCGGAAATATATTTCTCCGCTTTGGCGCGATCGACGCAACCTGCAATCGGCTCATCGGCCGGCTTTTGCTGAGCAGATTGGGCCCTGACGCCAGGGCAGGCGAAAGCGATAAACACAGCACATGTCAGCAGCCCGAGTTTTTTCATACGCTCACTCCGGATTGTTGCGCCGGACAGCCAAGGGGGTTGAGATGAGGCCACATTATCTCCCTTTCGCGCCCCTCAGAAGCGATGAAGCGCCGATGGACTGATCTAAGGCCACAAAAGTCGACCTTGGCGAAAACCGTTGACCGCGGCGCGCGCTTCCTGTAGCAACAAACCGCTGCGCCGCAGCATGAGGCTGCTCCAGCCGCGTAGATCGGACAAACGCCTTCGGGCGTCCGACCAGCTGTCGAGCCTCCTTCACATTCCCAGACGACGGCCCGATACGCGGGGCAGGTCTCCCTTTTACCGGATCGACCCCACCGCGCGCTTGAACGCCCGCCGCGGCGCGATTCCCTTATGAAAGACGCTCAGTGACCAATTTTTCCGATCTTGGCCTTGCCGAGATTCTGCTTCGCGCCCTCGCTCGCGAAGGCTATGAGACCCCGACTTCCATTCAGGCCCAGGCGATTCCTTATCTTCTGCAGGGCCGCGATCTCCTCGGCATCGCCCAGACCGGCACCGGCAAGACGGCGGCCTTCGCCCTGCCGATTCTGGAACGCTTGATCGCCGACCGGCGCCGGCCGGCGCCCTTTACCGCGCGGGCGCTGGTGCTGGCCCCGACGCGCGAACTCGCCGCGCAGATCGCCGACAGCTTCCGTTCCTACGGCCAATTTCTGCGGCCGAGCGTCGGCGTCATCGTCGGCGGCGTGTCGCATCGTCCCCAAATCGACATGCTGGCGCGCGGGCTGGACGTGCTCGTCGCGACGCCGGGCCGTTTGCTCGATCATGTCGCCAGCGGCCGCATGAAGCTGGCGCAGACCGAAGTGCTGGTTCTGGATGAAGCCGATCACATGCTGGATCTCGGTTTCATCATCCCGATCCGCCAGATTGTCGCCAAGCTTCCCAAGAAGCGCCAGACGCTGTTGTTCTCCGCCACCATGCCGAAGGAGATCGCCGGCCTCGCGCAGGACATGCTGAACGATCCCGCCCAGGTCGCCGTGACGCCCGTCGCGACGACGGCGGAGCGCGTCGCGCAGCATGTGTTCCTCGTCGACGGCGGGGCGAAGCGGGACGTGCTTCTCGAATTGATGAATGACGTCGACATCTCGCGCGCCATCGTCTTCACGCGCACCAAGCGTGGCGCGGATCGCGTGGCGCAGCATCTCGACGCCGCCGGCGTCGGCGCGGAGGCGATCCACGGCAACAAGAGCCAGAGCCAGCGCATTCGCGCCCTCGACGGTTTCCGCAAGGGCCGTACGCGCGTGCTCGTCGCAACGGACATCGCCGCCCGCGGCATCGATGTCGACGGCGTGACGCATGTGGTGAATTTCGAACTTCCGGAGACGCCGGAAGCTTATGTCCATCGCATCGGCCGCACGGCGCGGGCCGGCGCCTCGGGCCGTGCGATTTCGCTTTGCGACAACGGCGAGCGGCCGCTGCTGCGCCAGATCGAGAAACTCACCCGCCAGTCGCTGCCCGTGACCGACCGCCGCAGCGACGGCGAGCGCCATGATGAGACCGCCCCGGCTCGCCGCGGCGCGCGCGGCGGCGCCCCCAAGGCCAACGGCGGCGCGCGCCATGCGCAGAAACATCCTCGCCGCGAGGGGCCGCATCGCGATGGCCCGCGCGCCGAAGGCCGCCGCCCGCCGCGCTCCGGCGCCGGTCAGAAGCGCCGCGCGCAGGGCGGTACCCATCGTCCGCACCCCACGCAGGGGTGAGGAGCGGGAGCCATACAACGGCTTCCATCAACGCATAATGAGCCCCTCGCGCCAAGGACCGCCGAAGTCGGCGTCTCGGCGCGAGGGGAGCGCATCGCCCGTTTCAGTCGTATTCATGAAAATCGGGGCCATGTCGGTAAGAGTGGTGATCATAGACCTTTCGATGGACGCCGCGGTGCATCCTGTCCCGAGGACGATCGGCGTCGACGGCGACTCTCGGCCTTTTTGAGATTGGACGTTCGGCGGCAGGCTGATCGTCTTGCAGCCACGGAAGCGGGGGCGACAGATCATCGCCGAAATCCGCCTGAGCGGCGCTGATGACAAACAAGGGGCTCGCCACCACGACAAGGGCAAGCATCAATTTAGATCGCATGTCGGCATCCTCCCAGCTTCGATAACTACGAGGATGGGACGGCGACGATCCCTTGTCCAATAGAGGGCAAAAATCTAGCTTATCGATTATTCCGATAAAACGCAGGCTTGTCGTCTCGAGAGCGTTTTCTTGCACAAGCCGCCAACCGCCTTAGATTGAGCCTGAGACATAAAAGAGCGGCGGGCGCATGTACGACCTTCTCATCATCGGCGGCGGCGTCAACGGCTGCGCCATCGCGCGCGACGCGGCGGGGCGGGGGCTTTCTGTACGACTGGTCGAGCAGAACGATCTCGCGAGCGGCACGTCATCCGCCTCGACCAAACTGATCCACGGCGGCCTGCGATATCTGGAACTCTACGAGTTCCGACTCGTGCACGAAGCGCTTGCCGAGCGCGAACTTTTGCTGGCCGCCGCGCCGCATGTCATTTGGCCGCTCAAGTTCGTTCTGCCGTACGAGAAGGGCCTGCGTCCCGTATGGATGCTGCGGGTCGGCCTGTTTCTTTACGATCATCTCGCGCGGCGCAAGCGGCTCGAGGGCTCGCACATGGTGTCGCTCAAAGGCAACGAACTCGGCGCGCCGCTGCGCGACGCTTATTCTGTTGGTTTCACTTACGCCGACTGCTGGGTCGACGACTCCCGCCTCGTCGTGCTCAATGCGCTCGACGCCAAGGAACGCGGCGCAACGATCAGCGTGGGCGAGCGGCTGATCGACGCCAGGCGAGAGAACGGACATTGGACCGCGGCCCTCGACAACGGCGTGAGAGTGGAAGCGCGCGTCCTCGTCAACGCCGCCGGACCCTGGGTGTCGCAGGTGATCGACGGCGCCCTGCATCTGCGCTCGCGCAAGCATGTGCGGCTCGTTAAAGGCTCGCATCTCGTTACGCGAAGACTCTACGAGGGCGACCACGCCTATATTCTGCAAAATCCCGACGGGCGCATTGTTTTCGCAATTCCCTATGAGCAGGACTTCACGCTTGTCGGCACGACCGACGTCGCTTTTGACGGGGCGCCAGGGCAGGTCGACATCAGCGCGTCGGAAACCGATTACCTCATCGCCGCCATCAATCACTTTCTGCGCCGGCCGCTGAACCGCGACGACATCGTCTGGAGCTATTCGGGGCTTCGGCCGCTTTACGACGACGGCTCGCTCAACGCCTCGGTCGTGACGCGCGACTACGCCTTCGATCTCGACGCTCCCGAGGGCGCGCCGCCGGCGCTGTCGATTTTCGGCGGCAAGATCACGACGTCGCGACGCCTCGCCGAACATGCGCTCGACGATCTTGCGGCCTTTCTGCCGCCGCATGGCGGAGCGTGGACGGAACGCGGCGTCTTTCCCGGCGGCGACGTGGCCTTCGACGAGTTCCTCGCGCATTTGTCGGCTGAGAAGCCGTTTCTCGGACATGCGCTCGCCCGGCGCCTCGCGCGCGCCTATGGGACGCGCGCCGAGCGTTTTCTCAAACATGCGCGGTCGATGGAGGATCTCGGCCGCGATTTCGGCTGCGGCCTTACCGAAGCCGAAGTGCGTTACCTCGTCGAAAACGAATGGGCGCGCAAGGCCGAGGACGTGTTATGGCGGCGCTCGAAGCTCGGCTTACATTTGGGCGAGGGCCAGCAGGCGGCGTTGCGGACGTTCATGGCCGCGTAATTCGAGCGCGCGCTCTTCGCAGCGTTAACCCTTCAACATTCCAGCCGCAGTCGTCACGGAAGCGCCGCCTTCCGTCACGCTGCGGGCCAGTCCCGGCGCGGCGACGGCGACGTTCTTGGCGAAAAAATGCGAAAGCGCTTCGTAGCGCTCGGCGTTGGGGTCGTTCTCGCGGCGGGCGCGTTTCGCCCCTTTCTCCAGAAGCGTCGCGCCGCGCGCGAGCGCGAAAAGTCGGAGATAGGGCGTCGCGCCGGCCAGTCCTTCCGCAGGCGACGCTTTCATCGCCTGCGCCATGTAGTCGCTTGCCTGCGCGAAGGACTCCACAGCTTCGGCGACATTGGCGTAATCGCTCTCCCGCGCAAGGGCGCGCATGTCCTCGATCTCCCGACGCACGGCGGCGCCGCCCGACATGGCGAGTTTTCGGCCGACGAGGTCAATCGCCTGAATGCCGTTCGTGCCTTCGTAGATCGCGCAAATGCGGGCGTCGCGCATGAGCTGGGCGACGCCCGTCTCTTCGATATAGCCCATGCCGCCGAAGACCTGTACGGCAAGCGACGTCGCTTCGTCGCCGATGTCGGTGGAAAACGCCTTGGCGACGGGGGTCAGCAGACTCGCGCGCTCGTCGGCTTCCTTGGCGCGCGCGGGGTCGTCGTCGCGATGGGCGCGGTCCTGCGCGGCCGTAGTCTCGAAACAGATCGCACGTGCGGCCGCCGTCAGGCTCGCCATGGTCAGGAGCATGCGCGCGACGTCGGGGTGATCGACGATGGCGCTCGTCTCCCTGGCGCCCGGCGCGCGACCCTGCCGGCGCTCGCGGGCGTAAGCGAGGGCCGCCTGACTCGCGCGCTCAGCGAGGGCGACGCCCTGCAGACCGACCGACAGGCGGGCGTTGTTCATCATCGTGAACATGCAGGCGAGGCCATTGTGCTCCTCGCCGATAAGGAAGCCGGTCGCGTCCTCATAGAGCATGGTGCAGGTTGGCGAGCCATGAATCCCGAGTTTGTGCTCGACGCCGGCGCAGCGCAACGCGTTACGCCGCGTGAAGGCGCCGCTCGCCTCGGGAAGGAATTTCGGAACCAGAAAGAGCGAAATGCCTTTCACGCCGGCGGGCGCATCGGGCAGCCGAGCCAGCACGAGGTGGATGATGTTGTCGACGAGATCGTGCTCGCCATAAGTGATGTAGATCTTCTCGCCGGTGAGGCGGTAGGAGCCGTCGCCGTTGCGCTCGGCGCGCGTGCGCAACAGCGCGAGATCGGAGCCGGCCTGCGGCTCGGTCAAATTCATCGTCCCGGTCCATTCGCCGCTGACGATCTTGCGCAGATAGGCCTCTTTGAGCGCGGCGCTGGCGTGCGCCTCGAGCGCCTCGATGGCGCCATGGCTGAGCAGCGGGCAGAGCGCGAAGGAGATGTTGGCGCCGTTCCAGATTTCCGTGCAGGCGGCGTTGAGGAGGGCGGGGAGCCCCATCCCGCCATGGTCCGGCGCCGCGGCGATGGCGTTCCAGCCGCCCTCCCGCCATTGCGCATAGGCCTCGCGCCAGCCGGGCGCTGTCGTGACGACTCCGTCCGAAAAGCGTGCGCCGATCCGGTCGCCGGCGCGGTCGAGCGGCAGTAATTGTCCCTCGGCGAATTTCGCCGCCTCGGCAAGCGTCTGTTCGGCGACGCCGCCGGAAATGTCGGCGTAGAGCCCGTCCGCTTGCAGCGCCTCCCGGCCGGCGGCGAGGCGCAGGGAAAAGATGAGGTCCTGAAGCGGCGCGCGGTAAGTCATTCCTGCCTCTCGAAGCGAATCATGCGGTGAATTTAGGGCGCCGGCGCCCTGCGCGCGCCTGCGGCGGCGCCCCGGCTTTTTCGGACGGCGTCGGCGCGGTAAAGTGCGAGACTTCGTCAACGCTTCGAGGCCGCTTGCATGCCGCTCTACGCTTTTCGTTGTCAGGACTGCGCTCATGAATTTGAAACGCTGGCGCGTTTCGAGGAGACCCCGGCCTGCCCGGCCTGCGGCGCGACCCATGTCGAGCGCCAGCTGTCGCTGATCGCCAAGCCCGCCGCTGGCGGTGACGCCGGACCCGGCGAGAGCTGCGCCGCCATGAGCGGGGGCGCGCCCTGTCCGAGCTGTCCGGCGCTCGCCGGTTGACGGACGCGGAGAGCCTGCTTGGCGCGCGCCGCATCCTCGTTTCCGCCAATGGGCTGACCTTCGAGGTCTTCGAGGCGGGGGAGGGGGAGCGGCTGGCGCTGCTGCTGCACGGCTTTCCCGAAACAGCCGTGATGTGGCGCCATCTCGTCGCGCCGCTCGTCGCCAAGGGTTACCGGGTCTGGGCCGTCAATCAGCGCGGCTATGGCGCCACCACCCGGCCGCGCAGTCGCGAAGACTATGCACTGGCCGCGCTCACGGGCGACGTCGCGGCGCTGATCGACGCCTCTGGGGCGCCGTCGGTTACGCTCATCGGCCACGACTGGGGCGGCATGGTCGCCTGGGTCGTGGCGATCCGCAAGCTGCGGCCGCTAGACCGGCTTGTCGTCATCAATATTCCGCATCCGCTCTGTTTCCGGGCCGCGCTGCGGGGCTTTCGGCAGAAGCTGAAATCCGCCTACGCCGCTTTCTTCCAGATTCCCGTTCTGCCCGACTGGCTGCTCTCCGCCGGACAGGGTTATCTGACGGGGCTTCTCGTCCGCGTCGCGGCCCGCCGCGCCGAAGCGATTCCGCCGAAAGTGCTGGCGCTTTACCGCGATAACGCCGCCGCCCCCGGCGGCGCGACCGCCATGCTCAACTGGTATCGCGCGGCCGGGCGGGAACTCTTCGCGGCCGCCGACCTCGCCGCGCCGATTGACGTTCCTGTCCTTGTCGTCTGGGGAACCGACGACGCCGCCTTGGCGTTAGTTTGCCTGGAGGGGACCGACCGCTACGCCCGTCAGCTTCGGATCGAGCTTCTCCCAGGCGTGAGCCATTTCTCGCCCGAGGACGCGCCGGAGAAGCTCGTTGCGTTGATGGAGAATTTCCTTTAATGCGCGCTTTCCCGTCAATAATCGGGTCTGGGCCGATATCGACGGTTGACTTGCCGCACTTTCGTGAGAATCTCCCGTACTTCGGACTCGGGTCCGAAAAGAGCTTTCCGCGCCTGAAACGGCGCTATTTTTTGATCACGGCCGAGCGTTTCGGCCACTCGAAGGAGAACGATCCATTCGCAGGCCAATGAAGAGCATCGCGGCGCCGCAGAAGGAAGGGCCCCGCACCAACCGCGAGATTCGCGCGCGAGAAGTGCAGCTGATTGATTCCGAAGGCAAGAATCACGGCGTCGTTCAATTGCTGGACGCGCTGAGCTTGGCGGAGCAGGCGGGCCTCGACCTCGTCGAGATCGCGCCGAACTCCACGCCCCCCGTCTGCAAGATCCTCGATTACGGACGCTTCCGCTTCGCCGAGCAGAAGAAGGCCGCCGAGGCGCGCAAGAAGCAGAAGGTGGTCGAGGTCAAGGAAATCAAGCTGCGTCCCGGCATTGACGAGCATGATTACGACGTCAAGATGAAGGCGGTGCGCCGGTTCTTCGAGGAGGGAGACAAGGTCAAGGTGACGTTGCGCTTCCGCGGCCGCGAGATCGCCCACCAGGACATTGGCTATCGTCTGCTCACGCGCGTGAAGGCGGAGACGGCGACCCTCGCCAAGGTCGAGCTCGAGCCCTCCATGGAAGGGCGGCAGATGGTGATGGTTCTGGCGCCGAGATGATAATAGCGCTCGCCGGCGCGCCGGCGGGTTTGAAGGGGGCTGTTTGAGAATGTCGATTGCGCCGTCCTGGACTGTCATTGCTCGGGCGGCGGGGGCAGCCGTCTTTTTATGCGCCTCTGCGCCGACGGCTCCCGCACAGATGGCGCTCCCCGGAGCTGTGGAGCCGACGCCCGAAGGCACGGTGACCTCGCCGGGACGACCCAAGAAAAAACTGAGCAGCGGCGAGATGGGGTCGGCGCGCGGCCCCGTTGTCATGCCCAAGGCGCCCTCTGAGGACACGATCCTCGGCAAGACGCTGAAGCTCGACGGCAATGGCAGCTCCATCGAAGTCGCCCGCAACGGCTCCGATTTGCAAGCGATAAAACTTACGCTCGTCGGCGACCGACTCACGCGCTCGGGCGAAGCCTGCCGCGTCGATGTCACCGGCATGCCGCTGAAACTGACGCCGCGCGACAGCGGCGCCGGGCTGCGTCGTTACCAGATCGCCTCCCTGGCGGCCTGTCCCTTCACCTTCGACGTTCTCGACGGCGCCATCCTCGTGACCAATGAGGGCAAGGCCTGCGAGATCAAGGAGGCCGACTGCCGCGCCGATCCCAGCGGTCTGTGGGGCATGCCCGAAAACGAGTTCGATCCGAAGAAGGCCGAGGAAATGCTCGGCGCCCGCGCCAGCGTCGAGAAAACGGTGCGCTCCGATTTCCGCGCGCTCTACGACCGCAACAGCAAGGACAAGCCGGTCCGCAGCTTCGTGGTGAAGGAGCAGGCGGGCTTTTCGTCCTGGCGCGAGGAAGTCTGCCGCTCCTACGCGAGGGAATCCGATTTCGGCTATTGCGCCTTGCGCCTGACCGAAGCCCGCGTCATCGCGCTCGGCGCGCAGCTCGCGGGCGGCGTGAAGCTGCCCGAGGGTTATGCGGAGACGGTCGCCGCCGAGGAGACCGCTGCAAAGGCGAAGAAAAAGTAACGCGCGTCGTCGCAAGGGATGCTTCGAGACGCCGCCTCCGGCGGCTCCTCAGCATGAGGAGCGCGAGGGTCTTTGCATCATAGACCCAGGCCTCATCCTGGGACCGAGCGAAGCTCGCGTCTCGAAGGACAATTGCCGCTTCGGCAGTTTGTATGCTCGCCTCAGCCGCCCTTGCGCATCAGCATCCCGCGCGCCGGATCATAGGCGATAATCGCGCCGACCATGAACAGGCTCGTATAAGCCAACACGACGGCGAGCGAGGTCCACTCGACCTGTTGATAGAAGGCGAAGCGGATGAGCTCCACGGCGTGGGTGAAGGGATTCGCCAGACAGACATAATAGAGCCACGGGCTCGACTCCTTCACGCGCCAGAGCGGATAAAGCGCGGAGGAGGCGAAGAACATCGGGAAGATCACGAAGTTCATCACGCCCGCGAAATTCTCGAGCTGCTTGATCAGCGACGACAGCAGCATCCCCAGCGCGCCGAGCATGAGCCCGGCGAGGGCGAGCGCCGGCAGCACGGTGAGATAGCCCCATTTCGTCGGCGGCTCGATCTCCCAGAAGTAAGCAATGAGGAGAAAAGCATAGACCTGCAGGATCGACACCGCGACGCCCGCCATCAATTTCGCGCCGAGCAGGAACCAGCGCGGAAAGGGCGACACGAGCAAAGTGCGCATATTGCCCATCTCGCGGTCGTAGACCATGGAGAGCGACGACTGCATGCCGTTGAAGAGCTGGATCATCGCCATGAGGCCGGGCGCGATATAGACCTCGTAGAGCACATAGGTCTCATAGGGCGGGATGATCGAGACGCCGAGCACCTGCCGAAAGCCGGCCGCGAAGATGAAGAGCCAGACGAGCGGCCGCACCAGCGCCGAGACGAAACGCTCGCGCTGATGCAGGAAGCGCAAGCCCTCGCGCCAGATGACGCCCATGAGACAGATGAGATATTGGCGGGGCGTAAAGCCGCCCTCGCTCGGCGTGTTCATCCCTAACCCTCTGAGCGGGCGTCGACGCCCGTGATCCTTGCGAAGGCGGCGCCGATCGTGTCGGCGCCGCTTTGCGCGACAACGTCGGCAGCGCGCCCCGTCGCGAGCACCTTGCCCTGATGCAGAATGACGACCGGATCATCCTCCGCGATTTCGTCGATAAGATGCGTCGTCCACAAAACGCCGAGCCCCTCGTCGCGCACGAGGCCGCGCACATGGGCGAGGAGATCGGCGCGGGCCTTGATGTCGAGGCCGACGGTGGGTTCGTCCAGCAGCAACAGGCGCGGCTTGTGCAACAAGGCGCGGGCGATTTCGACGCGGCGCATCTGACCGCCGGAGAGCGCGCGCGCCTTGTCATTGGCGCGCTCGGCGAGCCCCGCGCGTGCGAGCGCCTCGAGCCCGAGACGGCGCGCCTCGAGCGGACCGATCCCATGCAGCGCCGCGTGATAAATCAAATTCTGCATGAGGCTCAATTCGAGATCGAGCGTGCGCGCCTGAAAAACCACGCCGAGCCGCCGCAGCGCCGCCCCCGGCGCGCGCATGACGTCGGCGCCCAGAATCTCGATCTCGCCGCTTCGCGCCGCATAGAGCCGGGTGACCAGCGAAAACAGCGTGCTCTTGCCCGCGCCGTTCAATCCGAGCAGCACGGTGAAACTGCCGGGCGCGACGGTGAAGGAGACGTCGTCGAGCGCCTTGCGCGTCCCGTAGGAATGGCTGACGTTCTTGATGTTGAGGGCGGGGACGCTCATGACCGCGCCGCTCTCATTGCGGCGCGACCACGACGCCCCAGGGAAAGGAGCCGACAGGGATCGACTTTAAGACCTTGAGACTGGCGACGTCGATCACCGAGACGTCGTTGGAGACGCCATTGGCCGTGATGAGATATTTCTCGTCCGGCGTGAAGGCCAGATGCCAGACGCGCTGACCCACGAGGAGATATTTTTCGATTTTCTTTGTCTCGGCGTCGATCACTGCGACGCGGTTGGCGGGGCCCAGCGCCACGAAGGCGCGCTTGCCGTCCTTGGTGATGGAAATGCCGATGGGCTGAATCGCCTCTTTCGACATGCCGGGAATTTCGAAGCTGATCTTCTGCTTCAACTCACGCTTGACGGGATCGATGACGGCGACCGTCCCGCCCACCTCGGAGGACACCCAAAGCTCGGAGCCGTCCTTTTTGAATTCGGCGAAGCGCGGGCGTCCGTCGACGAGGATATTGGCGACGATCTGCTTCGTCTGCGTATCGATGAGATGCGCCATATTTGTCGTTTCGGACGTATTCACGAGCAGCTTGCCGTCCGGGCTCACCGCCATCCCTTCGGGCTCGACGCCGACCGGAATGTCGCCGATCTGCTCCTTGCGCTTCACGTCGATCATCGTGACGAGATTGTCGTTTTCATTCGAGACGTAAATCGTGTCGCCGCCGGGGCTGAGCGCGAGCAACTCCGGATCGGGACCGGACGGCAGCTTGCCCGTAAGCTTCAGGGTCTTGGTGTCGAGCACCTGAATGGCGTCGTCGTCTCCGGCGCAGATGTAAAGCTCGGAGCCGTCCTTGTTGAGGGCGATTCCGCGCGGACGCCGCCCCACTTTCACCGTCGCCGTGGCTTGCAGCTTGTCGGTGTCGATGACGGTGATGGAGTTGCCCTTCTCGTTGCTGACATAGGCCGTGTAGGCGTTCGCCGGCGGCAGGGGGGCGCAAATGAGCGCCGCGGCGCAGGGCAGGCACAGGGAAAAGGTTTTCTTCATTTCAACCTGCATTTCGTTTCGGGCTGATCAAAGCCCAGCGTGTCGAGTTCGCTCACCTGATGCAGGAAGCCTTCCTGCGGGGAGACGGAGACGGTCATGCGGCCGTCGGAGAGAAGGATCGGCTGACGTAACTGCTGGTTCCACACGCGCAGCGTCTGCCGCACGCCCTTGAACGCCGCGATCGAGAACTCGGGGCCTATCATGAATGCGCGCAGCTTTTCGGGATCGTCGGAATTGGCGCGCGTCGCCGCTTCGCCGACCATGCGCATGGCGAGCCAGGCGTTGTTGTCGCGCGCATTCATCAGGCGGCGGAACGTCGCCATGAAACGGTTCTGCAATTGATGCGCGCCCCATTGCTCGTGAGCCGCGTCCCAGTTCGTGGGATAGAGGCCGGCCGAACCCGCGACGGGACGCGGATCCCATGTGCGATAGGGAAGATAGCCGGCGAACACGTCGCTCTCGTCGACGGCGAGCAGCGCGTCATAAGCGGCCGCGTTCTGAGTGAGCGCCGGCATCTGACGCTGCGTCTGCACCGAGCCGGAGTCGCTGCGCCTCCCGCCGCCGGTGTCTTCATAGACGCGTTCTTCGACGATCTTTGCGCCGAATTTTTTCGCCGCGCGGCGATAGGCCTGCGCCAGCAACTCGTCTTCCGGATGCGAACCCTTGATGAGCAGCCATTTGCGCCACTGCTTCCAGACGAGATATTGCGCAAGTCCGTCGGCGAGCATGGCGCGCGACGGCGCCACATGGATCACATTGGCGCGGCAGTCCTCTTCGCGCAGCCGCTCGTCCGGCGCCGACACGTTGAACAGCAGCGCGCCTTTCGCCTTGGCGCGTTCGCTCGCCGCAAGCAGGCGATCGGCCGAGAGGTCGGCGATGATGAAACGCGCGCCTTTGTCGACGAGCGCATCGACCGCGCCGCCAACGTCGGCCTCCGCATCGAGCTTCTCGTCGATCGCCTGGTACGATTGATTGGTGAATTTGCCGGTGGTGTTATTGTCCGCCGCGCCGAGAAGGGCGCCGGCGAGCGTGTCGTCGGCGGCGGGAATGTCGAGAATGGAGAGCGTCTCGCGGGAATGCTCCTGTCGCAGAACGCCGACTTTGAGGGCGAGCGTCTCCGCCGTGGCGGGCGCGGCGGCAAGCAGCAGAAAGAAAGCGGCGGCGAGGCTTTTCATGCCTCCTAAATGGCCGCTTTGGCGCGCGGGATCAAGTCACGTCTCCCGCGCGCTGGCGCGAGGATCAGCGGGTGACGCGCAGCACCGCCTTGCCCTGCTTGGAAGCGAATTCCTTATCGTCGAGCGTTCCGTCGTTATCCGGATCGGCGCCCTTGAAGAGCGAGGAGACAGCCGAGAGGAATTCATCCTTGGTGAGCGTCCCGTCCTTGTCCGGATCGGCGGAGGCGAAGGCCTCCTTGCTCAGGCGGCCCTGGAGCTCCTTCTTGTCCAGCGTGCCGTCATTGTCCTTCTCGAGCTTGCCGAACAGCGCTTCCGCCGCCTTGTTCAGCTCGTTCAAATCGACGGTCGAGTCATTGTCCGTATCGAGCGTCGCGACAGGCGAAGCCTTGGGCGCCTTTTTTGCGAGCGCCGGCGAGAGCGGCGCCGCCAGCACCGCGGAAAGCGCGACTGCGCCGGCGAGAAGCAATTTGTTCACTCTCATTGTCAGCTCCGTATTCGGGAAGAACGCCCAAGATATATTGGAGCTGCGCGCGCTTCGCCAGTAGCGCGCCGTGCGACAAAAAAAGGCGGCCCCGAGAGGCCGCCCAGTCAGTCGAGGTCAGTAGGTGAACGTGATGCCACCGTATATACCCGTCGGCGGGCCGAGCGAGACCATCCGCGGATTGGTGTAGGTCAGGAAGGCGATGTCGTTCGTGTCGAACCACGTGCCGAAGGTCCGAGCCCGGGTGTTGGTGACATTCTCGAACAGACCGTAGACCTGCAGGTTCGGCGTGATCTGGTAAGAGGTCCGCAGATTGAGGAAGGTGTAGGACGGGAGCCTGGCGCCAATGTTGATCTCGTCGCCGCGGATGTAGGAGCCTGCCGTATATTGCACGTCCGCGCCTACTCTCCACTGTGGGGTAACCGCGTAGTCGGCGCCGGCCTTGAAGCGGTGGGGCGCAACGGACGACAGATTAGCCCCCGGCGTCACCATGATCGAGCCGTTGCCGTAAAGCTGCGCCAGCGGATTATCCGGGGCCCCGAGCACGATGTTCGACCGAAAGGTCGCGATCGTCATCGTATAGTTCATATAGGCGGAGAGGCGTTCGTCGCCGTAGCGAAGCGCAACCTCGACGCCTTCGCGGCGGGTCGCGCCGGCGTTGGTGAAATAGCCGCGGCCGTTGATGGAGCTCGGCACCGCCAGAATGTCGTTGAAGTTGTTCGTGCGGTAGACGCCGGCGCTCCATGTCAGCAGACCGGGGAAATAGTCGCCGCCATAGGGCAGAACCTTCGGGACCTCGACCGTGCCCCGCATGCCGAGTTCCGTCGTGTTCGATTCGACCTGCTTGAGCGGCGGATCGGCGACGAGGAAGGTGTCGATGAGGCAGGGACGCGCTGGATCGGCGCAACCGAGCTCCAGCGGCGTCGGCGCGCGATTGGCTTCCGAATAGCTGCCATAGGCGAAGGTGTTCGGCAGCACCTCATAGGTCGCGCCAGCGATGGGATTGATGCGGGTATAAACGTCCGCGCCGTTGAGCGCCGTGCCGCGCAGGTCGTAAAGGCTGACGCCCGCGCGGTTGAAGCGCGCGCCCGCGGTGATTTTCAGCCGGTCGGTGACGTCGAGCGTATCGAGCGCATAGACGCCGAGATAGGAGTTGCCCGCGGTGACGTTGACGGGGGCGACGCCGCTCCCGGGCTCATCGACATAATAGTTGAAGCCGTTCACATAGAGATTGGCCGGTATGACGCCGAGCTCCTGGCTGGCGGCAAAATATGACCAGCCTTGATCCAGACTCGCGCCAAACGTGATTTTGTTGTGGAAGCCGAAAAAGACGTCCTCATTCGTCGCCTGCACCGTGCCGCCGATCGTGCGCGACCTTGTCCACGTGCGGTCGACCGCGCCGAGCTGAACCTGCCCGTTGAAGAAATTGGGAATCGAGGTCGGATTCCCGAGATCGTTTTCGCAGAAGGGTTCTGGATCCTCCCCTTCCTCCGGCGGCTCACACTCGAATTCGGTCGTATTGCCGTCGACGCGGGCCTGATCGAAGGCGCGGTAATGGACGTCGCCAAAAAGCTTCCACGTCGGACTCGCCTGAACGTTGCCGTTGAGGTCGAACATCGACAGCGTGTTCTTTTGCGACTGCGGCGTCGTGTAGACAGCCCAGGAATTGCGCGTCACGTCCTCCACCGGCGCGGGACCGGTGCCGTTGATCTTGTTGCCCGCGAGCGTCATGTTGGCGTGAATTTCGCCGCTGTCGCCGCGATAGCCGATGTCGCCGTAGAGCCGCTTGATATGCGCGCCCGAAAAGTAGCGGTAGCCGTTGTCGCCCAAGGCCTCCATGGCGAGATAGCCGGCGTAGGGGCCGGCCTGCACGCCATATTGGGCGTAGCCCTGCCGGCGGCCGCGGCTACCGCCGCGCCCGTCGATTTCGAATCCTTGGTAGGTGAAGCCATTCTTCATATCGAGCACCACAGCGCCGCCGATGGCGTTGAGGCCGAAGAGCGGGTTGCCGGTGACGACAGTGGAGCGATCGATCGCGATATTGGGAATCATATCCCAATAGACGTTGTCGCCCCAGGCCTCGTTGATACGGATGCCGTTCTGATAGACGGCGAGGCCCTGCGGCGTGCCGGCGATGGGCGAGGCCACGAAGCCGCGGAAATCCACTTCCGGCTGAAGCGGATTGCCGGCGACGTCATTGACGCTGACGCCCGGCGCCTGACGAAACAGATTGTTGACGACTTCGAAGCCGCGCGTGTTCTGCAGCTCTTTCGAAGACAGCGTGTAGGTCGCCGCCGGGACAGCGTATTGGACGACGACGGGCGAGACGGGGGCGACTTCAGCGCTTGGCGCCGGCGTCGGCGTCGCCCGCGCTGCGGCGGGGCGGCTCGGGCCCTGGGCTGTGGAAGGTTTCGCGGGGCGCGGCGTCGTGGAGCGGAGCGGCGCGCCGCCGACTTCGATGGTCGGGAGCGTTTGCTGCGCCAGCGCCGTCGACGACAAGAGCACGGCGCTGAGAGCGGTCAAAGATCTGAGTCGAGCCATTTGCCGGGTCAACGTTAAGGAAATCGGATACTCGGCTTATAGCGCCAATCCCCGCACCCGTATCGCGGCCACCTGGCCCAGGCGGCAATATTCCCGCGCTGTGGCGCCCTCGCTACACTTCTGAAATATAACGCTTTTCGTGGGATTGAGTCCTGTGCTGGTCGGGAAAATTTCCCGACCCGTCCGGCCCTGAAAAGGCCGGGGCCGCTCCGGCCGGCGACTCCAGTTTGAGAGAGGCGGAGAGCCTGACGCCGCCAGCGGGCAGGTTGGCCAGCGTCAACGTCCCGCCGAGCGCCGCGACGCGTTCGCTCATGCCTCTCAGGCCCAGGCCGCCGCCGCCCGGCGTCGCGGGCAATCCGGCGCCGTCGTCGACGACGTCGACCGTTAAGCGCCCGCCGTCGCGCGTCACGCTGAGGCCGACGCGGTTCGCGTCCGAATGTCTGAAGGCGTTGGTCAAGCCTTCCTGCGCCACGCGATAGGCGGTGAGCGCCGTCGTTTCGTCGATCGGCCCGCGCGCGCCCTCCAACGCGAGGTCAATCGTCACGTCGGCCCGCGTCTCGCGCCAGCCGCGCGCCAGCGCCTCCAGCGCGTCGGCGAGACCCATTTCAGAGAGCGCCGCGGGACGCAGCCGGCCGAGGATGCGGCGGTTGACCTGCTGGAGCGCGGCGATCTGCGCGTCGATCTTCGCGCAGTCTTCGGCCAGAAGCGCCGGATCGGCCCCGGCCGCGCCGACTTTGCGCGCCAGCGCGCCCACGCCGGCGCGAATGGTGAAAAGGAAGGGGCCGATCTCGTCGTGAAGGTCGCGCGCGATATCGCGCCGCTCCTCGTCCTGCACATGAATCATGCGGCGCACCAGCCGCCGGTTTTCATCGTCGAGCCGGTTCAGCGTGGCGGCGAGGGCGTTGATCCGCTCAGCGATGGCGATGAACTCGGGCGCGCCGTCGGCGCCCGCGCGCACGTCATAGTCTCCTTGCTCCAGCCGTCGCAGGGCGCCGGAAAGCGCGCCGATCGGGCTGAGCGTGCGCGAGACGACATAGGAGACGAGCGCGAAGGCCAAACCGGCGACCCCCGCCGCGCCGATGGCGAGCCAGACGATCTCCTCCCAAATTTCCGCAATCTCGTCGGCGGGATTGGCCGCGATTTCGAGGGCGCCGAGCGGCGTCGCGATGCGTGTGGCGGGCGGCGCGCGAAAGACCAGCGCGCTGAACCAGTCCGGCGCGGGATTTTTCGCCGGTCCCGCCGCCTCGGACTCGCCTTCGACGCTGACGCGCACGTGGCGCAACCTGCGCGCGTCGGCGAGTAAGTCGGCGAGTTCGGCCCTGGGGTCCTTCGCGGCGCCGAGGCGGGGCAGGGTGGCCTCGACGAGGTCGCGCGCGAGCCGCGTCGCGCCGTCAGCCTCGGCGTTGACGCGCGCCCCGGCATGGAGGATCAGCAGGCCGACGCCGAAAGCGAGGCCCGCGAGGAGGACGCCCCCGAGCAGGAGCGAGAGCCGGGCGCGCAACGACAGACAGTGAACCATGGCCACTTTCCTTCCAGAGGCCGGGACTTTACGAAGGGCGCGCCTTTGGTCAATCTCGCTCTCGAGGAGCACGATGCGCGTTCTGATTGTCGACGATCATCCCATCATTGTCGCCGGCTGCGCCGCCATGCTGGCGGGCGAAGGCGACATTGACGTTGTCGACGCGCGCGATGCGGAGACGGGCCTCGCCGCCTTTATCGCGCACAGGCCCGACGTCACGGTCGTCGACATCGCCATGCCAGGCGTCTCGGGGCTGGAATTGACGCGCCGAATTTTGCAGGAGGATCCCGCGGCCCGCATCGTCGTCTTCAGCATGAACGACGACCCGATCTTCGCCGCGCGCGCCATCGAGGCCGGCGCCAAAGGCTACGTCACCAAGAACGACGACCCGTATCTGCTGCTGAAGGCCGTGCGCGAAGTTGCGGCCGGCGGCGTGTTTTTGATGCCGAAGATCGCCAATCAGCTCGCCTTCGAGAAAGGCGGCGGCGCCGGCCCGCTCGGGTCGCTCACGGCGCGTGAGCTCGAGATCTTGCGCATGCTCGGATCTGGCCTCGGCATGGCTGAAATCGCCGAGGCGACGCAGGTGTCCTACAAGACCATCGCCAACAGCTGCTCGATCATGAAGCGCAAGCTCGGCGCCCGCACGCCGATGGAGCTGATGAAAATCGCGCTGGAGCAGAAGCTCGCGTAAGGCCTGTCCATGCGGCCATGCGCGGTCACGCCGGGACGATGGTCTCGCGCTCGGTCAGCAGATAATCGAGCCGTTGGTCATGCGGCTCAGTCGGGACGTGGTCGGTCTCCTGGCAGGAATAGGCGACGCCAATCGCCGTGACCTGTTTCCTCGATCTCAGTTCGGAGAGGGTCGCGTCGTAAATGCCGCCGCCATAGCCGAGGCGAAAGCCCCGCCGGTCGAAGGCGGCGAGCGGCGAGAAGAGGATGTCGGGATCGCGCGCGATCTTGTCCTCGGAAGGCTCGGACAGGCCAAAGGGCCCCTTCACCAGATCGTCGCCGGGCGTGAAGTCGCGAAACACCAGCGGATGCCTCACTTTGTGCATGACCGGCAGGACGACGCCATAGCCCCTTGCGGCGAGCGCGTCGATCAGCGGGCGCGTGTTGAGCTCGCTGCGGATCGGCCAATAAACCGAGATGACCGGCGTGGCCACGCCGGCCTTGGCGGCGATCTTCGTGACCAGCGCCAGCCCCCTTGCGGCGGCGGCGGCCGCGGCGGCATGGGCTTCCTGCGGGGTCACGAGGTCGCGGCGCGCCAGGGCATGCCGGCGCAGGTCGGTTTTCGGATCGGTCATCGGGAAACAGGCCGGGGAAGAGACAAGATGAAAGCGCGGGCCACGTGAGCCGTGGGACGTCGATCCCGGGAACCTACAACGTAGGTGGGCGCCGTATAGCCAAGCCCACGGGCAAGGCCAGGGACAGCTCCCTTCAGGATCGATAAGGCCCCGGGGAATAAAGTCCTGCACGCACCCCGCAGCGCCGCTCTCAACATTTAGCGCAAGGCGCGGCTCGGCGCCAGCGCGCTTCAGGCGTATTCCGGTTCGGCCGGCGTTTCCTGCGGCTGCGCCGTGACGTCGACCGGCAGGCGCTTGATGCGGATGAGCGTGAACAGGCCGAAGGGCGGAAGCAGGCGGCGCTCGACGAGCTGCATATCGGCGCGCTGGTCGACCCAGTCGCCGATGATCGACCAGGGGAATTGCGGCCGCCAGCCCAGTTTGGGGGCGACATGCCGGTCGAGCCATGTCTCCAGAATCGCCAAAGGATCGTCCTTGCGGCTGACATGGTTGACGAGAACAATCTCGCCGCCGACGCGCACCACGCGCGCCAGTTCGTCGAGCATGGCCTCGGGCTCCGGCGCGACCGTCAGCACATAGGGCGCCACGACGCAGGCGAAGGCGCCGTCGGCAAAGGCCATCCGCGTGGCGTCCATCTTGGAGAGGCCGGCGACATGACGCAGCGATTCGCGATCGACGCGCTGGGCGGCGCGGCGCAGCATCGGTTCGGAGAGGTCGACGCCATAGACCTCCGTGTGCGGTTCGAACATCGGCAGTTCGAGGCCGGTGCCGACGCCGACGTCGAGAATCGGGCCGTCGGCCTTCGAGGCGGCGGCGGCGGCGGCGCGGCGGCCGGGCTTGAGGATGGCGGTGAAGGTCAGGTCATAGATGGGCGCCCAACGCGCATAGGCCGCCTCGACGTCGCAATTGTCGAGCGTTTCGGACTCGCGGGTGTAATCTCTGGCTTCGCTCATCTGGGCGCCCCTCGCGCGGTTACGGCGCGCGGCGTCGGCGCCATGACTGAAATTGTTTGTTTTGCAGGCTCGACGGCGGAGATGAAGCCGCCGCCCAGCACGCGTGCGGCGTCATCGGCGCGGTCGTAGAAAACGCAGGCCTGGCCCGGAGAAACCCCAAATTCGCCCGCCGCGAACACGACCGTCGCCTCATTGCCCTCGCGCGCAATGAGCCGCGCGGGCACGGGCGGGCGGGTGGAGCGGACGCGGGCCATGATGTCGATCCCTTGCGGCGGCAGTTTTGAGAACGCGCCGGGGCCGATCCAGTTCACATCGCGCAGCGCCACGGCGCGCGTTTCCAGCGCCTCGCGGGGGCCGACGACGACTTGCGCTTTGGCTGCGTCGAGACGGACGACGAAAAGTGGCTGGGCGTCGCGGCCCGCGACGGCCGCGCCGAGCCCGAGCCCGCGCCGCTGGCCGATCGTGTAGTGGACCACTCCGGCGTGCCGTCCGAGCACGCGGCCGTCGACATGCACGATCTCTCCCGGCACGACGGCTTCGGGGGCGAGGCGCTGCACGACGTCCGTATATTTGCCGCTCGGGACGAAGCAGATGTCCTGACTGTCGGGCTTGTCGGCCACCTCGAGCGAAAAGCGCCGCGCCATCTCGCGCACGTCGGCTTTGGTGAAGTCGCCGAGCGGGAAACGCAGCATCTTCAACTGTTCGCGGGTGGTCGCGAACAGGAAATAGCTCTGGTCGCGGGAGGCGTCCTTGGCGCGGTAAAGGGCGCGTCCGCCCTCGCCGTCGTCGCGCGAGGAGATATAGTGGCCCGTCGCCAGAAAATGCGCCCCGAGGTCCTTGGCGGTCTCGAAGAGGTCGGCAAATTTGATGAACTGGTTGCAGGCGATGCAGGGGACCGGCGTCTCGCCGCTCGCATAGGAGGCGGCGAATTCGTCGATCACCTTCTCCTGGAACTGGCGCTCGTAATCGAGCACGAAATGCGGGATGCCGAGCCGCGCCGCCACGGCGCGGGCGTCCTGGATGTCCTGGCCGGCGCAGCAGGCGCCCCGGCGGTGCGTGGCTTCGCCATGGTCGTAAAGCTGAAGCGTGACGCCGACGACGTCATAGCCCTGTTCCTTGAGCAGGGCTGCGACCACGCTCGAATCCACCCCGCCGGACATGGCGACGACGACGCGCGTCTCTCCTGGGGACGCCGGCAAGGTCGGCAGTTCGTCCGAAACAGGGGTGCATAACGTCATTTTTGAGGAGGATACGCGTTCGAGGGATACGAGCCCCGCCGCTCCGCCCACAATGGGCTGGCGCCGGAACACTGACATTTAGAGCATTATGCGTCTGAGACGCAATCGCATCTGCGAGATGGCCCGCCGACATCCTCGCGTCATATTGTTCCCCGGACGCATGGCTGCTAAGACGCCGCGAGCTGTAGCGGGGTGTGGGGACAAGTCCATGGGTGCGATGAAACTTCTGGCGGGCAACTCGAACCGGGCGCTCGCGGAGGCGATCGCAGCGCATCTCAACGTCCCGCTTTGCCGGGCCCATGTGCGCCGCTTCGCCGACCAGGAGATATGGGTCGAGGTCCTGGAAAACGTCCGCGGGCAGGACACCTTCGTCATCCAGTCGACGTCCTTCCCGGCCAACGACCACATGATGGAGCTGCTCATCATGATCGACGCGCTGCGCCGCGCGTCGGCGCGGCGGATCACGGCGGTCATCCCCTATTTCGGCTACGCCCGGCAGGACCGCAAACAAGGGCCGCGCACGCCGATCTCGGCCAAGCTCGTCGCCAACCTCATCACCCGCGCCGGCGCCGACCGCGTGCTGACCGTGGATCTGCACGCCGGCCAGGTGCAGGGCTTCTTCGACATTCCGACGGATAATCTGTTCGCCGCGCCGGTCATGGTCGCCGACATCAAGGCGCATCGCCTCTTGAAGAACGTCATGGTTGTGTCTCCGGACGTCGGCGGCGTGGTGCGCGCCCGGGCCCTCGCCAAGCGCATCGACGCCCCGCTCGCCATTGTCGACAAGCGCCGCGAGCGCGCCGGCGAATCCGAAGTGATGAACATCATCGGCGACGTGCGCGGCCACAATTGCATCCTGGTCGACGACATCGTCGATTCCGGCGGCACGCTCTGCAATGCCGCCGAGGCGCTGCTCGCCGCGGGCGCCGAGTCGGTTCACGCCTATATCACCCACGGCGTGCTGTCCGGCGCGGCGGTCGAACGCATCGCCGCCTCCAAGCTCAAGGAGCTGGTGATCAGCGACACCATCCGCGAAACGGAGGCGGTGAAGGCGGCGCACAACATCCGCGTGATCCCGATCGGCCCGCTGATCGGCGAGGCGATCGCCCGCACCGCGCGCGAAGAGAGCGTGTCGAGCCTGTTCGACTAGCCCGCTCGGGGCGGTCTTAGCGGATGGCAAGGCCCGTCAAAGCCAACCCTTCTGCTTCATCGCGGCGACAATCTGTTTGGCGACCAGCGTGGCGCCATGCTTGTTGAGATGATTGTCGTCAATGAAGAGCGGCAGACCGCCGCGCTCGAAGATGCAGCGCCCGGCGACGAGCGAGTTGCAAAACAGCTCCGACGGCCTGACGCGCAGAAGCGACGGGTTGTCGCCGAGCAGGTCGAGCTGCTCCGTGAAAGCATGGGTGCGTTCTTCGAAGAACGCGTAGCTGACGCTGAAGGGCGCCTCTCCCGCCGCGCCGAATAATTTGTTGCGCGCGAAAGAGATGGCGACGTCCCGACCCGCCTCTGGCAAGGGATAGACCAAGACGACGTTTCTGCCCATGCGCAGCAGTTCGTCGACGCTTTCTCGGAAGATCGCTCCGACAGAAGCAATTCTGCCGGCGTCCTTATAAAACTCCGCGCCCTTTGAACTCGGCAAAGCGAGAAAATATTTCTTCGCTCCCTCCGTTACCCCGCCTTCGCCATTGTCGTATCCGAAGCCCTCGAAATAGACGGGCCAGCGCGCGACGAGGACGATGTCTTTGAATTCGGCGTGCGCCTTCAGATAGTCGAAGACGGCCCTGTTATATTCCGGGCAAAGTTGGCGTTCGATTTCGGCGAAATGAACGCCGAGAATTGGCGGGCACCCTGAGAAACTGAATTGCTGGAGCGACGCGTGCGCTTCACCGAGCTGTTCGGCAAGATCATTGGCCAGGGCGGCGGCGTGACTATCGCCCCATAGAGCCACTTTTCTCGCCTCCTGCGCATGATAGACGCAAGATTTTTCCGGCGGCACGAAACTGAGGACGTCGCCGAAACATTCGCTTACCCGGGGCACGCGATAGTCGACTTCCGTCGCCAGCGCCGCCATTTCGGGGGAATATCTGTTGGGCAGGCCGCCGCTCGCGCCGACGATGACGGCGAAGCCGAGCAGGGCCGCCGCAGCGAAGCCGGCGTTTGCAAATATCGCGCGTCGCGAGAAACGGCGCGGATTTCTGAACGGCGTCTCGACGTATCGCCACGTCAAAACGGCAAGCGCCGTGATCAGGCCAAATAACAGCAGCGTCGTTGCAGCCGTCGGGGTCGATTGCAGGCGTAGCCTTGCGAAAGCGAGCACCGGCTGGTGCCAGAGATACAGGCTGTAACTGATGAGGCCGACGCCGACAAAGAGGGGTTGTGACAAGAGCCGTGCGCCAGCCGTTCCCTCGACGGCGTAGATGAGCATGAGACAGGCCCCGAGGACAGGCGCAAGCGCATACAACGAGGGGAAAGGCGTTGTCTTATCGAAGAGGAAAATCGACGCGAGAATGAGGCTGAGGCCCAAAATCGACAGGCCGTTGTCGAGCGCGGCCCGACGCTTGACCACAACGAAAGAGGCGAGCGAACCCGCCGCAAGCTCCCATGCGCGCGTCGGCGCGAGATAGAAGTTGAAGAAGGGGTCCAGCCGCGACATGTGCTGGCAATAGGCCAGGCTTAGAAAGAAGCACAGGCCGATAACCGAGATGACGGCGGCGCGCCCATATTTCCACGCCGCCAACAGCGCCAAAGGAAACAGGATATAAAATTGCTCCTCGATTGCGAGGCTCCATGTGTGGAGAAGCGGCTTGAGTTCGGACGCCGTGTCGAAATAGCCGCTCTGGCTCCAGAAAAAGAAATTCGAAACGAAAAGCGTTGTGGCGGCGGCGCTCTTGGCGAGTTCGTCGAACTCGCGCGGAAGCATCCACCGCCATCCGACGGCGATGCAGGCCAGCATGACCACGAAGAGCGCCGGCAAAATGCGCCTGGCTCGGCGCTCGTAAAAGCGGGCGAACGAAAACGCGCCGTCCGTCATTTCGCCGACAATGATGGAGGTAATGAGATAACCCGAGATTACGAAAAAAACGTCGACCCCGACAAAGCCGCCTCGAAACAGAGAAAAGCCGGCGTGAAAAAGGATAACTGGCACGACGGCGATGGCGCGAAGACCGTCAATCTCGGCTCGATACTTCATTAAGACTTGCGTGGCTCCGTGACTGCCAGCTTACTGCCAGGGCTAAGCTAAGGCGTTGCTCGATGAGAGATATCCAGCCTAACGAGCGCTTTCGTCAACAGCAGGGGCGCGGGGCTTGCCGCGGCGTTGGGCGGATGCAAAAAGAAGCCGTGCTGTTATCGATCTCCGCCCGCGAACCCGTTCCCGCCCGGTTTAACCTCGCCCGCTACTGCCTGGCCGAGAACGCCAGGGTGCGGCCGGACGCCGTCGCTCTGACGGTGGTCGGCGACGCCGGCGCGCAGCGCTGGACGCATGCGGCGCTCGATCTCAAGGTGCGCCGCCTCGCCGCGGGTCTTGCGTCGCTCGGGCTTAAGCCCGGCGCGCGGGTGATGATCCGCATGGGCAATGAAGCCAACGCTGCGCTCCTCTATTTCGCCGCCATTGCCGCGGGGTTCGTCCCCTTGCTGGCTTCCTCCCAGCTCACTTTCGAGGAGGCGGATTTCCTGCTGAAGGATTGCGGCGCGGCCGTGCTGGCGCTGGGCGTCGCCTTCGAGGAGGAGGCGCATGGCGGCGGCTTATTCGTGCTGCGCGGCGCCGATATAGAGCGTCTCGCCGACCATGCGCCGCTCGACGAATACGCCGACACCGCGGCCGACGATCCCGCCTATCTCGTCTACACTTCCGGCACGACCAGCCGGCCCAAGGGCGTGCTGCACGCCCAT
The DNA here is from genome assembly GCF_040687965.1 of Methylocystis echinoides. Taxonomy (NCBI): domain Bacteria; kingdom Pseudomonadati; phylum Pseudomonadota; class Alphaproteobacteria; order Hyphomicrobiales; family Methylocystaceae; genus Methylocystis; species Methylocystis echinoides. The sequence goes on from NZ_CP156084.1 coordinate 3,063,563, forward strand.
CGCGCCGCCTGGGGACGCCGGCCCATGCGCGCGCATTGGACGGGCCTTGGTCCCGGCGACGTGATGCTGCATGCGGGGGCGATCAACTGGACCTATACGCTGGGCGTGGGCATCGTCGATCCGCTCTCCGCCGGCGGTTCGGCCGTGCTTTATAACGGGCATCCCGACCCCGCCGTCTGGCCTCGACTCATCGCCGAGCGCCGCGCCACCGTCTTCGCCGCCGTGCCGGGCGTTTATCGGCAGATTCTGAAATACGCCGCGCCGGAGGAGGCCGATCTCTCCAGCCTGCGCCACGGGCTTTCCGCCGGAGCTGCGCTCGCGCCGAGCCTGCTCGCCGAATGGCGCGCGCGCACCGGCAAGGAGATTTATGAAGCGTTCGGCATGAGCGAATGCTCGACCTTCATCTCCAGCGGCCCGACGACGCCGGTTCATCCGGGCTCGCCGGGGCGTCCGCAGCCGGGCAGGGTGGTCGCCGCGCTGCCGCCGGAGGGCGGCGAGACGCCGCTGGCGCCGGGCGAGACCGGCGTGCTCGCCGTGCGCCGCGACGAGCCGGGGCTGATGCTCGGCTATTGGAGCCGGCCGGAAGAGGAGCGCGAGGCGTTTCGCGGCGACTGGTTCGTCTCGGGCGATCTCGTGGCCTTCGACGCCGAGGGCTACATGCATCACCACGGCCGCGCCGACGAGGTGATGAACGCCGGCGGCTATCGCGTCTCGCCCGCGGAAGTCGAAAAATGCCTGCTGACCTTCGACCAGGTGGCGGAAGCCGCCGCCGCCGAGCGACCGGGCCGCGACGCCGATGCGACCATTATCAAGGCCTATGTCGTCATGCGCGACGGGGCCGCCCATGACGAGGCGGCGCTCCTCGCCCACTGCCAAGCGCATCTCGCCGCCTACAAGCGCCCCCGCGCCGTGGTCTTTCTCGACGCTTTGCCCCGCAACGCCAACGGCAAGCTCGATCGCCGCGCCTTGCCGTAAGGCGGCGTCTCGACGCGCGGCAAGCGACAGCGCCCGAATCTGACCCGAAAATGAACGGCGCAGACAGGCCCCGTTCAGGCGCGTTGCTCCAGGATCGCGTCATGAGGTCGAACCCCCGGCGGCCTCTCGCGAGTGGAGCTCCCCATGGGCCGACAGTTTCGTGTGATCTCCGCCGCTGCTCTCGCGGCCGTTCTTGGCGCCGGCGTCCTCCCCGCCGCCGCCGCTGACTGGGACGATGGTTATCGAGACTGGGGCCCCGAGCGTCGCTGGGACGACGAAGATGGGGGACGCCGCGGCTGGGGCGACCGTCGCGGCTGGGACAATGGCGGCGACGCCGCCGCCGCCGCGCTGGGCGGATTCGCGCTCGGCGCGACGGCCGGCGCCATGGCGCAGCCCCCATATGGCGGCTGTTACATTGTTCAGCGCCCTGTCGTCGACGCGTGGGGCGACGTCATGGATTACCGCAGCGTCGAAGTCTGCGAGTAGCGTATCCCGTTCGCGTTTGTCAGCGTTTCCGCCGCCTCCCTCCCCGCCCCCTCGCATGGCGGCGGACGACGAGCCTCCCGGAGCGATCCGGGAGGCTTTTTTCTCAAGGAATGGGCTTGAAGGCGAGGGCGGACTTGCCGCCCTCCTTGGCGTCCCGGCGCCACACGCCGGCGTCGTCCTTCTCGAAATGCGCCTTGTGGCCCTTGCGGGCGGTCAGCGCCAGGCGGCCGTGATCCATGGCCCAGCGCACCGGGTCGAAGACGACGATGCCATTGTCGCGGCAGGCCGGCGCGAGTTGCGCCTTGCCCCCGCCGAACAGCGTCAGCATGCAGCCGGTGTCCTTGTCCTCGCGCAGCACTGAATAGCGCCCCGCGCCGTCGCCGGCGGCCACAGCGCCCGCCGCTGGCAGGAAAAGAAAGAGCGCCGCCAGCAGGCCGAGACGCTGCAGCTTTCTCGGGCCGGAAATCTTCGTCGACATCGACTTCATGCTCCAAGAACAAGGAGGGAATCGCGATCAAGTCTCCTCTTTTAGCACAGGAGCCGCCAGGGCCGATTCGCCAAAAGGCCCCTTCCTGCGCGGGCGCTGCGCGGGCGCGGTAATGTGTAGCAGTGCGCAAGCGGCGCCCGTGCGGTAAGCTCGGGGAGCATCAGCACAAGGAGAACCGAGCGTCATGGACCCGGCCGCTCTCGCTCTCGCCGAACGTTCCGCGCCGCGCTACACGAGCTATCCGACCGCGCCGCATTTCTCCAAGGAGATCGGCGACGCCGAGATGCGCGACTGGCTCGCCGCGCTCGATCCGCACGCGTCGCTCTCGCTCTATTTCCACGTGCCCTTCTGCCGGGAAATCTGCGCCTATTGCGGCTGCCACACCAAGGCGGTGCGGCAGGAGGCGCCGCTCACGGCGTATAAGGAAACGCTGCTGCGGGAAATCGAAATGACCGCGCAGGCGACGCGCGCGCGGTCGGTCGCGAGCATCCATTGGGGCGGGGGGACGCCGAGCATTCTCGGCCCGGCGCGCTTCGGCGAAATCATCTCGCGGCTGCGCGACCTGTTCGACTTCTCGCCCGAGATTGAGCACGCCATCGAGCTCGACCCACGCCTGCTCGACGCGCCCATGGCCGAGGCCCTGGCGCGGGCGGGGATCACCCGCGCCTCTTTCGGCGTGCAGGATCTGAACGAACACGTTCAGGAGGCGGCCGGCCGCGTGCAGCCGTTCGAGATCGTCGCAAGCGCGGTGGCGCTGCTGCGCGGCGTGGGCGTTACCGCGATCAACCTCGATCTGATGTACGGGTTGCCCGAGCAGAGCGTGGAGGATGTGGCGCGCACGGCGGCGATGGCCGCGTCGCTCGAGCCGCAGCGGCTCGCCGTGTTCGGCTACGCCCATGTGCCCTGGTTCAAGGCCAATCAGAAGCTCATCGACGCCGTGGCGCTCCCCGGCGCCGCGGAGCGTCTCGCTCAGGCCGCGGCCGTGCGCCGCACGCTGGAGCACGCGGGCTTCGAGGCGATCGGGCTCGACCATTTCGCGCGGCCGGACGATCCGCTCGCGGTCGCTTCGCGGGAAGGGAGCATGCGCCGCAACTTTCAGGGCTATACGATCGACGCGGCGACGGCGCTGCTGCCTTTCGGCGTCTCCTCCATCGGCCGCCTGCCGCAGGGCTTCGTCGGCAACGCCACCGATCTCGCCGGCTGGCGACGCGCAGTAGAGGCGGATCGCTTCCCCATTACCCGCGGCCTCGCCTTTTCGGTCGAGGACCTGGCGCGCGGCGAGATCATCGAGCGGCTGATGTGCGATTTCGCCGTCGACTACGGCGCCATCGCGCAGGAGCACGGCTTCGCCGCCGAATCTTTCGACGACGCGCGCATGTCGTTGCGGCGGCTCGAAAGCGACGGGGTGGTCGAGGTGATCGACCGGCGCGTCACGGTGACCGAGCGCGGCCGGCCTTTCGTGCGCCTTGCCGCCGCGGCCTTCGACGCCTATCTGGAGGCGTCAGCGGCGCGCCATTCGGCCGCGGTCTGAAGCCGCCGGGCGGGGGCGATCAGGAGAGAGCGGCATGTCGCCGACGACGGTCTATCTCGCCAAGCTCATGGGCGCCTATTCTCTGTTTGCGGCCGCCTGGCTCTATTTCCGCCGCGAGGCGGCGCTCGGGCTCATCGACCGCCTCTCCAGCGATCCCGTCTTCGAGTCGATGATCGGGACGCTGCGGTTGACCGTTGGCCTTGCGATCATCGTTGGCCATAACCGCTGGGACGGCTGGGTCGAGGCCCTGGTGTCGCTCATCGGCTGGATCGCCTTTTTCAGCGGCGTCGCGACCATGTTCCTGCCGACGGGCGCGCTGCGCCGCGCCATCGCGTGGATGCGCTTCAAGGAAAAGCTGCCGCTCTACGCGCTCGTCTCCTCGCTTCTCGGCGCGGCGCTGTTCATCGGCGGCGTCGCGGCGTGAATTTGACGGACGTTCCTCAGCTCGAGGTGCTGGGCCGCAAGCTGCTCGCGGAGGCGCAGCCGAAGGATGCGCGTCAGGCCGCGCTGAAAGAGCGTCTCGCCGCCTACGCGGCCGAAGGGTTTCTGTCCTTGAGCGACGAAGCCGGCTGGGCGGCCTGCGTGCTCGCCTTCGATTCGCTGTGTTGCGGGAATTTTGGCGTTGGCGCGCTGATCGTCGACGACGAAGGCCGGGTCTTCGCTTACGGCCACAATGAAATCTGCGCCCCGCGCTTTCGCAGCGACGCTCATGCGGAAATGGTCGTCATCTCCGACTTCGAGACGCGCTGGCCAAACTGCAAAAAGACCGGCCTGTCGCTTTACACCTCTCTCGAACCTTGCCCGATGTGCTATACGCGCATCCTCATTTCAGGCCTTGCGCGCGTCTTTTGGGTCGCCGACGACGACGCTGGCGGCATGGCGCGGCGCGCGCATCTGATGCCGGACTATTGGCGCGCGATGGAAAACCGCTGCCGCTTCGCGCGCGCCGAGACGCGGGCGCCGCTGCCGGGACTGGCGGTGGATATTCTGAATTACAATCTGAATGCGCTTGGGGGGACGGTCGCGTTGCGGCCGATCGGGGGCGACTGACGAGACAGCCGGCGTAAGTGTTGGGTTAATCTCGCGCTGTCGCGAGTGATTTTGCGTCTCCCGGATGAAATGATTTGCGTTTCTATTCGCGATATTCGTCGCGCCCGGGCTGAATCTGAGAGCTCGACGACGCGAGAACGCCCCCAGCGCGTAGGTGGCGCGGGACGTTCTCGGTTCCGTAAATTGCGTCAGCTCACGGCCTTCACCGGCGGTATGACCCAAGAATTATCCAGGATCGACGGCTTGTGTTCCTTGGGCCAGTATAGACGAAGCATCAGCACGAATTTTCCCTTCGGCGCCGGAAGCCAGTTTGCTTCCTTGTCCGGCCCCGGCGACTCGTTTTGGATGTAAATCACCAGCGAACCGTCCTTCTCCAGAGTGGGATTCGTCCGCATGCTCATGGAATAACGGTTGATGGGGTTCGCGACGAAGAAATACTGTTCGTCATACATTGTGAGCGACCAGAAGCCTCTCGCCGGCGGCAGCTGACCCGGCGGAAACCGCATGACCCATTTCTTCGATCCGTCGTAAGACTCCAAGATCGAAGGCTTCAAAGAGGTCGGATAGACGGCGTCCTGCGGTCTATTGGCCCCGAGCCCGATCGCCGTGACTAGCGCCCGCTGGATATAGTCCGCGCCATAAAGCCCCGTCTTAGTCGTGTAGCCCCAGCCGTTAACGTTGGTCACGTCGCCATCGCTGAACTTGAAGTGCATCATGATGCGGTCGAAAGAAATTTTCGGGATCCGCATCTCCCAGGCGCCGTCAATCAGTTTGCCGTCGAAAGACTTGCCGGGCGCGAGGCCGATCTTGGCGAAGCGCTCCAGCGCCGGCGCGTCTTTGGGAGACGGCGGATTTCGCTTCATCAGTTCCGCCAGCAGCGTGAAATACTGCGTCGCCGTCATCCGGTTCACTTGATCCCGGACAGCCGTCTTCATGTCGATCGACGGATCGACCTTTCCGGGCGGCGGCGTCCAATCTTTGCCCCACGCGCTGAAGGGATAGAGCTTGAATTTGTCCTGAAGAGCGTGGACGGCCGCGTAGTCCTCCGGCGTGCCCGTGCAATAAATTCGGCCCAATAGCCAGACAATGCTCGTCGGCGACTCGACATGCTTTAAGCCGGCGGGGACCTTTCCTTTCCAGCCGGGGCCGGAGATCAGATAGGTTTGAGCCTTTTCTCCGCTCGTGCGGGAGCCGGGCGCGTCGAAGACGGTCGTCCAGCCGTCGAGCAGCGGAAGCAGGAAATAGCGGTTGCCCATATCAGGCGCGTCGAGCACCCAAGGCTCGTCGCCAACATCGAAGAAAGCCGATGTGTAGAGCGTGTCTGCATTCGGCGCCGTGACGTCTCGGAATGAGGCGTCTGGGTAAGACCGCAACTTGATCAACTGACCCATTGGCGCCCGCGTCCCTTCGGGCGCTGCAACATTGGTCATGACACGCCGCGTCATCTCCATCGTCACGAGCGGATAGCCGTAGACATAGGCGTCGGACGCGATCTTAAAGGCCTCCACATCCTCGATTGCGTCGAGCAAGATCCTGTCCCAGGCAAAGCCCCGCGACGGAAGGCCGCCCGCAGCGATCAGACTAACGCCCCCAAGCGTAGCGGCGCGGCGTGTGAATTTCATACGTTTCTCCTCGAGGCCGTTGGCGTGAACTCCGCATAAACGCGCGTGATCGTTACGCTCAGCTTGAGCGAAAGCAATACCCCAATACGTCGCGGGCCTACCTGGATGAATTCCAGTCGGGCCCGCGCGGCGACGCTCCAGCCACTTGCGTTCAAGCCCAGCCAACCGCCCGCGCTTGCCCTTCCGCCCCCTCGCGCCCTTGTCTAAGTTAGCCAGCAGGCGCACATTTTCTGACCGGGGAGCTCTGGCGGATCGCAGTGCTGGGTCGAGCATACGCTGGCCGTCCGAACCTCTTTGCTGGAGACGCTGAACCGGCGAGCGCGGGTTTGCGCTCTCGGGGAGTCTGTTCGTGGGCGATAAGGTTCAAGGCGAACAAGCAGCGCATGGACGAGGCGCGCGCGGCGGCGAAGGCGACATGGAGCCGCTGATCGGCAAGGCCAATGAATGCGTCGACGGGACGGCGCAGCTCACGCATAGCCTGCTGGCCTTTTCGCGCCAGCAGCCGCTCGCGCCGCAGGTCGTCGACGTCGACAAACTCGTCGCGGCCATCACCAATGCGTGCTCGATTCCGGCGTCAATTTCCTGGCCAAGCCGTTTTCGATCGAACAGCTCGGCAAGATGATCGCGACAGTTCTTCAGAGGGGCTAGACTCGCGCCGTCGAGGGTGCGGTACGTACTATCACGTGATTGAAGATCTCTATCGAATGCGGTCATATGCGGCAAGCTGTCGCATGTGGACAGGCAATCGGGAGTTCGAGATGAAGGGCGAATGTGTGAACCGCGAAGGTGGAAATTGGGGCGCGGGAGGTCACATTGCTCGCTCGGAACGGCATTGCCGGTTGCTGGACAGCTATTTGTTGAATCTGGACCGGGGCGTCGGCGCCGTCCGCAGCATGATCGCCGGCGATCTGCGCCGGTTCACCGAAATGGGGGCGAACCGCTACGCGGCGGATTTGGCCATCGTTCTTGACTGCTTCGTCGCCGAGGTCGAGGGGGCAGGCGCGATCGGTTGCGAACCCGCCGCCTGAGCGACAGTCGTCGGACGTAGCGCAGCGCGTACTAAGAGGATTGGCCGGCGGCCTTGTGACGGGCGGCGCGCTCCTGCATCGTGCCTCTCCCGATTCGACCGACTTTCGCGACTCATGCCCGTCTGGACCCCCGAGCAGGATCATGCGCTGACAGCGGTCGCCCGCTGGCTCGCGACGCCGGGCGGGCCGCAGGTGTTTCGCCTGTTCGGCTATGCCGGCACGGGCAAGTCGACGCTGGCGCTGCATCTCGCCGACCATGTCGACGGCGACGTCGCTTTTGCGGCCTTCACCGGCAAGGCGGCGCTGGTCATGCGCTCCAAGGGCTGCAAGGACGCCCGCACCATTCACAGCCTGATCTATCGCGCGACGGATTCGGAGACGGAGGAGCCCAGCTTCGTCCTGAACGACGACAGCGACGCCGCCCACGCCAAGCTCATCGTCATCGACGAGTGCTCCATGGTCGACGAGGAGCTTGGCCGCGATCTGCTCTCCTTCGGCAAGAAGGTTCTGGTGCTCGGCGATCCCGCGCAACTGCCGCCGGTGAAGGGCGGCGGCTTCTTCACCGAGGCCGAGCCGGAGGTGATGCTGACGGAAGTGCATCGTCAGGCGGCCGACAATCCGATCATCCGCCTCTCCATGACGATCCGCGAGGGCGGGGCGCTCGCGCGCGGCGTCTATGGCGAGACGCAGATCGTCGCGCGCGAGGGGCTCGACCCGGCGCTGATCACCGGCGCCGATCAGGTGCTCGTCGGCCTCAACAAGACGCGGCGCGCCTATAACGGCCGGCTGCGCGAATTGCGCGGCTTCACCGGCGCCTTTCCGCAATCGGGCGAGAAGCTCGTGTGTCTGCGCAACAATCGCAAGAAAGGCCTGCTCAATGGCGCTCTGTTCACGGTGAAAAGCGCGGGGGCGCTGAGGCGCGGCAAGATCAGAATGCTCGTGACGCCCGAAGAAGGCGAGGCCGGCAAATTCCAGCGCGTCGCCGTCATTCCGCAATTCTTCGAGGGCGGCGAGGGCGAAATTCCCTACGCGCTGCGCAAGGAGTCGGACGAATTCGATTTCGGCTATGCGCTGACCGTGCACAAGGCGCAGGGCTCGCAATGGGACAGCGTCGCGCTCTTCGACGAATCCTTCGCCTTTCGCGAACATCGCGCGCGCTGGCTTTATACGGGCGTGACTCGGGCGGCGAAGAAGCTGACGCTGGTGATGTAGGGGTTTGCGGTTGTTGGCGGACCCTTCGAGACGGCCGCTTCGCGGCCTCCTCAAGGTGAGGGATTATTAGAATCCGGGGGCGTGGGCTTGCATCAAAATCTTCATCCTGAGAAGGCGGCGAAGCCGCCGTCTCGAAGGATGGGCCGCGAGCACGGAGGGAAACGCAGATGCTCATCGAAATGCGCCGACTCTCCGACGGCGCCGTTTATCGCTTCCATCCCGCGCCCGCCGGCGACGACGGTTCTCCGCGTTACAAGCGGGCGGACAAGGACGTCTGGATTCTCCACGAGCCCGCCTTCGGCTGGATCGTCTGGGACGCCGGCGAGCAGGCTTTGATGGGCCGCCCCTGGGAGATTCCGGTCGACGAGCAGGGCGCAACGCCGCCCGAAGGCGTCTGGGTCAGCCGCAAGGGCGCGCATTCGTTCGTCTACGAGCTTGCTTTCGCGGAGAGCTGACTATCGACCCCAGGAGTCGATTGCGTCCGCAAACACGCGCTCGCCGGACGGGCCTTTCTCCATATTGATCGTTGCGGCGCGGCCGTCGGCGAATTGCAGCGGCAGATCGAGCACCGCGAGCGAGCGGAGGAGCTGCACGTTGCGCATTTCGCGGTCGCCGCGCATCAGGCCGATGAGGAAGTTGTTCTCCGTGATCGGCACGGGAATGCCGACAACCTTCTCGCCCGCCTGCGCATCGGCGCGCCGCATCTGGATCGGGCCGATGGCTTTCACATTGCCGAGCGGGCTGCCCGGCTGCGGCTTGAAGGAGATCGTGATCGTATGCGACGCCGACAGCGCCGTGTCGGTGTTCTTCTGGAACAGCAGGCTCATTTTGAGCTTGGCGTCCGGAATGTCGAGCTCGCCGCGAATCGCCGACGTCATCGGCTGGCCGGGTCCGCCGCCGACATTCTCGAGCCGCCAGACGATGGAGCCATTGTAGATGCGGTCGACCTTGTCGGGCTCTTGCAGCGAAGCGACCCAGAGTTCGGCCTTCTGCGCCACGGGGATCGAGGTGACCCGCTTGGGCCCCGCCTGCGTGGCGCCGCCCTCGACGCGGTCGCCGAATTTCCCGCCCTCCGCGCCGGCGGCGGCGTTTTCCGCGGGTTTGAGCTTTGCGAGGTCTTCCGGGCGTTCGCGCAGATACCACGCGAGCACGCCGACGACCACGAGCAGCGCCACGAGCACGCCGCCGAGCGCCAGCATCCGCGCCGGCGGGCGCTGCGATTTCGGCGGGCGGGGCAGGGGAGCGGCCGGCCGCTGGGCCTCGCGCGGCTGAGGCGGCGGCGCGGTCTCGGCGAGCGTGTCGCGCCAGGCGTCTTCGACGGTGCGCGACGGCGCGGGCTCGGGCGGCGCGCCATTCGCCGGCTCCAGGATGCGGGCGGGAGCCGGCGCGGGCGTCGCGGGTTTCGAAACGCCCGGTTTGGCGGGCGCCGGTTTGGCGGGCGCGGCTCTTGCGGGCGCCGGAGTCGAGGCCGCCGGCTTCGTCGGAGCGGGCTTGGCGGGGGGTGGCGCGGTCGTCGCGGCGGGCTTTGTCGCGGCGGGCTTGCCGGCGCCGGGGGGCGTCGGCGGCGTCTGCGGACCCTTGCCCGCATATTCGAGTTCGACCCGGGTGATCGCCTCTTCGAGCGCGCGCCCTTCGGCGGCGATGTCCGCGTCGGGGACCGGCGGCTGGATGCCCCGCAACTGGCTGTGCAGCGCCTTTCGCGCCCGGTCATAGACCGCCTGTCTTGCGTCGGGCCTTTGCTGCGCAAGTCCAGAAATGGCGCGGGAGATCAGCGAATAATAGTCAGCCATGGCGGGTTAAGAGCATTTCCCAGGGGGGGCGTCAATCCTGAGTCCCTTGCAAAACCGCGAAAAACCGGCGATTCCAGCGCGCTTGCGCTCGACCCGACGCGGGCGCCGCCTGTGACGTTGGAGATAGACCATGTGTTCGTTCGCTTCGCTGGCGCGCGCCGCGCCAGCGTTTCTCGTCGCCGCGGCTCTCGTCGCTCTGCTTGCCCCGCTCCCGGCGCGCGCCATCAGCATGGACAAGTCCTCGACCATCCGCGACCAGTGCGAAATCTCCATCGGGCCAGACCTCATTGGCATTGTGTCTTACGTGCCTGATCGCTCACGCGATCGATTCTGTGGCGAGTTCCCGGCGCCGGGGCGAATTATCCTGACCATCGACCTTATCGCCGAGCGCTTGCGCGAACTTCCCATCGAGGTGCGCATCGTCAAGGAGCCGAAAGGGCCGCTCAGCGAAGAGGACGATCTGACGCCCTTCACGGTCGCCTATGTCGCGCCGCGCCTCTATCCAGGCGGCGCGGTCCCTGTGGAGCATGTGTTCGACGAGAGCGGCGAATACGCCGCCTTCATCACCGTCACCGAACACTCGGGCACGAAACGCACCACGCGATTCGGCTTCACGATCGGCGGGTTCCTGCAGTTCTACGCGACGGCGATTCTCGCTGGCGTGTTTCTGAGCGGGGCGGCGTTCGTTTACTGGCGACACGCCGCCGATCTGCGACGCGAGATCAAGGAGAAGAAGTAAGGTCTTCCACTGGGGCGCGCTTTGGCCCCGGCCCCGCGATCAGCCAGTAGATCGCCCCGGTCAGCGCGCCGGTGAGGAAAAACAGCAAAGCGAGGCGCCCCTCGGCGTCGGTCATTGCCTGCGAGCGCTCCAGCCCTTTCGCCGCGCGCGCGATCCACGGCGACGCGCCCGCCAGCAGGCCGCATGCGCCGGAATACCAGACAAGAGACCGCACGCCAGCGGCTTCGCCGATGAGCGCCGCAATGGCGAGCGGCGCGGCGCATGTCGCGATGATGACCGCCCAGATCACGAAGCCAACGGCGCCGAGGGCGTCCGCGGGATCGCCATCGATCAGCGCCTGGTCGAAGGCGGCGAAAAGCCCCGTCATGACGGAGGCCAGTCCCAATTCGCGCGTCGCGGGGTCGAAGAGCGCGGAGACGATGAGAAACACCGCGCCGACGCCGGCGGCGATGAGATAGCCGAAGATCATCACGACGATCCGGCGCAGCATGGGCCTGTTCTCCGGGCGGGCCTTTACTAGGGCTCCAGCACCGTATCCCAGTAGAGATAATCGAGCCAGCTGTCGTGCAGGTAGTTGGGCGGGAACAGCCGGCCGTTGCGATGCAGATCGACGATGGTCGGCTGAAACGGTTTCTGCGCGGGCGTCATATGCGCGTCATGCGGCAGCCGGTCCCCCTTGCGCAGATTGCAGGGCGAGCAGGCCGCGACGACATTTTCCCACGTGGTCGCTCCGCCCTTTGAGCGGGGAATCACGTGATCGAACGTCAGCTCATCGTGCGCGCCGCAATATTGGCAGGTGAAGCGGTCGCGCAAGAAGACGTTAAAACGAGTAAAGGCCGGCTGACGGGCCGGCCTTACATATTCCTTGAGCGACACCACGGAGGGGAGGCGCATTTCGAAGCTCGGACTCTTAACCACCTTGTCATATTCCGAGACGATGTTGACCCGATCCAGGAAGACCGCCTTGATCGCGTCCTGCCAGCCCCAGAGCGAGAGCGGATAATAGCTCAGGGGCCTGTAATCCGCGTTGAGCACCAACGCCGGACACGCCTGAGGCGAGACATTTTGTGTTCTGAAGTGAGCGGTCACCCTGCCAGCCTCTCGGTTGCGAGAAGGGCCTGAATGGACCGCGCCAAGGTCCAAAAGGCCTTTTGCGACGGCGCATAGTTTACAGGCAGTACGACGCGGTTGTGAAGGCGTCTGGGCGGATTCGCCGCGGGTCTCTCGACTCTGGGGCTCTGAACCTCGTCCTTCCGACCGCCTGCGCGTCACGGCCCATCCGGCGCGGGGTCGGCGTCGGCGCGCCCGGCCGTCGCAAAATCTACGAAAATCAAGCAATATCAGAGGTATAGACGTTGCCAGCGCTCTGCGCCGCGCCCGGCGACTTGCGGCGGCGCCGACGTTGCAGCAGCCGTGGTCACGGTTGCCCGCGCGCCGGTTTCTGTGCCGCCTTGGCGCAGACTGCGATTGAAGCGGGCGATCTTTCTCGCGCCGTCTTCCGCACAGCTACGAATGCGGGCGTGGATCGCGAGGGAGCGGCGGCAGGCCGAAGCAGGCGCGTAGCATATTGCTTGCCTCCGGCCTGCCGCCTGCGTCTAACTGAAGCCAAGGTGATTCGACTCCTCCACACCGCCGATTGGCATCTTGGCGCGGCGCTGCAAGGCTGGTCGCGCGAGGCCGAGCATCGGGCTGCGCTGGCCCAGCTCGTGGCGCTCGCGAAAGCGCGCGACGTCGACGCCGTGATCGTCGCCGGCGACATTTTCGACAGTCTCAACCCCTCCGCCGAGGCGCAGCGGTTGCTCTATGACACGCTGAGCGATCTGCGCGCCGCCTGTCCCCGCGCCGCCATTGCGCTCCTCGCCGGCAATCACGATCCCGCCGGCCGCCTCGAGGCGCCCCGCGCGCTGTTCGAAATGGCGGGTGTGCGGTCGGTCGGCGTCGTGGCCCGTCGCGACGGCGCGGTCGATCCCGAACGCCATGTGTTGCCGATCCGCGACGTCTCCGGCGCGATCGGGGCCTATCTGCTGGCTTTGCCTTACCCCCGCGCGGCCGATCTGCCGGTGGCCGGGGAAGATGTCGTCGGCTCCTCGGTTGTCTGGGGCGTGCGCGCGCTCTATCGCGAGGCGGTCGCCGCCGCGCGCGCCCAAATCGGCGGCGCGCCGCTGGTCCTCACCGGCCATCTCCATGTCGCGGGCGGGCTCGAATCGGAAGGCGCCGAGCGGCGCATCCTGGTCGGCGGCGAACATGCCGCCCCGCCCGATATCTTCCCTGCCGACGCGGCCTATGTTGCGCTCGGCCATCTCCACCGCCCGCAAAGCGTCGGCCGCGACACCATTCGCTACAGCGGCGCGCTCCTCCCGATGTCGAAAGCCGAGATTGCTTATCGGCACGGGGTGACGCTCGTCGAGATCGACGCGGCGGGCAAGGCGACGGCGGAGCATGTCCCGCTGGAGCGCAGCGTGCCGCATTTGCGCCTGCCCGTTGCGGGCGCGCTGGCGTTGGCCGATGTCGAGCCGGCGCTTGCGGCGCTGGCGCTCGATCCGCGAACGCCCGACGCGGCGCGGCCCTTCGTCCATCTGACCGTGCGGGTCGAGGGGCCCGCCGCTGGCCTCAAATCAGAGATCGACGCCATCTGCGAGAAATATCCTATTCGCCTCGTGTCGCTCGCCGTCGAGCGGCCGCGCGCGTCGGACGCGCCCGCCGCCCTCCCGCTGCGCCTCGCCGAGCGTCAGCCCGTCGATCTCTTCCGCGAGGCCTTCGAGGCGACGCATTGCGCGGCCCCATCCGAAGAGCATCTGCGCTTTTTCGGCCAGCTCGCTGAGGAAGACTAAATGCGCATCCTCGCGATCAGGGGCGAGAACCTCGCAAGCCTCGCCGCGCCCTTCGCGCTCGAATTCGAACGCGAGCCGCTGCGCTCGGCCGGGCTCTTCGCCATCACCGGCGAGACGGGCGCGGGAAAGTCGACGATCCTCGATGCGCTGTGTCTGGCGCTTTACGACAAATTTCCGCGCGTCGTTGCGGCGGGAGGCAATGAGGGCGCGCCCGATCCGTCCGGCGAGACGCTGGCCTCCGGCGATCCGCGCGCAATCCTGCGGCGCGGCGCTGGGCGGGGCTATGCGGAGGCGGATTTCGTCGCGCGCGATGGCGGACGTTATCGGGCGCGCTGCGACTTGTTGCGCGCAAGGGGGAGGGCGGCTGGCAGGCTGCAAAATCGCGCGCGCAGCCTGTGGCGGATCGACGAGAGCGGCGAGGTTGTCGAGGCGATCGAATCGGGCGTCGAAGCCGTCAACCGGCGCGTCGTCGAGCTCACCGATCTCACCTTCGACCAGTTCCGTCGCACGGCGCTCCTCGCGCAGGGAGACTTCGACGCGTTTCTGCGCGCCGACGCGAAGGAGCGCGCCGATCTTCTGGAGAAGATTACCGGCGCGGAAATCTACGGCCGCCTTTCAACGCGCGCATTCGAAAAGGCGCGAGAGGCGCGGGACAAGGTCGCGCGCCTTGAAGAGAGCCGCCGAGAGATCGGCGCGATGAGCCAGGACGAGCGCGCGGCGCTCGTCGCCGAGAAAGAAGGTCTTGTAGAAAGGCGCGGCTCGCTCGACGCCGAACAGCGCGTAGTCGTCGAGGCGCTGCGCCGCCTCGACGCGCATACGCAGGCCGCAGCAAAATTGGCGCAGGCTGACGCCGATTGCGCGGCCGCCGCGCAGACGTTCGCCAAGCTGGCGCCGGAGGGGCAAACGCTCGACGCGCTCGATCGCGTGGGTCCCTTGCGCGGGCCGCGCGAGGAGGCAAAAAAGGCTCGAGATCTCCTGGCGGAAAAGGAGGCGGCTGCGACGCGCTCGGCGCAACAAGCCGACGCTGCGCGCGCGTCGCTCGTCGCTGCGCAGGAAGAGGCGGGTCTGGCGGCCGAAGCGCTCGATGCGAGCCAGAAAGACCTCGAGGCGATGAAGCCGCTCTGGGAGAAAGCGGCCGCGCTCGATGCGCAGATCGGGACCCAGAAGCAGGAGGTCGAGCAGGCGTGCGCCGCCGAAGAGATGGCGAAGCAGGTCGCCGCGCAAAAAGCCGAACTGCTGGCGCAGGCCTGCGCCGAGGCGCAGGCCGCGCGGACGGCGCGCGACGCGGCGCGTGCGGCTCTCGACGCGGTCGCGGCCGCGCGGCCGCTGAGCGAGCGCTGGCAGGAGATCGACGACCAGCTTGCAAAACGCGCGGAGGTCGCGCGGGACAGGCGCGAAGCTGCTGACGACTTACGTAAGGCGCAAGAGATCCTGGCGCAGTCGGGGAAAACGCGGCAGGCCTTCGACTTCGCTGACGAGAAAGACCGCGCCGCGCTTGCGCAAGCGCTCGCGCAGCGCGGCGAGCGTCTGGCGGCGCGCGAGGCGCTCGACGCCCCGGCGGCGCGACGGCGCCACGCCGAGGCCCTGCGCGCGCTCGACGCCTTGCTGGCGCTGGCGCGTCTGTCGCGCGATCACGATCAGGCGCAGGACAAGGCCGCCCGGGCGACGGCCGATATGACGCGCTTCGCCGAAGAAGCGTGCGAGCGCGCCGCGTCCTTATCCGATCTGCAGGCGAGGCGCGCGGCGCAGGCGGCGCGCAAGGAGGAGGCCGAGCGTCTCGGCGAACTGGCTGAAGCCGCGGCTGATCCCCATGCGCTGAAACTGCGCGCTTCGCTCGAAGTCGGCGAGCCCTGCCCCGTGTGCGGCGCGACGGATCATCCTTTCGCGAAGGCGCAGGACGCCGCCAATCGACTGGTCGAGGCCTTGCGGGCCAAGCGCGACGCCGCGCGCCGCGCCCTCCAGACGACCGAAGTCGAGATAGCTGAGACGACGGCGGCCAAAGCAAGAGCGCTGGCGCGCCACGAGGAGGCGACGCAGCGGCGCGACGAGGCGCAGGCGGCGCTGTCTCAGGCAGCGCAAGACTATGCGGCGCGGCTTGCCCGCGATCCGCTCAACGCCGCGCTCGCGGCGATCGCCGGCGCCGCCGAAAGAATTCAGGCTTTGCTCGCGGAATCGGAGGCCCTGCGGGACGCGCAGGAGAAAATCATCGAGACCGACGAGAAGCTCGGGGCGGACGTCGAATGGCTCGCCAAGGCCGCCGAGGAGAGGCGGTCGGCGCTCGACGTGCGCCGGGTCATGCGCGACGCGGAAGAGGCGCGCGCCCGGCAGGCGGGAGAGGCGTGCGCCCGGCTCGCGCAGGCGGTCGCTGGGGCGCAGGAGCGCGTCGAGTCGATTGACCGCGCGCTGGCGGATCATCTTTCCCTCTGCGATCTCGTGGCGGCCGATCTCGACCGCGACCCGCAGGCGGCGCGACGGCGTCTCGCCGCGACGGGCGCGAAATTCAAAGAGGCCGAGACCGCGCTGGCGGGCGCCGAGCAGCGCCTCGCAGAGGGGGAGCGGCGCGCCGCCGCGCTGGAAGTTGACGCGCGCGCCGGAACGGAAAAGGCGGCGGAGGCTGTCGCCGCCCATGGCGCCCGCCGCGACGCGTTCGCGCGGCTCGAGGCCGAGCGTGGGCGTTTGCTCGGCGGCGAGGCGACGGCGCGACATCGCGCGCGGGTCGAAGAAAGGAACGCGGCTGCGCGGCGGGGTTACGACGCGGCGCGCGATAAGCTCGCCGCGGCGGATAAAGAGAAAGCTGCTTGTGACGCCCGCAGTTTCGCCGCCGCGCAGGATCTCGCCAACGCCCACGCGGCTCTCGACGCCCGACAGGCGGAGTTTGCAGCGGCGCTGTCGCGGACGGGCTTGACGGAAGAAGCCGCGGCGCCGCTCCTCGCAATCTCGCCGCAGGCGGCCGAGGAGATGCGCCAGCGCGTCGACGCGGCGAAAGCCAGACTGGCCTCGGCGGAGCGGGCGGCCGCCGAGCGGCGCGCCGATCTCGCCGAAGCGGAGGCCCAGGGTCTGCCGCAGACCCCACAGGCTGAACTCGAGATCCAGCGGGCCAAAAGCGCGGCGCAGATCGAATCCCTGCTCACGCGCCTCGGCGTGTTGCAGCAGCAGATCGTGCAGGACGACGCGGCGCTCGCCCGCATGGAAGCGCTCTCCGGCGAGATTGCCGAGGCGCGTTCGATCAGCACGATTTGGGAGGAAATCAACGCCGCGATCGGCTCTCGCGAGGGCGACAAGTTCCGCCGCTTCGCGCAGAGCGTGACGCTCGAACAGTTGGTCGCCCTCGCCAACCAACGGCTCGCGCTCCTGTCGCCGCGTTACAGGCTGGAGCGCGCTGGCGAGATGGGCGCGCTCGGGCTTCAGATCGTCGACCGCGATCTCGGCGAGGAGCGGCGTTCGACGCGCTCCCTGTCGGGCGGCGAGCGCTTCCTCGCTTCGCTGGCGCTCGCCTTGGCGCTCGCCGGGCTCGAAGGGCGCGACTCATTCGTCGATACGCTCTTTATCGACGAGGGCTTCGGCGCGCTCGACGCCGCGACCCTCGACGTCGCCATCGACGCGCTGGAAAATCTCCAGGGTCAGGGCCGCAAGGTCGGCGTCATCAGCCATGTCGAATCGCTGCAGAGCCGGATCGCGACGAAAATCTGCGTCGAGCGGCGCGGCGGCGGGATCAGCGCTGTGCGCCTGCGGGCGCCCGCCCCCGCGGACTTCGCGTAAGCATCCGGCAAAGACGAAGCTGGCGGTCTGGCGCCCTTGATGCTTGGGGCGCCCGCCCGCGGGTCGTCGGCCCCCTTGTCGCCGCTTTCTTTGGCGTCGGGGCAGGGCTATAAGGCGGGCGCGCAGTTCGAGGATCGATCAGACATGCAGAAGATCAAAGTGGCCAATCCCGTCGTCGAACTCGACGGCGATGAAATGACCCGCATCATCTGGGCCTTCATCAAGGACAAGCTGATCCGGCCCTATCTCGACATCGATCTTCTTTATTACGATCTCTCGATCCAGAATCGCGACGCCACCAACGATCAGGTCACCGTCGACGCCGCCAACGCGATCAAGCAGCATGGCGTCGGCGTGAAATGCGCCACCATCACGCCCGACGAAGCGCGCGTGAAGGAATTCAACCTCAAGGAAATGTGGAAGTCGCCGAACGGCACGATTCGCAATATCCTGGGCGGCGTCATCTTTCGCGAACCGATCATCTGCGCCAACGTCCCGCGGCTCGTGCCGCACTGGACGCAGCCGATCGTCGTCGGCCGTCACGCCTATGGCGACCAGTATCGCGCCACCGACTTCAAGGTTCCGGGCAAAGGCCGCCTCACGATCAAATTCGAGGGCGAGGATGGCCAGGTCATCGAGAAGGAAGTCTTCAAATTCCCAGGCGCCGGCGTCGCCATGGCGATGTACAACCTCGACGAGTCCATTCTGGAATTCGCGCGCGCCTCGTTCAACTACGGCCTGCAGCGCAAATTCCCCGTCTATCTCTCCACGAAGAACACAATCCTGAAGGCCTATGACGGCCGCTTCAAGGACATCTTCCAGGAGGTCTACGAGAAGGAATTCAAGTCGCAATTCGAGGCGCTGGGCCTTTGGTACGAACATCGGTTGATCGACGACATGGTGGCGTCGGCGCTGAAATGGTCGGGCGGTTACATCTGGGCCTGCAAGAACTACGACGGCGACGTGCAGTCGGACATCGTCGCGCAGGGTTTCGGTTCGCTCGGCCTGATGACGAGCGTGCTGATGACCCCGGACGGCAAGACCGTCGAGGCGGAGGCGGCGCATGGCACGGTGACCCGCCATTATCGCGAGCACCAGAAGGGTCACGAGACCTCGACCAACTCCATCGCCTCGATTTTCGCCTGGACGCGCGGCCTCGCCCATCGCGCCAAGCTCGACGGCAACGAGGGACTGGCGCGCTTCTCGAAGACCTTGGAGGAGGTCTGCGTCAAGACCGTCGAATCTGGGTATATGACCAAGGATCTGGCGCTGCTCGTCGGCCACCATCAGA
Source organism: Methylocystis echinoides (assembly GCF_040687965.1). Classification (NCBI taxonomy): domain Bacteria; kingdom Pseudomonadati; phylum Pseudomonadota; class Alphaproteobacteria; order Hyphomicrobiales; family Methylocystaceae; genus Methylocystis; species Methylocystis echinoides. Next base: position 3,082,364 of record NZ_CP156084.1, read on the forward strand.
AGTGGCTGTCGACGACCGGCTTCCTCGACAAGGTCGATGAAAATCTCCGCAAGGCGATGGTCTGAGGTCGATCGATGCGGAAGCCGCGGATTTCGGCCGGCCTCGGGCCAGCTTCGTTGCAAACTTCGATTGTGTCTGTTGCACGGCGCGTCTATATAGGCGCCGCCTATGGCCCTACGGGAGAATTGCGGCAATGACGGTGGATCTGGACGAGACCTATAAACCGTCGGAAGACGAACCTTTCATGTGCGACCGGCACCGCGAATATTTCCGTCGCAAACTGCTGGCCTGGAAAGAAGACATTCTCCACGAAAGCCGCGAGACGCTCGCGGCCCTCCAGAACGAAAACGAAAACCATCCCGATCTCGCCGATCGGGCGTCTTCCGAAACCGATCGGGCGATCGAATTGCGCGCCCGAGACCGGCAGAGAAAGCTTATCGCCAAGATCGACGCCGCGCTGGGCCGTCTCGAAGACGGCACCTACGGCTATTGTGAGGAGACGGGCGAGCCGATTTCGTTGAAACGCCTCGATGCGCGTCCGATCGCGACCTTGTCGATTGAGGCGCAGGAGCGTCACGAGCGGCGCGAGAAAGTCTATCGCGACGACTGACGCGTCCGTTCTTCTTCGCTGCCCATTTGGAAAGAAAAGGGCGTCGCCAAGCGCGACGCCCTTTCTTTTTATTCCTTGTCGGGCCGGCCGAGCAGGCGGGCCATTTCCGCTTCGAGCGACTCCAGCGGATCGACGTCGGGCGCCGCGGGCGGGGAAGGGGGCGGCGGAGCCGCAGGCGGCGGGCCCGGCGGGGCCGCTGGGGGAGCCGGGGGTCTGGCGCCTAAGGGCGGCGTGGCCGGCGCCCCGGGTCCCGCCGGCGGAGCCGGCGTCGGGGCAGCGGGGGGCGGCGGCGTGTCCGGTCTGGGTTGGATGGTCCGCTGCGTCCGGGCGAGGAACGGCGGCGTCGCCGGGCGCGGCGCGGCCGGACGCGGCGGCGGCGCGGCGGGACGCTGCAGCGGCGGCGGCGGCGGGGCGGGCGGCGGCGGGGGCGCGCTCGCCGCGGGCGCCGGCGCAGGAGCAGGCTCGGACGGCCCCTGCTTGCTCGGCGCGGGCGCAAAGAGATCCGGCGGCAGGTTGAGCGGACCGACGGCGGCGGGTTTGGGCGCAGGCCCGAGGGCGGGTTTCTGCCCCGGGACAGGCGCCGGCGGCGCGGGCTCGGGGGAGGGACCGGGCGGCCACCCCGCGGCGGCGGGCTGCGCAGGCCGCGCCTCCCGAGCCGGGCGCGCGGCCAGGGCCTCGGAGGGCGAAATCGAGCCCTCGACGAGGAGGTCGTTGGGGCCGCCGATCAACAGCAGATGTTCGGTGTCGTCGCGGCGCACAATGACGAGCTGACGTTCACGATCGAGGTCGAAAACGTCGACCACGTCCAACCGGCGGGGGCCCTTCTTGGGAGCCGCCGAGCGGATCCGGCGCCCGAACAGCAGGCGAATGATATAGAGGACGAGGAGCGCGGCGATGAGGAACGCCACGATTGCCCCAAGAATTGGGAGCAGTTGGGAGAATCGGTCTTGCATGAAGTGAGGGTCTCTCTTCGAACGCGCTTTGACGTCGCCAATTTAACAGTATTTCGGGCAAGCCTGCGCCAAAAGGTTAATTATTGGTTAATTTAGCTCGGAAAACCCCGCAACCCTCTTTCGGGGCCGTTGCCATGACCGTCGTTGACCGCCATTCTTTCGTCCGATTCCGCGCCCCGCGTGGTTTTCAAACGGACGAGGCTGGGCTTATTTGGAGCTGCGCCTTCATTAACCATAGTCTGGCATGCACAATCCAATAGCCCGGATCGCTATGCTGCGGGCGCGGGACCCAGAGCGTTCAGGATGACCGACAGGACGGCGTCGTCTGCATTTGACCGAAGCGAGCGCCCCGGCAGCGCCGGGCTCGTGCTCGCGCTGGCCCTCGCGATTCTCGCGGTTCTCGGCGCCTATTTTCTCGCCCCGGCGACCCTGACGCCGCGTTTCGTCCTGCTCGCCCTCGCCTTGTTCGCCGTGGCCGGCGTCTTCTTCTTGTTCGCCTATGCGGTTGGGCTGATCCAGGTCTCGCCGCGCGTCGCGGGCAACGACATTACGAGGCTCATCGCCGAATCCACGACCGAGGGCCTGCTCGTCACGAGGGGCGACAGGCAGATCGTGTACGCCAACGCGGCCTATATGGACCTCTGCGGCGCCCGAGACGCATCGGGCCTCCAGGTCGTCGAGCGGCTGTTCTCGGGGCCGCCGGAGGTCTCCGAGGCGATCTACCGGCTTGCCCAGGCGGCCCGCGCCGGGACCCCGCATGTCGAGGAGCTGCGCCTGTCGCCGCCGCTCACCGGCGGCGCCGCCGTCGGCTGGTACCGGATCAAGGTGCGGCCGCTGCCGCAATCCGGGTCGCGGGCGTCGCTGTGGCGGGTCGCCGACGTGACCGGCGAGCGCCAACGGCAGGAAGGCGTGTTCCAGGAGCTTCAGCACGCGATCGACTTTCTCGACCATGCGCCAGCCGGCTTCTTCTCGGCCGCGCCCGACGGCGCCGTGCCGTATATGAACAGGACGCTCGCCACCTGGCTCGGCTATGATCTCACGCAGGTCGGATCGGGCGGCGCGACGATCGCCTCGATCGTGGCCAACAACGGCGCGGCGCTGCTCGCGGCGGTGTCCGGCGCGCCGGGCGAGGTGCTCACCGAGCAGATCGACCTCGATCTGCGCTGCCGCGATGGCCGGCCGCTGCCGGCGCGGCTCTTACATCAGGTCGCGTTCGGGCAGGACGGCGCGGCCGGTCCGTCGCGCACGCTCGTGCTCAACCGCGCCGCCGGCGAGAAGTCGGAAGAGGGGCTGCGCGCGGCCGAGGTGCGATTCGCGCGCTTCTTCAACTCGACGCCCATGGCGATCGCAACGCTGGACGCGAACGGGCGCGTGCTCGACTCCAACGCCGCTTTCGCCAAGCTGCTGCCGCGGGCGCTCAAAGCCGGCGCGGCGAAAGAGGGCTGGTCGCTTCTCGCGGGGCTCGGCGAGCGCGACGCCGAGGCGCTGCGCAAGGCCATCGAGGACGCGATCGACGGCAAGGGCGACGTCAAGCCCGTGAATGTCTCCTTCGACGAGGGCGCCGGCCCGCGTTCGGCGCGCTTCTTCGTGTCGCCCGCGGAAGACGGCGGCCAGAAGGGCGCGACCATCTATGCGCTCGACACCACCGAGCAGCGCAAACTGCAGGAGGAATTCGCCCAGTCGCAGAAGATGAACGCGGTCGGCCAGCTCGCGGGCGGCATCGCGCACGACTTCAACAATATGTTGACGGCGATCATCGGCTATTCAGATTTCCTGCTGTCGAGCCATCGCCCGACCGATCCGAGCTTCAAGGACATTCGTCAGATCAAGGCGACGGCCGAGCGCGCGGCGGGCCTCACCCGCCAGCTGCTCGCCTTCTCGCGTCGCCAGACCCTGCGGCCGCAAGTGCTTCAGCTCGGCGACGCGCTTTCAGAACTGCAACTGCTGTTGCTGCGCGTCGTCGGCGAGAAGAACGAGCTCGAACTGCGCCATGGCCGCGATCTTTGGTACGTGAAAGCCGATCTCACGCAGTTCGAGCAGGTGATCATCAATCTGCTCGCCAATGCGCGCGACGCCATGCCCGAGTCGGGCGGGCTGATGCAGATCCGCACCCGCAATGTTTCCAAGGAGGAATGCGCGAGCTTCAACGAGCCGCATCTCGTCGCCGCCGACTATGTCCTCGTCGAAGTCGAAGATAATGGCGCGGGCATTCCCCCGGAGGTGATCGAAAAGATTTTCGAGCCCTTCTTCACCACCAAGGAGGTCGGCAAGGGCACCGGACTCGGGCTCTCGACCGTCTTCGGCATCGTCAAACAGTCGGGCGGCTTCATTTTCGCGTCGAGCGACGTCGGCAAGGGCACGACCTTCCGGATTTTCCTGCCGCGCTACATCCCCGACGAAAAGGAAACCCCGAAGAAGGAGATCGAGGCGAAGCCCCAGGGCGATTATACGGGGCAGGGCGTCATTCTGCTGGTCGAGGACGAGGATGCGGTGCGCTCGATCGGCGCCCGCTCGCTCAAGACGCGCGGCTTCACGGTTCTCGAAGCAACGACCGGCCTCGAGGCGCTGGAGGTCGTAGAGGAGGTCGGCGGGAAAATCGACCTTATCGTCTCCGACGTCGTCATGCCGGAAATGGACGGGCCCGCGATGTACGCCGAACTGCGCAAACGCGGCGTGACCGCCAAGGTGATCTTCGTGTCGGGCTACGCCGAGGAAGCCTTCGCCAAGAACCTTCCCGAAGGAGAGTTCGGCTTCCTGCCCAAGCCGTTCTCGATCAAGCAGCTGGTCGAGACGGTGAAGGCGCATCTCCCCGCGCAGGGGTGAGGATGCAAGCCTTCAAGGAGCGGCGTCTTTTTTCAAAAACGCCGTCACGTTTCTCGCGAGACTTTGCATGGCTTCGTCATTGGCCATGCAGTTTAGATGCGCATCCGTCTCGCTCACGCGCCAGTTAGCCATCGTGACGTTGACGCTGAAAGACGGAAAGCCGTCGTACACTGTCGCCTGGTTGGCGCGCTGTTGCTGGAACGAGGTCTGATAGAAAGACCTGTCTCTCCTGTGCGTGACGACGGCGGGCTGCGCGGTTACGCCTTCCGCGACCGGCGTCGTCACATTGAGCACGAAGAAGGCGGCGCCGCGGCTCTTCGACAAACTCTCGATGTTCCCGAGGAGTTTTCTCGTCAACGCGAGGCCGTACGCGGTTCGTTTGCTTGCCGGATACAGCGAGATGGCGAAGTGGCTTTTCTCGGTTTTCAGATTTTCGTTTTCGAGAAAAGGATTCCTGTTGTCCGGGTCGGCCGGGTCCCAGTCCGGCGCGACGGGCCCCGAATAATTCACGAGCGGCGCGTAGGGCGGGGGAAGGAACCGCTCCCAATATTCGTCGAGACCCTTCTGCGGGTTGAAAATCCGATTGAGAAAAACCCCGATCTTCGTCCGCGCGGGCTTCCTGACGACCTCGCCGAGCTGATAGTTCGGACCCTCGAGCTTGTCTTCCTTGAGAACATAAGTTGGCTTTATCGCCCCGTCTTTCGGCATATGAGTTGGAAAGACGTTGTTCCAGACGTCGTTGGAGAATGTCTGCCACAGCAGCACCATGTCGGCCCGATGCCTGGCGAGATACTCTTGCAGCGCAAGATATTCCTGGTCGTTTCCATAACCCGCGGTTCCGATGGTGAAGACCTTGAATGCGCCGGAGGCCGAAAGATAGTGTTCGAGAAGACGCTCGGGCGTGGACTGCGGCGGGCAGGCGGCCGCCTCCACTTGCGAGTCGCCGAGCAAGACGATGACAAAGTCCTTGTCGGCGTATTGGATCGGCTGACCGCGGAATCCGAACTCGTTGAGCGCTTCGTTTTCGACATGCGAACGCCAGCCGGCGGTAATTTCCGTGTCCCACTTCGGGTAATCGACGATTCTCAGTAGTCCCTCGACGCCGACGACGGCGACGGCAATGGTGGCGAAAGAGACAAACATCCCCATGCCGGTTTCTTTATATTTCATTCTCAAACTCTTGGACTTCGATTCCCGTTTGCGATGATAAAATCACGCGCCCCTGCAGCGGAGGTTTTAAGACCACGCCGCGACGTATTTAGCAATAATTCAGGCTTCAATCTCGAGGCGGCGCCCGGCGCTAAAGCATGGGGGCCACGACCCTCACCCGACGCTTGGCGCCATCCGGTCCGACGACCTCGCGGAAGACCTCCGGGGGGACGCCGCTCTCCCGCGCCTCAGGAAGGGGGGCCGTTACGGACGCGGCCGCCGGGCCAATCGGTTGCCGGGCGCGCGGATCGCCGGGCAGGATCGGGCGGGACATTTGCTCGGCCTGTTCGGCCGTGACCATCTGATCCTTGTTGTTGCGCTCGGCGAGAATGCGTTCGGCTTCCGCCAGCGCCTCGGTCCAGCTTTTTCCGGGCGGCTTGCAGCCGCAGGAAGCGTCGTAGCGCGTCTCGAACTTGTGCGCATTGGGATGGTCGGCATAGGGCTCGCCGTCGATCGAAACAGCGGATTCGAGGCCTTTCCACTGCGATTGCGTGTAAAGCTTCGCTTCGGCGCCGGGGCACATGGCCTTGCAGAGCGCATCGAGATCGTCGAGCTGGGAATACTTGGCCGTATAAGTGATGGGAAAGAAGCCGCCGTCGCATCCGCGCACGCAAAGCGCCACAGGGCCGCCCATCCGGCGCGTCCCTTGCTCGAACGTCTCGTCGTCGGTCAGCCCCGCCTCGGGATTGACCGGCGCCTCGCGCAGGCCGGGAGCCTGATCCGGCGGGCGGACGCCGAACAGCTCTTCGAAGAAGCTTCCCGGATCGGGCTGGCGGGCGGCGATGGTGGGGTTGCGGCACTCCACCTCGTAGCGCGCCATGAGGGCCTGACGCTGGCTGTCGTCCAAGGCGGCCTGCTCATAGGCGGCGATGTTGCCGCGAAGGGCGCTGAGACGGGCGTTGATCCCGTCGCACTGGGGCGGGGGCGGCTCGCCGAAAAACAGGAAAGTCTGCCGGTCGCAGCCCATCGACTGGCCTTTGACCGCAAGGCGGCTGTATTCCGCCCGTAGCTTCGCGGCGCCGGCGCGATAGCGCGCCGCCATGCCTTCGGCGCCGGCCTTGGCGATCTGTCCGCGCAGATCCAGGCAACGGGCGCTCTCCGCCCGGGCGGCCGGCGCTGCGAGGCCCAGCGGCGCAAGGACGGCGGCGCAGCACGCAGCGGTGAAAATTTTGCGGAAGGCCCTTGGCCCCAGAATCGGCCTCATCCATTGCTCCGGCTGAAGCCTCGTTTCGATCCGACGCTGGTCGGACCGGTCTCCAGCTCTTTGGTTCTCGACGCGCTTTTCGGCGAAGCGATCGTTCGCCCGAAAACGCCAGCGCGGACCCGATCCCCGCCAGTGTTGGCTGAATCCCGCCGCGGATCAACTTTCGGCGATTTTCCAGCCTTTCTTGTCCGTAACAAGGCGGTCGCGCGGCTGCGACGGGCGCGCTTTTTTCGGCGCGGCCCTTCCCTTGAGCGCGGTCTTCGCCCATATCCGGCGCGGACGCCACTGGAGATCGGCCCGATGAAGTCTTCTGTTGAAACGATTTCGCTTTGCACGATTGCCCTGGGGGCGGCGCTCGCCGCCGGCTCGGTCTCGGCGCAGGAAGGGCCGGATCTGATCTTCCGCAAGTCCACCGACTTCAAGCTGCTCACGCCCAATGACAAGCTCGCGACCTATGTCGTCGACGACCCGATCATCGAAAACGTCGCCTGCGCCTATACGGCCCACGAAAAAGGCGGCGTCGCCGGCATGTTCGGCGTCGCCGAGCAGACCTCGGAAGTCTCGCTCGCCTGCAATCAGTACGGACCCGTCAAGCTGCGCAAGGAAAACGAGAAATTTTCCCAGGGAGATCTCGTGATCAGCGAGCGCCGGTCGCTGCTGTGGAAGCAGATGCATATCGTGCGTGGGTGCGACGCCAAGCGCAACATGCTGATCTACATGATCTATTCTGACAAGCTCATTGAAGGCTCGCCGGAAAATTCGACCTCCGCGGTCCCGATCCAGCCCTGGGGCGGCGCGACCCCGCCGCAGTGCAAGGACTGGGTCAAGTAACCCTCAGTCTGCGCAGGCGATCACCATCGCGTCGGTCTGCTGCGACGGACGCGACGCGGCGGCCGGAATGGCGGCGGTCACGTCGTCGGCGCGGCCATAGGCCTGGGCGGGTCCGTGGCCGTGGGCTTCGCACCAGGCGTCGGCGACGATGCGGCCGCAGTCGGACTTGCCCTTGAGGCATTCCGTGACCCCATAGCCGTCGTCGGGAACAAGGAAGGTTTCCGGCGCGGCCTGTGCATTGGCGCTCAGCGCCGCCGCCACGAGCGCGCCGGCGACGAGGGGCACGGCGATCCGGAACCAGAGGGTGCTTTCGATCTTCGACGACTGGATGAACATTGAGGCGCCCGCTCATGCGCCGCCGGAAGATAGGGCGGCCACGGTCGATCGTGGCGGGGCCGGGTAAAATAAATGTTAAGCCGCCTTGATTCCGCCCGAATGCGGCGCCGCCACAACGCGCTTGACGCGGCGGCGCGCCGGGCGCATGGTCGCGCCATGAGGCTCTTCCTGACGCTCTATTGCCGAATTTGCGGCCGGATCATCATCAGCTAGCGACCATCGCTGGCCGGAGCCTCACGTCGTTCCTAAAGAGCCTGATCCAAACGACATGAAACGCGCCGGCCGGGCTGGCCCGAGAGGATTTCATGTCGACGCCTGCGCTCAAGATCTACAACACGCTGACGCGGACGAAGGAGCTGTTCCGCCCCATCGACGCCGCCAATGTGCGCATGTATGTCTGCGGGCCGACGGTCTATGATTTCGCCCATATCGGCAACGCCCGGCCGCTCATCGTCTTCGACGTGCTGTATCGGCTGCTGCGGCATCTTGCAAAGCAGGGTGTTTGGGATGGCGGCAGAGGCGAGACTAAGGTCACCTATGTCCGCAACATCACCGACGTCGACGACAAGATCAACGCCCGCGCCGCCGAGCGCGGGATCACCATCCGCGAACTGACCGAAGAGACCAACAGGGTCTTCCAGGAAGACGTGCGCGCGCTCGGGTGCCTCGAGCCCGACGTGCAGCCGCGCGCGACGGAACACATCGCGCAAATGATCGCGATCATCGAGCGGCTGATCGCTTCGCGCCACGCCTACGCAGCCGACGGCCATGTGCTCTTCGACGTGCCGTCGATGGAGGCTTACGGGCGTCTGTCGCGCCGTTCGCTCGACGAAATGCTCGCGGGCGCGCGCGTCGACGTCGCGCCCTATAAGCGCGGCGACATGGATTTCGTGCTGTGGAAGCCGTCGAAGGAGAGCGAGCCCGGCTGGGAGAGCCCCTGGGGCAGGGGGCGTCCCGGTTGGCATATCGAATGCTCGGCGATGTCCTGGGCGCATCTCGGCGAGACCTTCGACATACACGGCGGCGGCATCGATCTCGTCTTTCCGCATCACGAGAACGAAATCGCGCAGAGCTGCTGCGCCTTCGGCCGCGACGTGATGGCGAATTACTGGATGCATAACGGATTCCTGCAGGTCGAGGGCGAGAAGATGTCCAAGAGCCTGGGGAATTTCGTGACGATTCACGAATTGCTGCATACGGACAAATTCGGCGGGCGGAAGTGGCCGGGCGAAGTGCTGCGGCTCGCGATGCTGAGGACGCATTACCGGCAGCCGATCGATTGGACCGTGAAGGCGCTCGAGGAGGCGGAATCATCTCTGCGGCGCTGGGCCGAGTTTGTGCAAAAGGGAGAGACGACCGGGAACAGCGGCAACTTCTCTCACGAGTTTGCTGCGGCGCTTGCCGATGATCTCAATACGCCGCTCGCAGTGTCGCTGCTCCATGAGGTCCTTGACCCGATGCAGCTCGATGAGGCGTTGAAGCTTCTTGGCGTTGACGTTCGGAATTACGCGAGTTGGATCGAAAACGAAAAGCGCCACGCGGTCGACGCGCGAGCAATTGAATCGCTCATCTCCGCCCGTCTCGCCGCCCGCGCCGCCAAAAACTGGGCCGAGTCCGACCGCATCCGCGACGAGCTGGCCGCCATGGGCGTTGCGCTCAAGGATAATAAGGACGGCACGACGACGTGGGAGGTCAAGCGGTGATGACGGACCCCACCCGGCCCGCTTCGCGGGCCACCCTCCCCGCAAGGGGGAGGGATTCGCGCACGCAGGTTGGCGAGCCTTCTGAGAGGCTTGTGCAGCTTCAAATCTTTCAGGCGATTGGCGGTCTCGATGCAGTGCAATCCCTCCCCTTTACGGGGAGGGTGGCCCGCGCAGCGGGCCGGGTGGGGTTCGAGGGCTAGCGCATGACCGTCGCCCGCGCCCGCGCTTTGCGCAAGACCATGACGCCGCAGGAGGTGAAGCTGTGGGTTCAGCTGCGCAAGCTGAGGCCCGAGGGCTTTCACTTTCGCCGTCAGGCGCCGGTCGATGGATTCATTCTGGACTTCGCGTGTTTTAAACATAGGCTCATCGTCGAGATTGACGGCTCTCAGCACGCGGAAGACAGCGGCCTGCGCCACGATGCGCGCCGGGACGCCCACTTCGCGGCGCAAGGCTTTCGGACGCTGCGGTTCTGGAACAGCGAGGTTGATCTCAACCTGCATGGGGTCGTCGAGACGATCCTCGCCCGGGCGCGTGAGACTGAAGGGGAGGCGTTGTGATGACGGACCCCACCCGGCCCGCTTCGCGGGCCACCCTCCCCGCAAGGGGGAGGGATTGGAGCACGCAGGTTGGCGAGCCTTCTGAGAGGCTTGTGCAGCTTCAACTCTTTCAGGCGGTTGGCGGTCTCGATGCAGTCCAATCCCTCCCCTTTACGGGGAGGGTGGCCCGCGCCCGCGCTTTGCGCAAGACCATGACGCCGCAGGAGGTGAAGCTGTGGGTTCACCTGCGCAAGTTGAGGCCCGAGGGCCTTCACTTCGTCGAGACGATCCTCGCCCGGGCGCGTGAGACTGAAGGGGAGGCGTTGTGACGGCGGACCCCACCCGGCCCGCTTTGCGGGCCACCCTCCCCGCGAGGGGGAGGGATTCGCGCACACGAGTGCGCCTTCCCTCTGAAACTGCGCCCTGCGCCGTATCTGAGAGACAAGGAGAAAGCCATGTCCAATGACGACTGGAAAAGAACGCTGCCCTTCAAGCGCCATTGGGCGGTCTATCTCCTGTTCAAGCTCTTCGTGCTGGCGCTCGCCGCCGTCGCAGCCTGGCATCTGCTGCGCGCGTTCGAGGTCGTGTAATGGCGACAGCGCCGGGACTTCGACCCTATCTTCCGGCAGACGCCGCAACGCTCGCGGCGCTGTTTCGCGCCAGCGTCGAAGAGCTTGCGGCCGAGGATTATGACGCCGATCAACGCGAGGCCTGGGCCTCGGCCGCTGATGACGAAGCGGCTTTCGCGTCGCGACTGGCCGGCGAACTGACGATTGTCGCGCTGCTTGGCGGCGACGTCGCCGGCTTCGCCTCGCTCAAGGATAATGCAATTTTCGACATGCTCTATGTGCGACCCGATCTCGCGGGGCAGGGCGTCGGCGCCACGCTCGCGGACGCCATCGAGAAGCTTGCCGCGGCGCGCGGAACGAAAAAGCTCACCGTCGAGGCCTCCGACTCGGCGCGCGACTTTTTCGCGGCGCGCGGCTATGTCGCACAGAGCCGAAACACTGTAACGATCGCCGGCGAATGGCTCGGCAACACCACAATGACCAAGGAACTGGCGGCGCCCGCCGCCGGGGGACTGCAGTGATGATGAAGGAACGCGTCACGCTTTACGACACGACGCTGCGCGACGGCGCGCAGACGACAGGCGTCGATTTCTCGCTCGAAGACAAGCGGCAGATCGCCGCCCTGCTCGACGACCTCGGCGTCGATTATGTCGAAGGCGGATATCCCGGCGCCAATCCGCTCGATACGGAGTTTTTCACGACGCGGCCGAAACTGCGCGCCCGCTTCTCCGCCTTCGGCATGACGCGGCGGCAGGGCCGTTCGGTCGAGAATGATCCCGGCGTCGCGGCGCTGCTCGACAGCGCGGCGGATGCGGTGACCTTTGTCGCGAAGAGCTGGGATTATCAGGTCAAGGTCGCTTTGCGCTCCACGGAAGAGGACAATCTCCAGGGCATTACGCAATCCGTGAAGGCCGCCGTGTCGAAGCAGAAGGAAGCGGCCGTCGACTGCGAGCATTTCTTCGACGGCTTCAAGGCCAATCCGGACTATGCGCTGGCCTGCGCCAAGGCCGCCTATGACTCTGGCGCGCGCTGGGTCGTGCTCTGCGACACCAATGGCGGAACGCTGCCGCATGAGGTCGAGCGCATTGTCGCCGAAGTGGTGAAGGTAATTCCGGGCGACCATATCGGCGTGCATTGCCATGACGACACCGGTCAGGCGGTCGCCAATTCGCTCGCCGCGCTGCGCGCCGGCGCGCGGCAAATTCAGGGCACGCTCAATGGTCTCGGCGAACGCTGCGGCAACGCCAATCTCACGACGATCATCCCGACGCTGCTCCTCAAGGAGGAGTTCGCCGAGCGGTTCGAGATCGGCGTGAGCCGCGACAAGCTCACCCACCTGACGCGCGTCAGCCATGCGCTCGACGAGCTGCTCAACCGCGCGCCGAACCGCCACGCGCCTTATGTCGGCGCGAGCGCCTTCGCCACCAAGGCGGGAATTCACGCCTCGGCCGTGCTCACCGATCCGCGCACCTATGAGCATGTGCCGCCGGAGAGCGTGGGCAATATGCGCCGCGTGCTGGTCTCGGATCAGGCGGGACGCTCGAACATCATTTCCGAACTGACGCGGCTCGGCGTCAACGTCGACAAGAAGGATCCGAGGCTCACGCGCCTCCTCGACGAAGTGAAAGACAAGGAGGCGCAGGGCTACGCCTATGAGGGCGCCGACGCCTCCTTCTTCCTGCTGGCCAAGCGCGTCCTCGGCGAAGCGCCGCATTATTTCGATATCGAGCGCTACAGCGTTGCGGTCGACCGCCGTTTTGCGAAGAACGGCGGCTTCGAGGACCTCGGCGCCGAGGCCATCGTGAAGGTCAATGTGCACGGCGAAAGCCGCATTTCGGCGGCGGAGGGCAACGGCCCCGTCAATGCGCTGGACCTCGCCCTGCGCAAGGATCTCGGCGCCTATCAAAGATTCATCGACGACGTGCGCCTCGTCGATTACCGCGTGCGCGTCTTTCAGGGCGGCACGGACGCCGTGACGCGCGTGCTGGTCGAATGCGCCGATGGCGCGGGCAATCGCTGGTCGACGGTCGGCGTCTCCGCGAATGTCATCGACGCGTCATTCGAGGCGATTGTCGACGCGATCAATTACAAGCTGCTGATCTCGGGGGCGACCTAGGGGCGGACCCCACCCGGCCCGCTTCGCGGGCCGCCCTCCCCGCGAGGGGGAGGGATTAGCACGCAGGTTTTCACATCCGCTCGGTAATCGCCGTTTCCTCGACTTTCGGCATGCGGCGCGCGGTCGTCTGGATCATCGGCAGAATGTCCTCGACGCGTTCCGCCACGAGATAGCGCACTTCATATCCCTCGCGGATAAAACCCGAATTGTGCATATGGGCGAAGAGCGTCAGCAACGGGCGCCAGAAGCCGGCGATGTCGGCGATGACAAGCGGCTTGGTATGCCGCCCGAGCTGAATCCAGGTCAACTGCTCCGTCAGCTCCTCGAGCGTCCCGACGCCGCCGGGCAGGGCGACAAAAGCGTCCGATTTTTCGAACATCAGGCGCTTTCGGGTATGCATATGGTCGACGACGATCAAATCGGTCATTCCCTGCATAGCCAGTTCGCGCTCTTCCAGAAAGTCGGGGATGATACCGGTCACCCGGCCGCCGGCGTTCAGCACGGCGCGCGCGGTTATCCCCATGAGGCCGCAGGAGCCGCCGCCAAAGACGAGTCCGACTCCGGCTTTGGCCAGAATGCGCCCAAAAGTTTCCGCCGCCGCGGCGTAGCGCAGGTCGTCTCCCTGGGCGGAGCCGCAGTAGACGCAAATGTTCTTGATCTTCTGCATAAGCTTCTTTCCGTCAACTGGCGCCATCGGCCCGCCGGTCAAGCGGGGTGCGCGAAAGAGTTAAAGGCCTTATATGACACTTGCCTCTTTCGCCGAGGCTTCCATTCATCATTGGACTCCGAATGCTCAGAATTGGCCAACGCGCGTCGGGCGCCTATGGCGCGCCCGATCCGCAGGACGCTTCCCTTTCCGAAGCCTCGCTCCTTGGAACAATCCGCCGGCTGTGGCCCTATATCTGGCCGCGCGGCCGGCGCGATCTGGAGCTACGCGTCGCTGTCGTCTTCGGGCTGCTGATCGTCAGCAAGCTGTTCAACGCCATGACGCCCTATGCTTTCAAATGGGCGACCGATGCGCTGGCGGAAAGCGGAGCAGCGGCCCTGCCCGTTCTGGGCGCGAGCGCCGTCGGCTTTACGCTGCTCATGGGCGCGATCCGCATCGTGTCCGTCATCCTTATGCAGGCGCGCGACGGCATTTTCGCGGCGGTGGCCATGCATGCCGTCAGGCGGCTGGCGACCGACCTTTTCATCCATATGCACGAACTGTCCCTGCGCTTTCACATCAGCCGCAAGACAGGCGGGTTGACGCGCGTCCTGGAGCGTGGCCGCAACGCGATCGAGACGCTGTCGCGGCTCGTGATGTCCACCGGCGCGCCGACCGCGCTCGAAATGGCGCTCGTGCTGGGAATCTTCATCTATCAGTTCGACTGGCGCTACGGCCTCGTGCTCATTGTCACCCTGGGGGCCTATTTCGCCTATACCACGCTCGCGACCAACTGGCGCATCGCGATCCGCCGCACGATGAACGAGAGCGACACGGACGCCAACCAGAAGGCGATCGACAGTCTGCTCAATTACGAGACGGTAAAGTATTTCAGCGCCGAGCGGCGCGAAGCCGAGCGCTACGACAGATCCATGGCCTTTTACGAAAAGGCCAGCACCCATTCCTATATTTCGCTCGCCATCCTCAACGCCGGCCAGACGGTGATCTACATCATTGGCGTGACGACGATGATGGTCATGTGCGTCTACAGCATTCGCGCCGGCCAAAACACGGTCGGCGATTTCGTGCTCATCAACGCCATGATGTTGCAGCTCGCCCAACCGTTGAATTTCATGGGCACTTTCTATCGCGAGGTGCGGCAGGCGATCATCGACATCGAGACCATGTTCTCGATCCTGTCGCGCAGTCCCGAGATTTCGGACAAGCCGGACGCCGAGCCGCTTGTCGTGAACGAGGGGCGCGTCGTCTTCGACAATGTGCAGTTTTATTACGATTCCGATCGGCCGATCCTGAAGGGCGTGAGCTTCGACGCGGCGCCCGGCCAGACGATCGCCATTGTCGGGCCGTCAGGCGCCGGCAAATCGACGATCTCGCGGCTCATGTTCCGCTTCTACGAGCCGCAGGGCGGCCGGATCACGATCGACGGGCGGAATATTCTCGACGTCACCCAGGCGAGCCTGCGCGCCGCCATCGGCATGGTGCCGCAGGACACCGTGCTCTTCAACGACTCGATCGGCTACAACATCCGTTACGGCCGCTGGGACGCGACCGACGCGGAGGTGCGCGAGGCCGCGCAGCTCGCCCAGATCGACGCGTTCATTCAGAGCGTGCCGGGCGGGTATGAAGCGCAGGTGGGCGAGCGTGGGTTGAAGCTCTCCGGCGGCGAGAAGCAGCGCGTCGCGATCGCCCGCACCATCCTCAAGGGCCCGCCCATCCTCATTCTGGACGAAGCGACCTCGGCGCTCGACAGTTTCACGGAGCATGAAATTCAGGAGGCGCTGCGCCGCGTCGCCAAGGGCCGCACGACGCTCGTCATCGCCCATCGGCTCTCGACCGTCGTGGACGCGGATGAGATTCTCTTCCTCGACCATGGGCGCATCATCGAGCGAGGCCGCCATGCGGAGCTGCTGGCGCTCGGCGGCCATTACGCCGCCATGTGGAACCGCCAGCGCGAGGCCGCCGAAGCGCGCGCCAAACTGCTCGAGGCCGAGCGCGAGGAGGCCGAGGCGGAGTAGGGCCCGGGGTCGCCCCGCTCCCTCAAGAGTCGGGCTTCGCGCGCCCGTCAGAATGACGCCAGAAAAAAAGGGTTTGGTCTGCGGTAGCGCCAGGCGCTGGCTTCGAGGCGCGCGGCGTAAATTGTCTAAAATGCCCGGCGCAAATAGGCGCATTCCAATCAGACGCGAGTCTTAATGTCCGAACAGCGAACCACGATTTACAGCCTTCAGGCTGGCCGCGCTCTCGCTGCGATTGCGGTGGTCGTTCACCACGCCGCGTTAGCGGCTCGTGATTTCGGCGGCGGCCTGCGATACGAAGACATATTTTCGCTCGGCTACTTGGGCGTGGATTTCTTTTTCGTCCTTTCCGGATTCATCATTTACTACTCGACTGTCGGTCGTTCCAAGAGCGCGGCGGATTACGCAAGGTCCAGGGCCGTAAGAATATACTTTCCCTATCTCCCTATCGGGCTGGCGATAGCGATACTCTATTGGCTGCTTCCCGGAGCTTCGCTGGGCGATCGCCAGTGGAATTGGCTGACAACCATCACGCTCGCGCCGATCGGCGCCCCGGCGCTCAGTGTCGCGTGGACGCTTCAACACGAAGTCATGTTTTACGCTTTATTCGGGATTTTTTACTTTTCCGGTCGCCTGTTCTTAGGTCTATTTCTCTGGTTCGGCGCAATTGCCGCCAATGGCTTGATCGGCGCAGTGGATGTGATTCCGCTACGCCCCATCGATCTTGAATTCCTTTTTGGCGTCGCAGCGGCTGTAATGGCGCAGCGAGGGCGATGGCATGTGGCAATGGCGCCGGCCGCGCTTATCTGCTTTGTCCTATGGGGCTTTCAGGGATTTCACCGTGAATCGTCGGTGCTTGTCGGGCTCGGGTTCGCCTTGCTCGTGCCCGTCATCGTCGCCGCTGAACGCGAACAGTGGTTGAGGATTCCCCGCACCTATATTTTCCTGGGCGCAGCGTCCTATTCGATCTACCTCTCGCACGGCTTGGCCATTTCTATCGCGGCCCGTATCCTTCATGGATCCTGGGTCATCATGATCGGGTCGACCTTAGCCGGCGTTCTTGGCGGCGTCGCCTACTACCTGGTTATTGAACGTCCAATCCTAAATCTTGCTGGGTCCAGAAAGGTCCCTGCGCGGTCCAAGGCGCGCGACGAGATCCATGCCGAGTAGCGCCTCGCGGTTGCCGGGGCTTGAGCGCCGCGCCGACCGGTGACGTGACGGATTGCCCCCCGGAAGGGCCCCCGAGCCCCGCGCTGGCAAAATTCGCCTGCCCTTTGGCGAGGATTATTCTTTGCCGAAGATCAATTGCCGACGCACCCTCAAAGGCAAAGGCGCCTTAAGCCCCGGGAGGGTTCGATGCTCAAAAAATTTATTTTCTCCTCGCTGGCCGCCTTCGGCGCCGCCACGGCCGCTCAGGCCCAGATCAAGGCCGAGCATCCGCGCTTCTGCGTCATGAGCGTCGGGCCGACGCAGATGATGTTCAGCGCCTTTCAGGAGAACAAGACCGACGAAATCTTCTGCCAGCACATCGGCGACGTCGGCAAGACGATGATCATCCTCGACGCCAAGAGCAACGAGCTTCGGGATATGAACATCGAGGTTCGTCTGCTCAAGAACATCGGCCAGGCGGATTGGCGCGACGACCTCGACGCGACGACCGTAACCGTCCTCCCGGCAAAGAAATATCTCGAGGGGCGCGGCACCACGAGCTTCACCTACGACTTCACCAAGGAGGGCGACTATCTCGCGCTCGTGCGCGCCACGAGCGACGACGGGGCGAAGGAATATGTCGGGCAGTATTACTTCACCGTGGGCGCAAGCTATTTGCAGACCGTCGCCACGGGCGCTCTCGCGGCTGCCGTGGCTTGCGTCGGTCTCGCGATGTGGCGGCGCGGCCAGTCCGGGAAGACGGCCAAGCCGGCGCAGGCGAAGCCCGCCCCCTCAGCCGCTCGTCAGTCGTCGTAGGTTCCGCTCGACGCGCTTCTTGTAGATTGCGACGGCGCGGCCGGCGGCGTGATGCGGCTCGCCTGCGGCAAAGCTGCGGGCGGCTTCCAGAGTGGCCTCGGCGGCGGCGTCGATCTTCTCGGCGACCATCAGGGTGCCCTCGCGATTCGGGTCGACGACTCCAAAGGCCATTTTGGTCAGCCGGACGGCGATGACGGCGTTCGCCGCCACGCTCAGGACGAGCGTATCCGAAAGAAGCGTGGTCAGACCCGGCCGGTTGTTCATCTGCTCGACCTCCGCAGCAAGTCGCCGAGTTTGCGCCAGTTCGAACTGAAATGCAAAGGTCGGGCCGGGGAAAGGTTAAGCTTCGGTCGCCGGGGGATCGCCCCGCTTCCATCCCGTCCCAACAACCCCCATATTCGCGGCCATGGCGAAGTCTCCCGAAAAACCCAAGGCGGCGAAGAAAGACCCGGCGCGTCCGACGCGCGCCAAGGCGTCCAAGCCCGACGTCGCGCCGCTCGCCCCCCATCTCGCTCAATTGCTCAATCCCGCCCTGGCGCCCGGCTTTGAAGACATGGGGCAGGCGGCCTATGACGCGGACGCCGTCCCCGTCGGCGCGGACGAGCTCTCGACATGGGGGCTCGGTGCGTCGCCGCCGCAGGGCGCGGGCGTTCAGGCCACGGCGGATTCACTTGCGGAACTGCTGCGCCTTGGCGATCCGAATCTGCGCGACCGCAAGCCCTGGGTTCCGCATCGGCCGGAGCGGCCGGAAAAATCCGAGGGCGGCGTCAGATTCGAGCTTGTCTCCGACTATACGCCCAAGGGCGACCAGCCGGCGGCGATCGACGAGTTGGTGAAGGGGGTCGCGGCGCAGGAGCGCGATCAGGTGCTGCTCGGCGTCACCGGCTCGGGCAAGACCTTCACAATGGCGAGCGTGATCGCCCATACCCAGCGTCCGGCGCTGATCCTCGCCCCCAACAAGACCCTGGCGGCGCAGCTCTATGGGGAATTCAAAAGCTTCTTCCCGAATAACGCGGTCGAATATTTTGTCTCTTACTATGACTACTATCAGCCCGAGGCCTATGTGCCGCGGTCGGACACCTATATCGAGAAAGAATCCTCGGTAAACGAGCAGATCGACCGCATGCGCCACGCCGCGACGCGCGCGCTCCTGGAACGCGACGACGTCATCATCGTCGCTTCGGTCTCCTGCATCTACGGCATCGGCTCGGTCGAGACCTATACGGCCATGACCTTTTCGGTGCAGCTCGGCGAGAAGCTCGAACAGCGACAGCTCGTCACCGATCTCGTCGCCTTGCATTACAAGCGGGTCAGCGCCGATTTTACGCGCGGAACGTTCCGGGTGCGCGGGGATACGGTGGACGTGTTTCCGGCTCACTATGAAGATCGCGCCTGGCGAATCTCCTTCTTCGGCGACGAGGTGGAGTCGATTTCCGAATTCGATCCGCTCACCGGGAGGAAGACGGTCGACCTCGAATTCGTGAAGATCTACGCCAATTCGCACTATGTCACCCCGCGCCCGACGCTCCTGCAATCGATCAAGGCGATCAAGGAAGAGTTGAAGCAGAGATTGGACGAACTCCACCGCGCGGGCCGCCTGTTGGAGGCGCAGCGACTCGAACAGCGCACGCGTTTCGATCTGGAAATGATGGAGGCGACGGGCGCTTGCGCCGGTATTGAGAATTACTCGCGCTATCTAACCGGCCGCAAGCCGGGCGAGCCGCCGCCCACGCTGTTCGAATATCTTCCCGACAATGCGCTCGTCTTCGCAGATGAAAGCCATGTTTCGATCCCGCAGATCGGCGGCATGTATCGCGGCGACTTCCGCCGCAAGGCGACGCTCGCCGAATACGGCTTCCGTCTGCCGTCCTGCATGGATAACCGCCCGCTGCGTTTCGAGGAATGGGACGCCATGCGGCCCCAGACGATCAGCGTCTCCGCGACGCCGGGCAACTGGGAACTGGAGCAGACGGGCGGCGTCTTCGTCGAACAGGTCATTCGTCCGACGGGGCTCATCGATCCGCCCGTCGAAGTGCGTCCGGCGCGCTCGCAGGTCGACGATCTTCTCGATGAAGTGCGCGCCACTTCACAGATCGGCTATCGAACGCTCATCACTGTGCTGACCAAGCGCATGGCTGAGGACTTGACCGAATATCTGCACGAGAATGGCGTGCGCGTGCGCTACATGCATTCGGACATCGACACGCTGGAGCGCATCGAGATCATCCGCGACTTGCGGCTCGGGGCCTTCGACGCGCTCGTCGGCATCAACCTCCTGCGCGAGGGCCTCGATATTCCCGAATGCGGCCTCGTCGCCATTCTCGACGCCGACAAGGAGGGCTTTTTGCGCTCCGAGACGTCGCTGGTGCAGACCATCGGCCGCGCCGCGCGCAATGTCGACGGGCGTGTGATCCTTTACGCCGATCACATCACCGGCTCGATGAAGCGGGCCATGGACGAGACCGAACGCCGTCGCGCCAAGCAGCAGGCGTATAATGTCGAACACAACATCACGCCCGCGTCGATCAAGCGCGGCATCGCCGACATTCTCGGCAGCGTCGCCGAGCAGGATCATGTCACGGTCGACACGGGCTACGACATCGCGCCGGGGCATAATCTCGCGGCGACGATCGCCGATCTCGAGAAGCGCATGAAGGAGGCCGCCGCCGATCTCGCCTTCGAAGAGGCGGCGCGGCTGCGCGATGAAATCCAGCGCCTGCAAAAGGCGGAGCTGCTGGCGGAGGCGAGCCCGGTGCTGCGAATTACCCTTTCCAGCAAGACGGGGGAGAGGCGGGCTGGGGGCGGCGGCGCAAGTCTGTCGACTCGCGCGCGTAAACCAACCGACGCAGATATGGGGCCGCACAATTTCGGCGGCGGCGAGGCCCGGCCCCTTGGCCGCGTCCCGCCGCGTCCCGTCGGCCGCTCATCCGGCGGCAGGCCCGGCACCCGCACGGTGAAGGGCAAACCGAAGTAGGCCGCTGCGAAGCGAAGCGCTCCATGGTCGCGATGCGCGCCCTCGTCGTTTGCGGGAGCGAGGGCGGCGCGCTCAGTATTTCGTCACCAGCGGCGGCGGCGGGGGCGGCGGCGGGACGAGCGTCGGGATGACGTAGCGGAAGCCCACGCGCACGTCGTTCGAGGCGAGGTTGAAACGCTGCACCTCGCCGGGGCAAACGACGACGCCCATGCAGACGATCCTGTTGGTGTTGAAATTACCCATGTCGAGGTAGCGGTAGGCGACTTCGAGCTTCAGATTGGGCGTGACGTTGAAGGCGAGGCCCGCGCCGACTTGCCAGGCGAAATTGGTCTGCGTTCGATTGCTCGCATAGCCGAAGCCGCCTGCCGGCTGGGCGGAAATGTCGTAGAAGTTTTCGAGGAAGTTGCTCGCGAAGCCAATGCCGCCGCCGATGAACGGCGTGATGCCGTACCAGGTGCCGAGATCGAAATAAGCGTTGCCAAGGAAGACGGCGGCGCTCTGCTGGGCGTGATAGAGATCGTGGCAGCGGGCGTTGACGCCGCAGGGGGAGGCGCCCCACGCGCTCCAGATGTCGCTGTAACTCTGGATGGCGCTGTATTGCGCGGCCGTGCGGTATTCGCCCGTGACGTCGAAGCGGAACCAGCTGTTGAATTGATACCCGACGCCAGCGCCCGCGAAAGCCGCGTCGCCGATCGAATAGGCGTTGAACATCGGCGCGGGCACATGGACCGTCGGGTTGAGGAAGGTCGAGGAGACGCCGCTGATCTGATTGGCGCCGACGCCGACGTCGCCGCGCAGATACCAGCCGCTGAAATCCGGAGGCGGCGGTGGGGGCGGTGGGGGCGGCGGCAGAAGATCGGCCGCCTGCGCGCTGGCGCCGAGGCCAGCGACGACTGCGGCCGCTATGAGAAGGGCGGTTCGGCCCATGGTCAGTTCCCCTTTGCAAAACGGGCCGCGGTGCGGTCCCAGCTTATGGCCAAGCTAAAGATTGGCGGGGAAGGCTTAAGGCTGAGTTAACCTTACCGATTGAAGGACAAGCGTTTACCAAGTTTTTTTCGCCGGAGCTGACCAGGCCGTCTTCCGCCCGTGGCGTCTCTGCTTCTGCGCGCTTGCTGCAGCAGTCAAGTTCAAGAATAATCGTCGACGGAGCGTTTCAAAGCCGAGAAGACGCCAATGGCAAACTCAAGCGCCTATTTCTCCGCGATCCCCGTCCGGGTGATCGACGCAAGCTATGCGCCGCAATTCATGTTCAATCCCGAGACCGCCGACCTCAACGGCGACGGCCATCAGGATCTGCTCGTCCTTGGCGCCTCTTACCCGGTCGCGGGCGCGACGTCCCCAACGCCTCAGCCCGCGGCCGTATTTTTCGGCGATGGAAACGGCGGCTTTACACGCGTCGCGGAGAGGGTCTTTCCGGCGAGTTCGCTCCTTACCGTTCACCCGCGGAAGGTCCTTTTCGCGGATTTCAACGGCGACGGTCGTTTGGATGTCTTCGTTTCAAGCCACGGATGGGACGCCTCGCCCTTTCCGGGAGAACAAAACCGCCTGGTTCTGTCGCAGCCGAACGGGACATGGGTCGACGCGACGCCGTCGCTTCCCCAATTGAGCGACTTTTCCCATTCTTCGGCGGCCGGGGACATCAATCGCGACGGGCGCGCCGACATTTTCGTCGGAAATGGCTACGCCGGGCAAAATCACATTCTGCCTTATGTGCTGCTGAATAAGGGGCTGGGCCAGTTCTCCTTGACGAGGAGCGACATCCCGACCTCGCCGGGAAACGTTCTCGACTTCGATACTTTCCATATGTTTCCAGCAAGCACGCTGGCCGATCTAAACAACGATGGCTATCCGGATCTGATCATTGGGGCTGACGCCAGCTCCGCCTATAATGGAAACACACAGTCCACGATCCTCTGGAACCGCGGTGGAGCCTTCAGTCAGGCGGATATTTCGCCGCTGCCGGCGACAAAGAGTTTCCCAACGCATATCGATCTCGATATCCAGCCGATCGACATCGATGCGGACGGGTTAAAAGATCTCATTATCGTCGGGACTCAGGGCCAGCCGTTTTACGACGGCTGGTTTGTGCAGTTGCTGCTGAACAAGGGCGGCAAAACCTTTGTCGACGCGACGTCGAGCCTAGTCTCGCCGACCGACGCGATGGGCGGCGTGGCCGGAAAGACCACGGGGACGCCCTGGGCGACGTGGGCGAGAGTAGGGGATTACAACAACGATGGATTTCAGGACTTCGCCCTCGAGCTTAACGGGCGGATCACGCAGTCGACGCCGCTCATTTGGCTGAACGACGGCGCCGGGCGTTTTCATACGATTAAAGTCGGCGATCTCGTCGCGCCGGGAGACGAATGGATGCTGGGCGGCGGGCATCTCATGCAAACCAAGAACGGCTACAGCTTCCTTACGTTGCAAGAATATCCAGGAAGCGGCGGGCTGATCGAGACCGGTTTGCTCGCGACAAAGCCTTTGCCCGGGGCGCCGCGCGAGACCGACGACGCCTATGTCACGGCCAAAAACACCGCGCTTCATGTCAACGCGGCGCAGGGCGTGCTCGCCAACGACACGAATGGGACGGCGAACAAACTCACGGCCTCGCTGGTTTCAGGCCCGTCTCACGGGACGGTGACCCTCGCCCCGGACGGCTCCTTCGTCTACACGCCCGAGACCGGCTTCGTGGGTTCGGACGCTTTCGCCTACACGGCGCAAGATTGGGTGGTCAGGGGGCGCGACGCGACTGTCGAGGTCGTCGTCGGGGCTCGCCCGGCGACGAGCGTGCAACAGGAAGTCCTCGGTCTCTATGCCGCGCTTTACAATCGCGCCGCCGACTTTCCCGGTCTCTCTTACTGGATCGGCCTCGTCGGCCAGCAGCCGGACGCGGCGGGCGTCACCATCGCCAATGCGGCGCTCAAACCCGTAACGACGGCCGACGCCCAGCTGCTTGGCAAGCTCTTCGTCACGACGCAAAGCGCCTACTTCGACCAGACTTACGGCAGCCTCAGCGACAGCCAATTCATCAACGCGCTGTATCAGAATATTGGCGGCAACGCGGGCGAGTCCGCGGGCGTCCAATACTGGTCCGGGCAACTCGCGACGCTCGAGGCGCAGGGGCTTTCTGTGCAGAACGCCCGCGCGCAGATCGTCGGCCAATTCGTGCAGGGCTTTATTGGTTACGATCTCACGAGCCAGCCGGCGTTCCTTACGACGGCGGAGTATCAGGCCGCCATTCAGCGCCAGACGATTTTTGACAACAAAATCGCCGTCTCGCAAAGTTACGCCAATGCGTCGAAGCAATATGGCGGGCATCTATTGGACGCACAGTCCGTCGCCGACGCGGCGTACCAAGCTGCGACGCGCGCGATTGCACATGTGACGCTGGACGGCGCGACGGTGACGACGGCGATCGGCCATATCCGCTCCGCGGTGGCGGAGCACAATCTGGCGTTAATCTGAGCGACGCGACTCGCCAGCGCGTTCAGGCCGCCTCCGCAGAGTCCTTCAACGCGCTGCAAACCTGCGCAACCAGCGTCTCGACCAGATCGGGGTCGTCGCCTTCGGCCATCACGCGGATCACCGGCTCTGTGCCGGAAGGACGCACGATCAGCCTTCCGCCGGCGCCGAGCCGCTCGCGGGCCGAGTCGATGGCGACGACGACTGAATCCTTTTCCAGCATCTGCTTTTGGGCGCGCACGCTTTTGAGCACCTGCGGCAGCGGCTCGAAACAGTGGCAGACCTCGCTCACCCGGCGATTTCGGCGCTTCACCTCGGCGAGCACTTGCATGGCCGTGACGAGGCCGTCGCCGGTGGTCGAATAATCCGACAGGATCACATGGCCCGATTGCTCGCCGCCGACGTTATAGCCCGCCTCGCGCATGCGCTCGATGACATAACGGTCGCCGACGGCCGTCCGCTCCAGCGTCAGTCCCAGCCCGTTCAAGTGCCGCTCGAGGCCGAGATTGGACATGATGGTCGCGACGAGGCCCGGCTTGGCGAGAAGCCCCTGGTCGCGCCAGCTCTGGGCGACCACCGCCATGACCTGATCGCCGTCGATGATGGCGCCGGTTTCGTCGACCAGGATGACGCGGTCGGCGTCGCCGTCCAGCGCAATGCCGACGTCGGCGCGTAATTCACGGACCTTGGCGCGCAGCGCCTGCGGCGAGGTGGAGCCAACGTCGCGGTTGATGTTGAAGCCGTCGGGCTCGACGCCCATGGCGATGACCTCGGCGCCGAGCTCCCAGAGCGCTTCCGGCGCGACCTTGTAGGCGGCGCCATTGGCGCAGTCGATGACGACGCGCAGCCCCTCGAAGCTCAGATTGCGCGGCAGGGTGTGCTTGGCGAATTCGATATAGCGCGCACGCACGTCGTCGATGCGGCGCGCGCGGCCGAGTTGGGTCGCGCCTGCGAGCTTGCGCGTCAAGTCACTGTCGAGAAGCTTCTCGATTTCGGCCTCGATCTCGTCCGAGAGCTTGTGGCCGTCGGGTCCGAAGAGCTTGATGCCATTGTCTTCGAAGGAGTTGTGCGAGGCGGAGATCATCACGCCGACATCCGCCCGCATGGACCGGGTCAGCATGGCGACGGCGGGAGTGGGCATGGGGCCGAGCAGAAGCGTGTCCATGCCGACCGAGGCGAAGCCCGCGACCAGCGCATATTCGATCATATAGCCGGACAGCCGCGTGTCCTTGCCGATCACCACGCGATGGCGGCCTTCGCCGCGCTGGAACGTCAGCCCCGCCGCTTGACCAACCTTGAGAGCAAGCTCCGGCGTGATCTTTACATTCGCCAAACCGCGAATGCCGTCGGTGCCGAAATAGTGACGGGCCATCTGCTATCCTTCTCGAGGGTCAGCCAGACTCCCGGGCGCGACGTCATGAAAAACGTGTCCCGGCGCTGGCCGCAGTTTACATGGTCAGGCAATCATTTCATCTGTTGGAGAGAATCCTCGTTAAAAGGGCAAAAGAATGGAAGTCGTCATTTACCACAACCCGGCGTGTGGCACCTCCCGAAAGGTTCTGGCGGCGTTGCAGGAGGCGGGCCATGCGCCGCGGGTCGTTGAATATTTGAAGACCCCGCCGGACCGCAAAACGCTGCAGGCGGTGCTGAAGAAGATGGGGAAAAATGTCCGCGACATTCTGCGCAAGCGCGGAACGCCCTATGAGGAGCTTGGCCTCGACAATCCGGCGCTGACCGACGATCAGATCTTCGACGCCATCGAGAAGCACCCGATCCTCATCGAGCGGCCCATCGTCGTGTTTGGGGAGAAGGCGGCGCTGTGCCGGCCGGCGGAGACGGTCGAGGCCCTGATGGGGTGAAAGCCGCGGCGAGAGCAGCGTCGCCCCTCTTGCTTCGAGACGCCGCCTTCGGCGGCTCCTCAGCATGATCCCAATACGAACAGGCCTCATCCTGAGGAGCCCGCGAAGCGGGCGTCTTGGAGGGGCCTCATCCTGAGGAGCCCGCGAAGCGGGCGTCTCGAAGGCCTCATCCTGAGGAGCCCGCGAAGCGGGCGTCTCGAAGGATCGAGGCCGCCTTGGAGATTGTTGACGAAAAAAAAAGCCCGGCGGAACCGCCGGGCTTTGATTTCTTTACACCGGGTTTGGCGACAACCCGCCGACATCCGGCTCTGGCTTGTGTCCGGTGGTCGGCACCGCGGAGCCGCGCGGCGGCTGCGGGGTCGTGGCGCTGGTGTCCTCGCGCACGGGGCGCTTGCCCTGCAGCAGCCCGCGCATCTCCTCGCCGGTCAGGGTCTCGAACTCCAGCAGGCCATTGGCCAGCGTGTCGAGCTGCGCCCGCTTCTCGGTCAGGATCTGCCTGGCCTTGTCATAGGCCTCCTGAACCAGACGCCGCACCTCCGCGTCGATCGTCTGCTGCGTCGCCTCCGAGAGGGTCTGCTGGCGGCCGAGCGAATAGCCGAGGAACTGCTCCTGCTGCGGCTCGGCGTAGGCCACGGTCCCGAGCTTGTCCGAGAAGCCAAGCTGCGTGATCATCGCCCGCGCCACCCGCGTGCACTGCTGGATGTCGGAGGCCGCCCCAGACGTCACCTTGTCGTGGCCGAAGATCAGCTCCTCCGCCACGCGGCCGCCCATGGCGATCGCCAGCATCGCGGTGAGCTGCTCATAGGTCTGCGACACCTGATCGCGCTCCGGAAGGCCCTGCACCATGCCCAGC
This sequence comes from Methylocystis echinoides, assembly GCF_040687965.1. Classification (NCBI taxonomy): domain Bacteria; kingdom Pseudomonadati; phylum Pseudomonadota; class Alphaproteobacteria; order Hyphomicrobiales; family Methylocystaceae; genus Methylocystis; species Methylocystis echinoides. Next base: position 3,109,046 of record NZ_CP156084.1, read on the forward strand.
GCGCGGCCGCGCGGGATGATCGTCGCCTTGTGGATCGGCATCGCCCCCGGCACCGTGAGCTGCACCAGCGCGTGGCCGCCCTCGTGATAGGCCGTGAGCTTCTTCTCCTCCTCGGTCATGCTGAGCGTGCGGCGTTCCGCGCCCATCATGATCTTGTCGCGGGCGTCCTCGAACTCCTGGTTCGTCACGATCCGCTTCGAGCGCCGCGCCGCCAGCAGCGCCGCCTCGTTGACGAGGTTCATCAGATCCGCGCCCGAGAAGCCCGGCGTGCCGCGCGCCACGACCTTCAAGTCCACGTCCGGCGCCAGCGGCACCTTGCGGGCGTGCACCTTCAGGATCTTCTCGCGGCCGATGAAGTCCGGGTTCGGCACCTGGATCTGGCGGTCGAAGCGGCCCGGACGCATCAGCGCCGGATCGAGCACGTCCGGACGGTTGGTCGCGGCGATGAGGATGATGCCTTCATTCGCCTCGAAGCCATCCATCTCGACGAGCAGCTGGTTCAAGGTCTGCTCGCGCTCGTCGTTGCCGCCGCCGAGCCCGGCGCCGCGGTGACGGCCCACCGCGTCGATCTCGTCGACGAAGATGATGCAGGGCGCGTTCTTCTTGGCCTGGTCGAACATGTCGCGCACGCGGCTCGCGCCGACGCCCACGAACATTTCCACGAAGTCCGAACCCGAAATCGAGAAGAACGGCACGCCCGCTTCGCCGGCGATGGCGCGGGCCAGCAGCGTCTTACCCGTGCCGGGCGGGCCGACCAGCAGCACGCCGCGCGGAATCCGACCGCCCAAACGCTGGAACTTGCCAGGATCGCGCAAAAACTCCACGATCTCCTGCAAATCCTCCTTGGCCTCGTCAACCCCCGCAACGTCCTCGAAAGTGACGCGGCCTTGGGTCTCTGTGAGGAGTTTGGCCTTGGATTTGCCGAAGCCCATGGCCCGGCCGGCCCCTCCCTGCATCTGGCGCGACAGGAAGATCCACACGCCAAGGAAGGCGACGAGCGGCAAGGCGTTGAGCAGCAGCGTCATCAGCCAGCTCGAGCCGTCGCTGAGCGGCTTCGCGCTGATCGAGACGTTGTGGGCCTGCAGACGCGGGATGAGGTTCGCGTCATTCGGGATGTAGGTCGTAAACGGGCGATTGTCATTGAAGTGGCCCACGACCTCATTGCCCGCGATGGTCACGTCATGAACGCGCCCCTGGTCAATCTGCGTGAGCAGCTCGCTGAACGAAATGTCCCGGATCGGCGTCCGCTGGCCCGGTTGCTGGAACAGCATGACAAGCGCCACCACCAGCAGGCCAATAATGGCCCACAGGGCGAGGTTCCTGAAGTTTGCGTTCATTGCATAATCCATGAAGGAGCATGGCGCGCGGGACGATTCCCCCGCGACGGCTCCTGGTTGGAATTAATCTAGGCGCGCCCTGCTTCCTTGCCAAGAGAGACGAGGCTCAAGGTCAAGACCCTTCCGCCGCTTCGGGGGCGGGAATGCGCCGCGGCGGGGCCGGCCGCAGGGCCACGGCCGCGGGGCCCGCGTCCAGCACCAGACCTGCAAGCGTTATCCGAAGGTTACGACCGTCGGCCAAGGCCTCCGAGAGGCGCAGCGCCGCGCGCTCGAGACGCTCGAGCCGCAGCTGCGCTCCGGGCGCAAGCCGGGCGATCTCGACGGCGAGCAGTCTTTGCACAAGCTCCAGCGGCGCCTCGCGCAGCGCCGCGGCGTCGAAACGCGTCGCTTCCGATCCAGCCTCGAGAACAGCGCGGGCGCGCAGGGTCGCGGCGCAGGCGTCGAGCGCCTCGCTCGCGCGGGCGGCGCGGGCGCCAAGCCGCAGCAGCGCATCGGCGTCCAGGCCGAGCCGTTCCAGCGCCGGAGCCAATTTCCGCAGACGGACGCGGGCATAGGCGTCATCGGCGTTCGACGGGTCGGTAACGTAAGGGCGCCCGGCCGCCTCGCAGATTTCGATAAGCGCCGACTTGCGCAAGCCGAGCAGCGGCCGCAGCAAGTCGATATCGCCGCAGCGCGCGCGCGCCGCCATGCCGGCGAGGCCCGAGACGCCCGAGCCGCGCGTCAGTCGGAAAAGAATGGTTTCGGCCTGGTCGTCGGCATGGTGCGCCGTGACGATGGCGTCGGCGCCGATGCGTTTTGCACAATCGGCGAGCAGGGCGTAGCGCGCCGCCCGCGCCCGCTCCTGTATGCGAGTCGTGGGCTTCTCGCCTTCCCATTTCAGCAGATGATGACGAAAGCCGAGCGCGCCCGCCCAGCCGCCGACCTGCTCGGCCTCCGCCGCCGACCCCTGCCGCAGGCCGTGGTCCACGGTGGCGACGGCGATCTCATGGTGGGCGCGCGCAGGCCAGTGCGCGAGAAGCAGCATGAGCGCGACCGAGTCCGGACCGCCCGACACGGCAAGCAGCAGGCTGCCATGCGAGGCGAGCAGATCGAGGGCGGGCAGGGCGCGATCAATCAAGCGTCGGCCCGCCTGGCGACGTCAGCATTGCAGCTTTTTTCGCTCGCGCTGTGCAGCCTCGCGGATCCGCGCCGCGGAGCCGGGATATTTGACGCCGATCTCATTGAAGGAGGCGCAGGCCTGCTCCCTGGCGCCCATGGCGCCGAGTGACTGGCCGAGCCGCAGCAGGGCGTCCGGCGCCTGCGCCGAGTGCGCGAATTTTTGCGAAATCTCGAGGTATCTCTCGGCGGCCTCCCGGTACCTCTCGCGCAGGAAGAAGCTTTCGCCGAGATTAAAGGTCGCGGCGGGGGCGAACTTGCTCTTCGGATTCTTGGCGAGAAAGGATGCGAGCGACTTTTCGGCGGCCTCGAACTTGCCCGCCTTGAGCGTCGTGACCGCCTCCTCATATTCCTCCTTTGGGCCCGCGGGCGCGGCGGCCGGGGCCAGTGCGATCTCCGGCGCGGCGGCGGCGGCCTGGTCGCCGACAAGCCGGCCATGGGCGATGTCGAGCGGCTGGCCCACCTCGCGCACGGGTGGCGCCGTCGTCACCGATCCGGCGGCGGTCTTCGGCGTGGTCGTCAGCGGCGCCGAGGGCGTTGTCGTGCCGATGGGCTTTGGCGCGCCGGGAGCGGTTGGGTCAGTCGCCGGATCGAAGGCGTCGCCGCGCCGCAACGAAGAAGGCGGAGCCGCGGGCGCCGGGGCCGGTGTAGGGACGGGGGCGGCGGTGGGCGCGGGCGTGGCGGCGTGGCCCGCAACTCCGGCGTCGACGGGCCGGCCTCCGCCGTCCTTGACGGCGCGAAGCTGCTCCTCCAGCACCTGCACCTTGTGCTGCAACTCCTCGTTCTGGCCGGTCAGGCGACGAATTTCCCGCTCCAGCCGGTCGATGCGGGTCATCTGGGCGGCCGGGTCCGCCGAACCGCCGTCCGGCTCGCCGGGGGGGCCGTCGTAATCGGCCGGCCGGTTGTAGATCTGGCCCATGGATCTGCCGGCCTCTGGCCTGGGGCCGTCGTAGGGATCATAGGCCAGCGCCGCCCCCGAGCTGAGCAGGAGGGCGGCGGTAAGGGCGATGCGAGAGCTCATGGACGTGGATATGGGGATCGGACGGCCGCGCCGGAAGCCAGGCCGAATTAGCTCGTAAGTTGCATGATAGGCGCGCTTGGGGCCGAAATTGGGCGCGCCGCGTTGCCATGTCATAGACGCAAGCTTAACATTGAAAGATGCGGGGCGCGATTTCACTCGGAGGCCGGGTCGTTCAAAGCGCGGCCTTGCATGTTGCGATCTTCAGCCTCCTCGCATCCCCGGCTGTCGCTCTCCCCCCGGCGGCCGAGTCGGGGCCGTGCTCTCTCGACGCTGCGGCGCCGGCGACAGTCGCCGCCGTCGACGAGGATTTCGAGCTGCTGCTCGACGATGGACGGCGCGCGGCGATCAGTGGCCTCGAATTCCCGCCGCCCGCCGTGGCGCCGCAGCGGGATCTGCGCGCGGCCGCCCATAAACGCCTCTCCAGCTGGATCGTGGGGCGGGATGTTTTCGTCGCCGCCTTCGGCGGCGCGACCGACCGCTGGGGGCGCATGCCGGCGCGGGCCTATGCTCCGACGGGGGACGGCGCGGCTTCGCCGATCGTCTCGGTCGGCGCGGCGCTTCTCGAAGAGGGGCTCGCCCGCTTCCGACCCGATCCTTCCGCGGCTCCCTGCGCGGCCGATTATCGCATGGCGGAGGCGACGGCCCGGGAGGCGGCGCGAGGCCTTTGGGCCGAGCCGGCGGCGCGCCCTGTCTTGGCCGGAGAGGGCGCCGCGGCGGCGCTGCAGGGCCGCAAGGGCATGACGCTTTTGGAAGGAAGAATAACCTCGGTTGGCGAAACCAAGGCGACGGTCTACCTGAATTTTGGCCAAAAGCGCGCCGATAACGCGTCAGTCGTGGTGTTGCGCCGCAATTTGGCTATTTTGCAAGCGTCGGGAATCGATCCCAGGACGCTCGTGGGGCGGTTGGTGCGCGTACGAGGACTTGTTGAGGCAGCTTTTGGACCGCGCATCGAGATTTCGTCGCCCGCCGAGATTGAGATTCTTGAGCCTGCCGCGCCTTGAGCGTCTGCCGCGGGCGGGCTTGACGCTCGCCTGCGTGTTCGCGCTCGCCAATTGCGCAGAATTGGAGCGGCAGGGACGCCTCTTTTCCCCGACCCCGACGCCGTCGCCGGAGAAAGCCGCAGCGCCCAAGACCGACAATCGCGCCTCTGTCCAGCACAAGGAGCTGGTGGCGCAGTTTGGAGGCGAATATCAGGCGCCGACCGCCGAGCGCTACCTCGACGCCATTCTCGCCAAGCTCGCCCAGGCCAGCGACACGCCGGGTCAGGCCGCCTATAAGGTCACGATCCTGAACACGCCGGTGGTCAACGCCTTCGCGCTGCCCTCCGGCAATCTCTATGTGACCCGCGGGCTGTTGGCGCTCGCCTCCGACGCCTCGGAGGCGGCGGCGGTGATGGCCCATGAAATCGCCCATGTCACGCTGCGCCACAGCGCGTTGCGCGCCGAGAAGGAGCGCGAGGCGGCGGTGATCTCTCAGGCCGCCACCGTCATTCAGAACCGGCAGAAAGGCGAAGAGGAGCGCTCCAAGCAGCGGCTTTCAGTGGCGAGCTTCTCGCGGCAGCAGGAGCTCGACGCCGACGAGGCGGGCGTCAAGGTGATTGCACGGGCGGGCTACGACCCTTATGGCGCGGCGCGCTTTCTTACCGCCCTCGGCCGCTCCTCCGAGCTGCGCCAGTCGCTTTACGGCAAGCGCAAGGACTCGATGGGTTTCGACATCATGTCCACCCATCCTTCGACGCCGGAGCGCGTCGCCCGCGCCGTCGCCGTGGCAAGGCAGATCGGCGCGCCCGGCATCGGCCAGCGCGACCGCAACGGCTATCTGGCGGCGATCAACGGCCTGGCCTTCGGCGACGATCCGATGGAGGGCTACGTCCGCGATCGCAAATTCACCCATCCGCGGATGCGTTTCACCTTCGTCGCGCCGGAAGGGTTCCTGCTGGAGAATTCGAGCGAAGCTGTTTTCGGCGTGCGGCAGGCCGACAATGAAGCCCTGCGTCTCGACACGGTGCGCAGCCCCAATTTCGAGAGCCTCGAAGCCTATCTGAGCTCTGGCTGGGTCGACGGGCTGCTTGCGTCCACAGTCAGAAAGCTCGAGATCAACGGCCTTCCCGCCGTCACGGCGGTCGCGCGCGCCGGCGAGTGGAATTTCCGCATCGCCGTCATCCAGTCCGGGGAGTATCTCTATCGACTGATTTTCGCGGCGCGGTCGCTGACCGAAGAGGCGGAGAAACGCTTCGACGACTCCATCCTGTCGTTTCGCCGAATCACGCCGGAAGAGGCGCGCGAGGCCCATACGCTCAAGATAACCGTTGTCTCGGCAGGCCTCGGGGACACGGCCGAAAGCCTCGCCGCGCAGATGACGACGCCCAATCGACCGCTGGAATATTTCCGGCTTCTCAATGGCTTAGATCAAAATGAGTCGGTTAGTCCGGCTGAACGTTACAAAATCGTAACGGAGTGACGCCGGGGCGTCTCGGAACATGACGCGCACCCGCGGGTTGAACGCTTAGACTCGTTCAAATGCGCGGATATCTCTCGATGCCATTTTGAGATAGCGCGCTATGGAGATTGGGCCATGGCGTATCTTCCGGGACTCGGCAGGGAGCTGATGAAGGCGGCGGCGGACGCTCCTTTCCTCGAACGAGACGAGGAAAAGGTTCTGGCGATCGCTTGGCGCGAACACGGCGATCGACATGCGCTTCACAAGCTGACGGCCGCCCATATGCGGCTGGTCATCGCCATCTCCGCCAAGTTCCGCCACTATGGCCTGCCGATCGCCGATCTGGTGCAGGAAGGCCATGTGGGCCTGCTCGAGGCCGCGGCCCGCTTCGCCCCCGAGCGGGACGTGCGCTTCTCGACTTACGCCACCTGGTGGATCCGCGCCTCGATTCAGGACTACGTGCTGCGCAACTGGTCGATCGTGCGCGGCGGCACCAGCTCGACGCAGAAGGCGCTGTTCTTCAACCTGCGTCGCCTGCGCGCCCGTCTATCGCGGGAGCCCGGCGCCGTCAGCGCCGCCGAGGCTTATGAGAGCATCGCACAGACCTTGGGCGTCTCGCGCGCGGACGTCGAGATGATGGATTCCCGTCTTTCCGGCTCCGACGTTTCGCTCAACGCCCAGCTCGTGGACGACGAGGCGGCGGGATCGGCGCAGCGCATGGATTTCCTCGTCGACGACGCGCCCCTGCCGGACGAGGTCGTGGAGCAAAATTTGGACTCGGACCGCCGCGCCAAATGGCTGAAGGACGCCCTCGCCATTCTCTCCGAACGCGAATTGCGCATCGTGCAGGAGCGCCGGCTCACGGAGAATCTGGTCACCCTGGAAACGCTCGGGGACAAGCTCGGAATCTCGAAGGAGCGCGTGCGCCAGATCGAAAGCCGCGCCCTGACCAAGTTGCGCAAGGCGCTTTCCCGTCTCAAGGACGACGAACGGCCCGAGGAGGCGTCGCCGACGCCGTGAGGGCGGCGAACCGATGATGAAACAAAAAGCGCCTCGTGCCGGGAAGCACGAGGCGCTTTTCTTATCGGCTCACTTAGAGTCAAGCGGCGCGGTCGACGTCCTCTTCATCCGCTTCGTCGGCGACCTCCGCGTCGGTCTTCTGACCGCGGCGCGGACCCTTCTGGAGGAAAGACTCGATCAGCTTCAACGCTTCCGAGTCGATCAGCTTGCGCACCGCCGCAACCTCGCGCGCCATACGGTCGAGCGCCGCCTCGTAGAGCTGGCGCTCGGAGTAGGACTGCTCCGGCTGCGTGTCCGAGCGGTAGAGGTCGCGCACCACTTCCGCGATGGTGACGAGATCGCCGGAGTTGATCTTGGCCTCATATTCCTGCGCGCGGCGCGACCACATGGTGCGCTTGACGCGCGCGCGGCCGCTCAACGTCGCCAAAGCCTTTTCCACCACATTGGTCTCGGCGAGCTTGCGCATGCCGACGTTCGCGACTTTGCTGGTCGGCACCTTGAGGATCATCTTGTCCTTGATGAAGGACACGACGAAAAGCTCAAGGCTGAAGCCCGCGACTTCCTGGGTCTCCATGCCGACGATCTGGCCGACGCCATGCGCCGGGTAGACAATGAACTCGTTAAGTTTGAACCCATGTTTCGGGCCGGCTGGCTTGGCCTTCGCCGGCGCGGGCGCCGGTTTGGCGACGGCCTTGGTTTCAGTCACAGTCTTTTCGGCGGCGACGGGCGCCGTCATAACGGAGGGCTCGTTTCTTTTTGCCAATTTTTTATCTTCGCCGGCTGTCGGGGTTGAGGAGGTCTTTCCTGCCGCCGCAGGGGCGGCTGGGAAGCGGGGAGCGCCGTTGCGCGCGGCCGTCGCCGCGGCGGAGGCAGGAGCCGTGGGAGCGACTCTCGCAGCGGGCGCGTCCACCAACTTGACGGGCTTCGGCGCAGACTGCTGAACGGCGGGCTGGGGCCTGGCGACGGTGGTCGTCGCTGTCGGCTTTACCGGCGAAGCGGTCTTTGCCGCCGTCGCGACGGCGGCAGGCGTGACCGGACTTGCGGCGGGCGCATCCTTGTCCGAACGCGCCGGGCTCGCCGGGCTCTTTGCCGGCTTGGCGACGGCCTTCACGGGGGCTGCTGTTTCGACGGTCTTGTCAGCCGCCGCCCGGATGCCCGCCTTCGGCTTTGAAGACGCGCGTGCGCTCGCAGACCCCGCTGGGACGGTCGCCGCCGCGCTGGTCTTTGCGGCGGTCTTCGCTGTCTTGGCGGCTGATTTCTTGGGCGCCGCTGCAGCCGTCGCCCGCGCCTTCGCCGCGGCTTCGTCCGCCACTCCGGATGCGCTCTTGGTCACGGAAACCTTTGACGGGGAAGTCTTCGTCGCCGCAGTTTTCGTCGCTAGAGTCTTGGTCGCCGCGCTTCTCGCCGGGGAGGTTCTGGACGCGGCCTGGGTCGCCTGGCCGCTTGAACGCCGGGACGCCGCAACTGCGCTCGTCCCTTTTGATTTTTCGTTCTTTTTGGCGGACGGCATACGCGGGGCACTCCTTCTGCGTCCCGCTGTGGAGACGGGACGAATTACAGACCGACCCACCCCAGGATCATTCCGATCCCGCCAGGCAGGTTTATGGTTCTGACACCTTAGCTAGAGGCGCGGCCGATGTTGGGCTGAGGAAGCTGAAGCCAAGCGCGCGCTTTCTCCTGCTGTGAGCAACTGGTGGTTTGGCCGCACGTCGATGCTGCGGCGCCTCCTGCCACACTGTATACCACGCAAGACAGCGAAAATCAAAGAGATTGACCCGCAAGGCCCAGCATAATGGCTTTGGCCGCGGTCGCCAACTCACTAAAAACACACGCGTTTCGCGTAAATTAATGTTGTGGAAAGCCTCAGGCGCCCAACGCAGGCGCCTATCGAACAGGCCGAAGCGATTCGGCGCCCTGAAACCGGGCGCCGAACCCCGTCAGTCGCCCTGGCCAGGCTCGGGTGAGAAATGGGCCTCGAACTTCCCCGGCTTGCCGTCCCATTCCTTGGCGTCGGCCGGCGGCTCGCGCTTGATGGTGATATTGGGCCAGTTCTGCGCCATCTCGGCGTTGAGCTGCAGCCACTTCTCCAGGTTCTCCTCCGTGTCCGGCTTGATCGCCTCAGCCGGGCACTCTGGCTCGCAGACGCCGCAGTCGATACATTCGTCCGGATGGATCACCAGCATATTTTCGCCTTCGTAGAAGCAGTCCACCGGACAAACTTCCACGCAATCCATATACTTGCACTTGATGCAGTTTTCCGTGACGACATAGGTCATGTGAACATCTCTTGAGGGTCCTGCGCGGATTGCTGCGCTAGCTAGCGTTTTTGCCGCCGTCACGCAAGGCGTGCATGATGCCGCAATCGGCGCCGGCGCCAAACGTTCAGGATCGACCTTTCGACGGGTAGCATATGACAGAAATTGGACTGGGAGCGACCGTGCCGCATGTGCAGACAATGACGGCGCGCGCGCTTCTCCTTGGCGAACGCATCGACACCGCCGGGCTGGAGCGCGCCGACCTCGTGTCGACGGCGCCGCTCGCCTTTCACGCCGGGCAGGCGGGATTCGCCGTACTCTACCGGTTCGGCGTCGCCGTGCTCTTCGGCCTCTCGCCGCTCGAAGAGGACGAGATCGTCACGCGAATCGGCGCGCGGGTCGCCGGCGCCTCGCGCGGCGACGACGAGACCCTGGTGATCGAAACGACGCACGAGGGCGAGGACAAGGCGTTGCCCAACGGGCGCCTTGCGGTGAAGGACGTCTCCGAGCCGCGGCTGCTGGTTATCGCCGACGCTTTGGCTAAGAGCGTGGCGCTCGCCCGCGACGAGCGACGCGTCAACGCCGTCTTCGACACGGTCGAGCCCTTCGCCGCCGAACTCGCCAGCAAGGGCCGCCCGCCATGGCGCCGCAAGGCGATGTTGGAGCTCATCGGCCAGACGCTGCTCGTGCGCCATCGCGTGTCCGGCCGCGTCGCCGTCGAGGACAAACCGGACGTCCTGTGGGACCGGCCCGATCTCGAGCGCCTCTATGCGCGTCTCGAAGACGAATATGAACTCGAGGCGCGCGGCCGCACGTTGAACGCCAAGATCGACGTCATCGGCGAGACGGCGCGCGCGTTGACCGATCTGATCGACGCCGACCGGTCCGTGCGGCTGGAATGGATCATCATCGTGCTGATCGCGATGGAGATCGTTCTTTCCTTTTTCGAGATGTCGCTCGGGCAGCGTCACCGTACGATGCAGCCACCGAGCGCAGTCCACGGGTCCGCGCCTGAAAGCCATGTGAAGCCCGGAAGTTGATGCCGTGCAAACGTGTATTGCCGCTTGGCGTAGTGACGCGTGTCGAGCTTGCCCCGCATAACGGCCTCCTCCCGCGACATGCGCCCGTCGAGAAAGGCGATGAGGTGCGGCACGCCATGGGCGCGCATGGCGGGCAGCGTCGCATCGAGTCCGCGCGCGCGCAAGGCTGCGACTTCCTCGAGCGCGCCACAGGCCATCATCTTCTCGAAGCGGGCGTCGATGCGTTCATAGAGCGTCTCGCGCGCGGGGGCCAGAAAGAAAGCAGGGCTCGCGGCGTCGATGAGCGGCGCGCTCCGCGGCCCCTGGAAGGAGGCGAGCGGCTTGCCGGTGGCGGCGAAGACTTCGAGCGCGCGCAGGATGCGCTGCGGATCGGTGGGACGCAGGCGCGCGGCCGTTTCGGGATCGCAGGCGGCGAGCTCCGCATGCAACAGCTGCGGGCTTTTGCCTTGCGCCGCCTCGCGCACGCTGGCGCGCACGTCGTCGGGCACCGCCGGAATGTCGGAAAGGCCGTAAAGCGCCGCCTTGAAATACATGCCGGTGCCGCCGGCGATGACCGGCGGCGCGCCGCGCGCCGCAAGCTCCGCAAGCGTCATTTGGAGATCGGCGAGATAGCGGCCCACCGAATAATTCACAGCGGCGTCGACATGGCCGAAAAGACGATGCGGGACCTCGCTCTCTTCCTGGGGCGTCGGCCGCGCCGTGATGATGCGCAGGTCGCGATAGACTTGCATCGAGTCGGCGTTGACCACGGCGCCGCCGATCCGCTTCGCCACATCCATGGCGAGCGCAGACTTGCCCGAGGCGGTCGGACCTGCAATGAGAATGGCGCGTGCGGACATGGCGCTATTGCGGCGTAAATGAGCGAGATGTCAAACGTTGATGCAATCGTCGCGACCTTTGTCGCGGGGCAGGGCGCGGCGCTCGACGAGGCGACCGTGCGGCGCGCGCTCAAAGAGGCGGGCGTCGGCGGCGCGGCGCTCGACTGGCTCGCGCCCGGCCTCGCAGCGGACGCGGTCTTCGACAGCGTCGATCTCGCCGGCCTGCGCACGCATCTGCCGTCGGCGCTTTCGGGCGAGCCGGTCGACGTCGTCGTGCAAGCGCTGGCGACGCGACGCAAACTCCTGCTCGTCGCCGATATGGATTCGACGATGATCGAGCAGGAGTGTCTCGACGAGCTCGCCGATTTCGCCGGGATGCGCGCGCGCATTTCGAAGATTACGGCGCGCGCCATGGCGGGCGAACTCGATTTCGAAGCGGCGCTCAGGGAGCGCGTGGCGCTTCTCGCGGGGGTGACGCTCGACGAGATCGAGACGCTTCTTACGCGTCTCACGCTCACGGCGGGAGCGCGGGCGCTCGTCTCCACCATGCGCGCGCATGGCGCGCATACGGCGCTCGTCTCTGGCGGTTTCACCCAATTCACGCAGCCGGTCGCGGAGCGTCTCGGGTTCCACGAGGCGCGCGCCAACCGACTCGACATCGTCGATCGCGCGCTCACGGGCGACGTGCTGGCGCCGGTGCAGGGGCGCGAGGGCAAACGCGCAGCGCTCGTTGAGTTGCGCGCCCGGCTCGGCCTGCCGAGGGCCGCAACGCTCGCCGTGGGCGACGGCGCGAACGATCTCGATATGCTTCGCGAGGCGGGACTGGGCGTCGCCTACCACGCCAAGCCCAAAGTGGCGGAAGCCGCGCATGCGCGAGTCGACTCCGCCGACCTCACCGCGCTGCTTTATGCGCAGGGTTACCGAAAGGCGGACATTGTCGAACAGTAGATCGGCGCTGACCGCTTCGTCGCTCCGCCAACGCCGGCGCTAACCGGAAGGAGCAATCGAGGCCGTGACGTGGCGCTCGATCGCTCCGTTCCTTGCCTCGGGGCCTCAGTCGACCGGCAGCGCGACGAAATGCGCGTCGCCCTGGCCGTTGGCTACGATCAGCAGCGCGGTCTTCTTGCCCGACTCCTTCAGCGCCTTGATCTTCTTGACCGCGTCGGCAGGGTCGTTGACCGGCTCCTGATTGACTTCGAGAAGTATCTCGCCCGGTTGCAGCCGCTTCTCGGCGGCGCTGGAGGAGGGGTCGACCGAGGTGATCAGCACGCCGGTCTTGACCGCGTCCTTGATCTGATAGCGCGCCCGCAGCTCGTCGGTGAGGCGCGAGAGCTCGAGACCCAAAGCGCTCTGCGCCGCCGGCCCGGTCGGCTCGGATTTCTCCTTGCCTTCGTCGCGCGAGGCGACCTTCTCGCCGTCCTCGAGGCGGCCGAGCTTCACCTTTTTCGTCTCTTCCTTGCCGCTGCGCATGATCACGAGTTCGACGTCCTTGCCGACCGGCGTCGCGGCGACGAGCTTCGGCAGATCGCGCGACTCCTTGATCGGCTTGCCGTCGAACCGGACGATGACGTCGCCTGCTTTGATGCCGGCGGGCTTCGACGGTCCCTTGTCGTCGACTCCGGCGACGAGCGCCCCGCGCACCGAGCCGAGGCTGAGCGTCTCGGCGATGGCGTCGTCGACGTTCTGGATGCGCACGCCGAGCCAGCCGCGGCGGGTCTCGCCATATTGCTGGAGCTGCTCGATCACGGGCAGAACGGTGTTGGCGGGCGTCGCGAAGCCGATGCCGACCGAGCCGCCGGACGGCGACAGGATCGCGGTGTTGATGCCGATGACCTCGCCATCCAGGTTGAACAGCGGGCCGCCGGAATTGCCCTTGTTAATCGAGGCGTCGGTCTGGATGTAATTGTCGTAGGGGCCGCTGTCGATGTTGCGGTTGCGCGCCGAGACGATGCCGGCCGTCACCGAACCGCCGAGCCCGAAGGGATTGCCGACCGCAAGCACCCAGTCGCCGACGCGCGCCTTGTCGCTGTCGCCGAATTTCACCGCCTTGAGCGGCTTCTCGGGCTTCACTTTCAGAACCGCGACGTCGACTTTCTGGTCCTTGCCGAGAACCTCCGCCTTCAGCTTCTGCCCGTCGTTGAAGATGACCGTCACCTCATTGGCGTCGGAGATGACGTGGTTGTTGGTGATGATGACGCCGGACGGATCGATCACGAATCCCGAGCCGAGCGAAGAGGACTTCCGCTGGCGCGGCAGGTCGGGCATGCCCTGGCCCTGGCGGCGGCGAAAGAATTCCTCGAAGAGATCGTCGAAGGGCGCGCCCGGACCCATCCCCGGCGGCAGGCCCGGCATGTCGCCGCCCCCCTTGCGCTTGGTCTCGACCGTCTGAGTCGCGGAGATATTGACGACGGCGTCGGACACCTGGTTGGAGAGATCGGCGAGGGAATCTGGGCCCTTAGCCGACGCCGGACCAGCGAGCCAGAGGGAAGTCGCCGTCGCGAGAGCCATGGCGGCGCGACGAAATGCGGATGTCATGCGGGCTGTCTCCTAGTGGGACGCTGGACCTTTAGCGCGCTTTGCGGTTGCAGGGAAGCGTCCAACCGGCAAGAAGGCGCGCCAATTCAACAATATGGAAGAATTCCGACCAAACCTGCCGTCGGGTGCGGTCCGAATTCCGCGGCGCCTATCGCTTTCGCGGGGGCTCCGGAGTCGCTGGCGCGCTCGTCGCCTCGGCGGGGCTCTCCGGGGCCGAGAAGAAACGGAAGAAGTCGGAACGCGGACTGACCAGGAAGCGCGTTTCGCCCGGCTTGAAAGCCGCCTCATAGGCCTGCATCGAGCGATAAAAGGCGAAGAAGTCCGGGTCCTTGCCAAAGGCTTCGGCGAAAATGCGGTTGCGCGCCGCATCGCCGTCGCCCTTGATCTGGTCGGCCTGTTGCTGGGCTTCCGCCTTGAGCACGATCACGTCGCGGTCGGCCTTGGCCGTGATCTTCTGCGCCTGTTCGGAACCCTGCGCGCGATATTCCGCCGCTTCGCGCTGACGCTCGGTCTGCATGCGGCCATAGACCTTCTCAGAGATTTGCTGAGGCAGGTCGACGCGGCGGATGCGGGCGTCGACCACCTGCACGCCGAAGCGCCGCGCTTCCGCGTCGGCCTGCTCCTTGATCCGCGCCATCAAAGCGGCCCGCTCGTCGCGCACGATCTGCTGCTGATTGGCCTCGGAGAGAACGCGTCGCACGGCGGAATTCAGCACCGAACCGAGCTGGTTGTTGGCGCCCAGCACGCTGTTGACGGACTGGTAGAATTTCAACGCGTCGACGATGCGGTAGCGGATGAAGCTGTCGACCTCGAGCCTCTGATTGTCGGCGGCGAGCACTTCCAGATTCGGGCTTTCGACGTCGAGAATGCGATTGTCGAAACTCACGACGTTCTCGATCAGCGGGATCTTGAAGTGCAGGCCGGGCTCGGTGATCAGGCCGCGGCCGGCGACCGGTTCGCCGAAGCGCAGAACCAGCGCTTGCTCGGTCTGCTCGACGGTGAAGAGCGCGCCGCCGACGGCGGCGAGACCGATCAGCGCGAGTATGGCGAAGACGAAGAGAAGGCCGTTTTTCACTTCTGGCCTCCACGGAAAGGCGCGAAAGAGGGCAGGGGCATGAAGGGCGCGACGCTGGCGCCGCCCTTGGCGGGATCGTCGAGAATCACTTTCTCCGCGCCGCCGAGCACCCGCTCCATCGTTTCGATGTAGAGACGCTCGCGAGTCAGCGCCGGGGCGTTCTTGTACTGCTCGTAAATCTTCTCGAAGCGGCCGGCCTGACCCCGCGCCTCGGCGACAGTCTGTTCGCGATAGGCTTCAGCTTCCTGAAGGATGCGGGCCGCGGCTCCGCGAGCCTCCGGCACGACGCGATTGGCGTAGGCTTCCGCCTCATTGCCGAGGCGCTGCAAATCCTGCTGCGCCGCGGTGACGTCGCGGAACGCGGCGATGACCTGCTGGGGCGGATCGACCGAGAGCAGCAGCACCTGCAGCACCAGCACGCCGCTGTGATAATCGTCGAGCACCTTCTGCATCAGCGACTGGCAGGCCGGTTCGATCAGCTTGCGGTCGGCGGTGAGGATTTTCTGAATCTGCGACTGGCCGACGATCTCGCGCATCGCGCTTTCGGCCACGGCTTTCACCGTCGTCTGAGGGTTGGCGACGTTGAAGGCGTAATCCTCGGGCTTCGAAGGATCGATCTGCCAGATCACCCGAAACTTGACGTCGGCGATGTTCTCGTCGCCCGTCAGCATCAGGCTTTCCTCCGGCGCCTCGGGGCCCAGACGCGGGCTCTGCGGGCCACGCCGCCGCCCCTCGGCTGGCGCAGCGTCTTCGCGGAAGCCGACGTCGGTGACATTGCGGTCGGTAACGGCGAGCTTGATCACCGAGCCGACAGGGGCGGGCAGATTGTAGTTGAGGCCCGCCTGGGTCTTTCCGCGATATTTGCCGAAGATCAGGTTGAGGCCGATCTCGTTGGGCCCGACCGTGTAGAAGCCCGACAGCAGCCAGGCGAGCAGGGTGAGGAGGACGAGGATCGCGATTCCGCTGCCGCCAAAGCCCGACGGCAGCAATTGCTTGAGCCCTTCCTGGCTGCGGCGAAGGATTTCCTCAAGGTCTGGCGGCTGGCCGCCGCCGGAGCCTTGCCCCCACGGCCCGCCAGGCTGTCCCCATGGATCATTGTTTTGATTGCGCGGCCCGCCGTGATCGCTCCAGGGCATTTCGTCTCGCGAGAAAAGAGGAATGTGGCCTCAGGCGCGGCTTCGCCACGCCTCCGATGTTATAGGCATTCGGCGCGGTGGCGGCAATGACGGGCGACCTACATGCAACAGGGTGGAGGGTCGATCGATGATTCGCGACTACGTCAATATCGCCGCTAATGAACGGACTTTTCTGGCTTGGATTCGGACCGGCGTCGCCGTCATCGCGCTGGGATTCGTCATCGAACGGTTCAATCTGTTCCTGCTCGCCATGGCCGGAGAGGCCGGAGAGTCGGCCCTGTTCAGGCTGCACCGCCTCGCGAGCCCGACCGGCCGCTACGGCGGCATGGCGCTGGTCGGCGCCGGCGTCGTGCTGATCATGGTGGCGACGATCCGCTTTCTCCACACGGCCCGTCTGCTCGAGGACGATGGCGCGCATACGCCGGGGGCGACGCGCGTCACGCTCATCGCGCTGTCGGCGCTGGTGCTCGGCGTCGCGGGGTTCAGCGCCTATCTCGCGGTCGGCTGATCAGCCGAACCAGACGAAGGCGAAGGAAATGAGCAGCGCCAGGGCGAAACCGATCAGGGCGTTGATCAGAAAGCTGTTTCCAAATTCGTTCACGGCCAGACCTTCCTCCCCGCGACGGCGAGGGGGCTGGCGGAGACGGTGGGATTCGAACCCACGATAGGGTTTCCCCTATAACGATTTAGCAAACCGTCGCCTTCAGCCTCTCGGCCACGTCTCCATCCGCGCGACGCGCGGTCAGCGACATATGCCAAAGCGCCATTCTCTTGGCAAGCAGCGGCCGCCGCGCCGGCAAAATTCTTCGCTACGACACTGTCAAAGCAGTCATCGCCCTCCTGTGACTGGCGAGCTACACGATTTCGGCTCGTGCAGGCTAGGAATAAATTGTCAAGCTAACGCTCGTTAACCAAATTAATACTTAAGCTTAGCTGTAATCCCGTGACTTTTACGCAACAGCACAATCCCAATGTGTGGTTAAGCTTACGCCTGATCGATGGATTCCGTTGACTGTGCAGGGGGCGTGCTGATGGATAGGGCCATGGCTGAGCGGGGAAAGAATCGTTTCTCCGGCCAGGCCTGGCCAAGAAGTTGGGAGCGTGCGCTTGGGCGCGGTTCCAACAATATTTGTTCAAAGAGGCTGGAATGAAGAAAATCGCTCTTTCCGTCGCCGCGCTCGCGCTGTCCGCTGGGGCCGCGCTTGCCGCCGATCTTCCCTACCGCAAGGGCCCGCCGGTCCTGCCGCCGCCGCCGCCGCCGCCGCCCATGTGGACCGGCTTCTACGTCGGTCTGAACGCTGGCGGCACCTGGGCCAACAGCAACCAGCAGGTCGTGGCCGTCGGCCCGGTCGGCGCCGGTCCGTTCTGGTCGCCCGGCATCCTGAACCTCGAGCAGGCCAACTATCTCGGCGCCTTCACCCTGGCGGCCTCCGGCTCCGGCTTCAACTCCGGCAACAACGGCGGCTTCATCGGCGGCGGCCAGATCGGCTACAACTGGCAGTTCTACAACAGCTTCGTTGTGGGCCTCGAGGCCGACATCCAGGGCATCGCCGGCACCAACGCCTCGCGCACCTTCGCGACCGGCGCCGCGGTTCCTGGCGTGGTCGGCACGGCCCTCGGCGACAGCTTCGCGGGCATTCACTCGGTGCGCGGCAGCCTCGACTATCTGGGCACGGTGCGCGGCCGCCTCGGCTGGCTGTTCACGCCCACCCTGCTGGTCTACGGCACGGGCGGTCTCGCTTACGGCGGCGTGACGCTGAACTATGCGTCGTCGGTCGTTCCGGGCGGCATCACCGGCCTGTTCATGGGCCCGAGCTTCGGCGGCGTGAACTTCTCCAATACGCAGGTCGGCTGGACGGCCGGCGGCGGTCTCGAGTGGATGTTCTGGCCGAACTGGTCCGCCAAGGTCGAGTATCTGTATTATGACCTCGGCACCGTGCGCCAGAACTTCGCGCTGGGCTCGACCGACAGCACGCTGCAGGCTCTCGGCTTCGCCGTTCCCGCCGACTCGGCGATCTTCGGCGGCCAGGTTCGCGCCCGCATCAACGGCAATATCGTTCGCGCCGGCGTGAACTATCACTTCAACTGGGGCGCTCCCGCTCCGGTCGTCGCGAAGTATTGATCTAACCTTTCACTTCAAGGCAAGCACAGGAGCCCGGCCGCAAGGCCGGGCTCTTTTTTTGTGTCCTTCGCGCCACAGTCGACCGAAAAGCGGCGGCGGTAAATGGCAAAGGTCAAGATAGTCTTTGACTGAAACGGCCAAGGTCGAGCAAAAAGAGGGGGAGGCGCACGGAGCGATTGTCGCGACTGGGCCGAGGCTACTTCAGAGCGCGGCGCGATTGGTTGCGTCGTCTAGCCGACGAAGAGGATGAAATGAAAAAGATTGCGCTTTCTTTTGCCGCTTTGGCGCTGACGGCGGGCTCCGCCCTCGCCGCTGATCTTCCTTCGCGCAAGGGCCCGCCGGTCCTTCCTCCGCCGCCCCCGCCGCCCCCGCTGTGGACCGGCTTCTACGTCGGTCTGAACGCTGGCGGCACCTGGGCCAATAGCAACGGCCAGTATCTGGCGGTGGCCCCGGTCGGCGCGGATGCGACATGGGGGAACGCCGGCGCCCAGCAGAGCCAGTATCTGGCCGCTTTCTCCTCCGCGGCCTCCGCCTCGGTCGTCAACTCCGGCGCCAACGGCGGCTTCATCGGCGGTGGTCAGATCGGCTACAACTGGCAGTTCTACAACAGCTTCGTTGTGGGTCTCGAAGCCGACATCCAGGGCCTCGCCGGCAACAGCGGAGCCCGCTCGGTGACCAACGCCGTTTCGGTTGGCTCCTTCTTGCAGCGGCGCACCGACGACGGCTTCGCCTCGATCACCAGCGGGCGCGCCAGCCTCGATTACCTCGGCACGGTCCGCGGTCGCCTCGGTTGGCTCTTTACGCCGACCCTGCTTGTCTACGGCACGGGCGGTCTCGCCTATGGCGGCGTCAATCTCAACACGGCCACGACCGTTTCGGCAATTGGCTCCAGCCCTTGGGCCGTGGCTCAGCCGGTTTCGTTCGGGGGCGTGAACTTCTCGAATACGCAGGTCGGCTGGGCGGCTGGCGGCGGCCTCGAGTGGCTGTTCTGGCCGAACTGGTCCGCGAAGGTCGAATATCTTTATTACGATCTCGGCACGGTGACGCAGAACTTCGCCATCGCGACGTCGGATCCGGCCACCGGCGGCAGCGCCGTCTTCGGCGGCCAGGTTCGTGGCCGCATCAACGGCAATATCGTCCGCGCCGGCCTGAACTATCACTTCAACTGGGGCGCCCCGGCCCCGGTCGTCGCGAAATACTGATCGACCTCGATCTCGACGATAGAAAGCCTGGCTGTGAAGCCAGGCTTTTTGCATTCCGGACCGCTGGCGCGATTGACTCGGCGGAGGGGCAGGGGAAACGCCCGAGCTTTGACAGCTCGTGTCTTTCGCGGTCCAGTCGGTTGTGCGTCGGCTCGGAGGGGACTAGCGTGAGCGAGAGTATTCCTGACGATGGAAAGTTCCGTGCACCGCGATGATTTTTTCGACCTGATCGATCGCCTCGCCGCTGCGGACCGGATCGAGGCTGCGTCCGAGATCATCCGAGATTTTACCGGAGCGTGGGGCTTGCATAACGTGGCCTATGCTGCGCTCAACCTGCCGGCTCCTGGCGCGCCGCGTCCGCTGTTGTCGGTGACCTATTCGGCGGAGTGGCAGAAACACTATGCCCAGAGCGGCTATGTCGACCTCGACCCGATCGTCCGCTCCGGACTGGGCGGGATCCTGCCGATCGACTGGGCGCAGATCGACCGCAGCGACCCGATCATCCGCAAATTCTTCGGCGAGGCCCAGGAACTCGATGTCGGCGCGAATGGCCTCTCCATTCCGGTGCGTGGCCGCCTGGGCGAATTTGCGCTTTTTTCCGTCACCAGCAACGAACCGGATCCCGAATGGCGCGCCATGAAGGACGAATTAATGCGGGACCTGATGATTCTCGCATTCAATTTCCACGCGGCGACCTTGCGCGCGTGCGGCGTCGCGGATGAGACAGGCGTCCATCTTCCCCCCCGCGAGGCCAGTTGCCTGCGATGGAAAGCGCTGGGCAAGACGGACGACGACATCGGTCGGATTCTCGGAATCAGCTCGCACACTGTCCGATTCCACCTGGAATCCGCGCGTTCGAGGTTGAACACCGCCAATACGACGCACACGGTCGCCAAGGCTCTCGCGCTCGGCTTGATCAACATGTCCTACGAGCCGACGCATCTCTTCCCCAAAAAACGCCAGTAACCTCCTATTTTTGGGAGGTCGAATTGCCTCCCGCAAGGGCACACCTCCCATTTTCGGGAGGTGATAACCCACTGACATTGCTTCAATTTCTCATAATCGTAAAGCTTACGATGAGGGGATTAAGCAATGATTAAAATGATACCGGGCGAATGGCGCGACCGCTATCCGAGGCTCATCGACGAAATGCACCGGCTGCGCCGCAGCGTATTCCACGAGCGGTTGAAATGGCAGGTGAGCGTCATCAACCGGTGGGAGATCGACGGCTATGACGCGCTCGATCCGCTCTATGTCCTGTCGCTCGACGAACAGGAGCATGTGATTGGCGGACTTCGGCTGCTGCCGACCACTGGCTTCAACATGCTCAACGACACGTTTCCGGAGCTTTTGCCGGACGGCGCGCGAATCGCGAGCCCGCTGATCTGGGAATCGAGCCGTTTCACGGTGCGCATGACGGGCGACACGCGGGTGGATGTCCCGACGATCAGCCGCGCCACGGCCGAACTGGGGCTGGCGCTCAACGAAA
The DNA here is from genome assembly GCF_040687965.1 of Methylocystis echinoides. NCBI lineage: Bacteria > Pseudomonadati > Pseudomonadota > Alphaproteobacteria > Hyphomicrobiales > Methylocystaceae > Methylocystis > Methylocystis echinoides. The sequence continues at coordinate 3,129,690 of NZ_CP156084.1, forward strand.
TCGGCAAGGCCGCGTCGCTTTCGCATATCGTCACGGTTTATGACCGCGTCATGCACCGGATGCTGATGCGTTGCGGTTGCGCGGGCGATCCGCTCGGTCCGCCGCAGATGATCGGCGGCGTCGAAACCTATGCCGTTCTTTATGAAGTTGGCCCTGGGTGGGACGCGCGCGTGCGCAACCTCGCCGGAGTAGCGAATGTCGCGCTGGAGCCGGACGCCATCGGCGCGATGCGGGCGCGGCTGCTGGCCTCGTGACACCGACACAATCGCAGCAAGAAACAAAGGAAAGGGCAGATCATGATCCGAGTTGTGACCTACAGAAACTTCCCAATGCTCGACCTGCAAATAGAAGAAGCGTATCGGCGCCGCCGAGACGCAAGGTCAGTGGCCGTCGTCGCGGACATTGAAGACGTCGCCATTGTCTCGCTTCGCAACCGCAAGGCGCGCGCAAAATTGAGCCGCGATTGGTTGCGCAGGCTGGTCTGGGACGTCGAGGCGCTTGCCAAGGCGCCGAACAGGACTCGCCCTCGACGGGATCCGTGCTGTCTATCGCGAACGCGACGCAGACCCGCGAGACACGTCGAGGAGGGCTAAGTCGCCAAAAAACATCCTTGCCGGGCGCGCGTCGTCGCGCCCGGCGCATGTTCTTAGTTGACGTAGGCCGTGATCGCGAAAGTGACGGCGGCGGCGGCGGCGAGTATCGAGACAATGGCGGTGAACGAGCTCATGACTTTTCCCTCTGCCTCTAGCGGCGACGCCGTCACCGGCTCTTTCCGGGCGATTAACGGCGGCGCGACATATTAACGCACCCTGTTTGGGGGAGGCGCAAGCGGGAAAAGTTGTGCGGCGCACGATAGTCGTCCGCGTCGCATCCCGCCGTGCTGAGATAAGCCCTATCGATTCCCGCGCAAAAGGGACCCCCGCATCGCAGCGACGATCCCAGCCAGGGTCAGGCCTCAGGCAATCGCCTGCAGCCGTTCGCGTAAATCGCCAATTTCCCTTTCCGCCGTGACTTGCTTGGTCACGTCATACTGGACGCCGAGAAAGTAAATCAGCGCTCCCTGCTCGTCGAACAGCGGCGTGATGTTGAGTTTGTTGTAGAACAACTCGCCGCTCTTGCGATAATTGCGCAGAATGACCTCGACCGGCTGGCGGTTGCGAATCGCTTCGCGCAGACGCTGCAGGCCTTCCTGGTCTCGATCCTCGCCCTGCAGGAACCGACAGTTCCGGCCGAGAATTTCATTTGGCGCGTAGCCGGTGATCTCCTGAAACGGCTTGTTGGCGTAGACGATCGGGGCGTCCTCGAGATCGGGGTCGGTCAGCGTGACGCCATTGACGCAGGTGTCGAAGATGGTCGTCAGGATTTCGGGAATAAGCTCCGATTCCTTGCGGACCGAGAAAATCTGGGCCTTGTCTTGCGCTTTGGCCCGCGCCCAGACGCGATAGGCGGAGGGCGCCATGCCGGCGTAGCGACGGAAGGCGCGGCGAAAGCTCGCCTCGTCGATAAACCCCGCGCTGGCCGCCAATTCTTTCACCGGCTTGGCGCTGGTCTCGAGCAGCGTGCGCGCTGTTTCGACGCGAACGCGATCGATGAAGCTCTTCGGCGATTCGCCACAGGCGAGCTTGAGCCTGCGATGCAGGGTGCGTTCGGAGGTGGAAAGCGCGCGCGCCAGACCCTGAGCGTTGAAGTCCGCGTCCGCCTGCCGGACGATCCGCTCCGCCTCCGCCAAAAAGGCGTCCGCGCTTCCGGAAACCGCGGCAGGGCCATAGGCGCCGCCGTGGCCGCCCTTGGCGGGCGTCGTGTCGCCGAGCGTGAAATCGGCGGCGATGCGCCCCGCCTCCGCGCCGCAGAGCGCCTTGAGGGCGTAGAGGCCGACGTCGATCCAGGACATCGGCCCGGCCGCAGTGACGACGCGACGGTCGTCGATCAATCGCGCGCCCCAGGCCAGGTCGGCGCGGGGGTAGCGTTTCTTGAGGTCCTCATTGTGCCACCAGCTGGTCGTGCAACGGCGTCCGTCGAGCAGGCCCGCTTCGCCGAGGAGGAACACGCCGGAGCCGCATCCGCCGACCAGCGCGCCGCGGGAATGATGTCGGCGAAGCCACGCCGCCGCGCCGGCCAAGGGCGCCATGTCCGGTACCTCGCCTTCCGGGCCCGGCGCGAAACTTGGAATAATAATGGCGTCGCAGACGGCGATTTCCTCGAAAGAGGTCTCCACCTCGTGACGCGCTCCCGCGCCGTCCTGAATCGGGCGGCCCCCGACGCCGGCGGTCACCGTGCAAAAATCGGCGCCCGGGGAATCGTCCGGCAAAGCGGCGCTAATCCTGCGCTGGGCCAGCGAAAACAAGTCGGATAGGCCTATGAAAGCGGAGCCGAGACAGCCGTCCAGGCCCGCAATGACGATCTTGAGCATGCCATCCCACCGATTTTGTTTTTGGCGAATTATGGACTGGATTTGGCTATTTCGCCATCCTGACCTAGGATGTCGCCAACCTCATGTTGAGTATGGCGAGGGCGTCCGTCCTCCGTCATGATGCTGTTATACGGGCTGCTTCGACCCCGCGGAGTCGGCGGGGCGCGCCCAGGGAGGTGCAAATGAAGGCGAATTGGAAGAAATATTTGCCTTGGGTCGTCTTCGTCGCCGTCGCGGTGGTTCTGTTTGCGATGTTCCAGCATCAGCAGTCCCGCACGCCAGCGCGCGAAATCACCTTCAGCGAGCTGCTGGTGCAGATCGATGAAGGCCGCGTGCATGACGTCACGATCGCGGGCAATGAAATCACCGGACACTTCAACGACAACCGCTCGTTCACGACCTATGCGCCCAACGATCCGTCGCTGGTGCAGAAGCTCGAGGCGAAGAAGGTGCAGATCAGCGCGCGGCCGGGCGGCGAGAATCCGGGCTGGCTGTCGACTCTGCTCGTGAACGGTCTGCCGCTGCTGCTGTTCATCGGCGTCTGGATCTATATGGCGCGTCAAATGCAGGGCGGGGCCGGCGGCCGCGCCATGGGCTTTGGCAAGTCGAAGGCGAAGCTTCTCACCGAAATGGCGGGGAAGGTCACCTTCGAGGACGTTGCGGGGGTTGACGAGGCGAAGGAGGATTTGCAGGAGATCGTGGAGTTTTTGCGCGATCCGGGCAAGTTCCAGCGTTTGGGCGGTCGGATTCCGCGCGGCGTGCTGCTGGTCGGCCCGCCCGGCACGGGTAAGACGCTGCTGGCGCGCGCCATCGCCGGCGAAGCGGGCGTGCCGTTCTTCTCGATCTCGGGTTCGGACTTCGTGGAAATGTTCGTGGGCGTCGGCGCGAGCCGCGTGCGCGACATGTTCGACCAGGCCAAGAAGAACGCGCCCTGCATCATCTTCGTCGACGAGATCGACGCGGTGGGCCGTCACCGCGGCGCCGGTCTCGGCGGCGGCAACGACGAGCGCGAGCAGACCTTGAACCAGCTGCTCGTCGAGATGGACGGCTTCGAGGCGAATGAAGGCATCATCCTCATCGCCGCGACCAACCGTCCGGACGTGCTCGATCCGGCGCTGATGCGGCCGGGCCGCTTCGACCGCCAGATCCAGGTGCCGAACCCGGACTTCATCGGCCGCGAGAAGATCCTGAAGGTGCACGCCCGCAAGGTGCCGCTGGCGCCGGACGTGGACTTGAAGGTCGTGGCGCGCGGCACGCCGGGCTTCTCGGGCGCGGATCTGATGAACCTCGTCAACGAGGCGGCGCTGCTGGCGGCGCGGCGCTCGAAGCGGATCGTGACGAACCAGGAGTTCGAGGACGCCCGCGACAAGATCATGATGGGCGCGGAACGCCGCACGCTCAGCATGACCGAGGAGGAGAAGAAGCTCACGGCCTATCACGAGGGCGGGCACGCGCTGGTGCAGCTCACCGTGCCGGGGGCGATGCCGATCCACAAGGCGACGATCATCCCGCGCGGCCGCGCGCTGGGCATGGTGCAGGGCCTTCCGGAGCGCGATCAGGTGTCGCAGACCTATGAGCAGCTCACCGCGATGCTGGCGATCGCCATGGGCGGCCGCGTGGCGGAGGAGCTGATCTTCGGCCACGACAAGGTGACGTCTGGGGCGGCCTCCGACATCCAGCAGTGCACGCGGGTGGCGCGGGCGATGATCACGCAGCTTGGCTTCTCGGACAAGCTCGGGACCGTGGCCTACGCCGAACCGCAGCAGGAGCAGTTCCTCGGCTATTCGCTCGGCCGCCAGCAGACCCTCTCGGAGGCGACGCAGCAGACGATCGACGCGGAGGTGCGGCGTCTGGTTCAGGAGGCCTATGACAAGGCCAGGCAAATCCTGACCGAGAAGCGGGCGCAGCTCGACACGCTGGCCAATGGCCTGCTGGAGTTCGAGACCCTGACCGGCGAGGAGATGCGCGGGCTGCTGCAGGGCAAGCGCCCCGTGCGCGAGGACACCAGCGCCACGACCCCGCAGCCGCCGCGCGGCTCCGCGGTGCCGACCACCGGACACAAGCCAGAGCCCGATGTCGGCGACGGGGTCGCGCCCCAGCCCGTCTAAAGCGGCGCGCCGCTAACCGAAAAGGCCCGGTTCACGCCGGGCCTTTTTTATTTGCATTCAACTGTCTCACCCCCGAGCCCGGGTTGATGTTGCGTCGCAAAATCAATCGATTGCGGCGGCCAGGGCATGGCGGTTTTTGGCATAAGATTGGCGACAAAGTCACTGTTGTCCTGCACAGCAGAAAGCAAGATGAGCCAGCTTCGAGGGAATAGCCTCGAGAGCTTCCAATAGGAGGAATTTGGAACATGGCTTCGACGACGAGCGCAGCTGCTGGCGCAGCTGCTGAGGTACAAATAGTCGATCTTCGCGGAATGTGGATCGGCCTTGCGGTCCTCAACATCTTCTATCTGATCGTGCGCATTTACGAGCAGGTCTACGGCTGGCGCGCTGGCCTGGATTCGTTCGCGCCGGAGTTCCAGACCTACTGGATGTCGATCCTTTGGACCGAGATCCCGCTGGAGCTGGTCTCTGGTCTGGGCCTTGCGGGCTATCTCTGGAAGACCCGCGACCGCAACGTCGACGCGGTGACGCCGCGCGAAGAGATGCGCCGCCTGGTGGTTCTGGTTCAGTGGCTTGTCGTTTACGGCATCGCCATTTACTGGGGCGCGTCGTTCTTCACGGAGCAGGACGGCACCTGGCACATGACGGTGATTCGCGACACGGACTTCACGCCGTCGCACATCATCGAGTTCTACATGAGCTATCCGATCTATTCGGTGATCGCGGTTGGCGCGTTCTTCTATGCGAAGACCCGCATTCCGTATTTTGCTCATGGCTACTCGCTGGCGTTCCTGATCGTCGCCATCGGCCCGTTCATGATCATCCCGAACGTTGGCCTGAACGAGTGGGGCCACACCTTCTGGTTCATGGAAGAGCTGTTCGTCGCTCCGCTGCACTGGGGCTTCGTGTTCTTCGGCTGGATGGCTCTCGGCGTCTTCGGCGTCGTGCTGCAGATCCTGATGCGCGTTCATGCGCTGCTCGGCAAGGAAGGCGTCGCCCTTCTGACCGAGTAATCGGACAAGCAATCCGCTCGCGTCTTCGGGCGCGGGCGGTCCCCAAAGAGAGTGGGAGGCAAACAGATGATCGCAACTATTCTGATCGTTGCGTCCTTATTTTCGCCCCTTGCCTTTTGGTTGGCTGCGCCGCGCCGGGTCCCCGTCCCGGTGAAGCAGCGCACGAGGGCGCGAGACAGAAGCTTCTAAAGACACGCCCGGACTCCCAGCCGGACTGTCCTACCCGCCGATGCCGCAGATGCGGCGCCGCGCGGGTAAGCTTTTTCAAGCGTCGCGCTTTCGCTCTTCTGATTGCAATTTCCCTCCAGGCGACTAGATCGTTTCTTTAGCGCGCGAGCCCATGATCGAGCGCCTATCCGGAGAGCTTCCATGAATGATCTTCTCGTCATCGCCTTTTCCTCGGAGCAAAAGGCCGAGGAAGTGCGGCAGAAACTGTTTCAGATGCAGAAGGAATATTTGATCGAACTGGGCGACGCGGTGGTCGCGGTCAAAGACCCCGAGGGTCACATCAAGCTCAATCAGCTCTTCAATACGACCGCCATCGGCGGCGTCTCCGGCATGTTCTGGGGCGCTTTGATCGGCCTGATCTTCATGATGCCGCTCGCAGGCGCGGCGCTGGGCGCGGCCTCGGGGGCCGTCTCCGGTGCGCTGACAGATTTCGGCATCGACGACAAATTCATGAAGGACGTCGCCGAAGCCGTGCCGCCGGGCGGCGCCGCGCTCTTCGTGCTCGTGCGCAAGATGACGACAGACAAGGTGCTCGAAGGCCTGCGCGGCGTCGGCGGCACGGTTCTGCGCACCTCCTTCGACAAATCCAAGGACGAAGCCATTCGCGCGGCGCTCGCGGCCCAAACGCCGACGAGCTGAGTTTAAAAAAAAGCGCGCCGAATCCAAAGGCGACTCGGCGCGCTATTGTTTCTTGATCGCTTAGACCGTTTCTTGTTCGTTCAATTCACGCCGATGCGTGTGGAAGGTCATATAGAGGCTCACGCCGATGAAGATCACGCCGAGCAGCGCGACAATGATGAAAAGCGACGAGCGTTGCACGATGGCGATCGCGGGCACAAAGAGCGCCAGGATCAGGCCCACGACGCAGATTTGCCACGCCTCCGCGTGCACGCCGGCGACGAAGGTGCCGAGCGCCAGCAGCACCATGAGATTGAGGCCCGTGGCGTTCACATCCACCAGCGCCCGCATGGTCGGCGTGTAGATGAGCCACATGGCGGCGAGGAAGGCCGCCCAATGCAGCACCTGAGTCCAGACGAGCTTCACGCGTTCGGGGCGAGTCGGCGCATGGCGCCAGCCGACGTAGATGCACAAAACGCAATAGACGAGTGTGAGCAATTCCCAGTACATGCCGATCGGCTGGCCCGTGAAGGTGACGAGCCCGATGCCGAACAACGCCATGGACAGCATGATGATGTAGGGAAGATCAATCTTCAGGACGTCGAGAAAAAGCACCTCCGCCGGCTGGGTCTTGATTTCCTCGATGCCTTCTTCGAGCGCGGTCACCCAGGACGACTCCTGATGCGGCTTTTCCGCGTGCGGGTCGGTCGGTTCGCCGGCCGTATCGGGGGGGTTGGACATCGTTGAGATCCTCGGAAGCTTTGTTTGCGGAATGGAAGCCGTTTGAAGCCCGGGGAGGATAGTGCGCGCCCCCGAAGTCGGCAACCGCCGGAGTCTGTCCGCTTTTCCGGCTTGGCGAGGGCGCCCCTCTAGAGCTAGCGCCGCTGTCAGTCGTTCAATCGCGAGGACATGATGAAGATAACGCTGCTTCTCGCCGCCGGCGTTTTGATGGTCGGCTTTGGAGTCTGGTCGCTTTACGTCGGCAGCCGGTATCAGGCTCTTTGCGAGCTCTCCTACTGGTCGGCGAGCTCAGCCGAACTGAAGCATTGCGATGACAGGGCCGGGGAGCTCAGTGGAAGGTGACGCGCCAAGCGCGCTCAGCTGACGAAAAATACGGCGGCGCCGGCGATGGCTGCGAAGAGCACCGAGGCGATGACGGCGTTGGCGATGGCGGGGCGAATGATCATGCGCGGGGAGAATGGTGAGGCGCCCCAGCCCTTTCAACCCGACAAATCCGCGCGCGGCCATCCGCCGCGGGCCGCGCTCCACTTTGTGGCCCGTTTCTGGTTGCTTAAACTGCCAGCGGGAAAAACGGAGCGAACTGATTCATGAAGAAACTCATTCTCGCCGCTGCGCTGCTGGCGATGACCACGGGGGCCGCGGCGGCGCGCGGCGGGCAGCAGACCTGGATTTTGGTTTGCCCCAAGAGCATGCCGAAAAGCGACTGCAATCTGACGACCGCTGCGCGATGGTATCACCTGCCGTCGCCACAGGCGTCCGCCGCCACGCCGCAAATCAGGAGCGCGCAAGCGACGGTCGGGGCCAGTCTCGAGCCCGGCTTTTATGTTTCGCTGGAGCAGTTCCCGGCAGGCGTCTCCATGGGCGAACGCGCGAGAGTCTTCAAGGCATGCGACGCGCAGGCCGCTGCCCCTTCGGATGCGCAGGAAGCCGCATGGGCCGAGCGGGGCCAGTGCCTGCGCTGACTGGTCGGGTTCAAGGCGCGCGGTTCGTGAGGGCCGCGTCGCCCGCGCCCGTCAACGCGTCAGGCCTTGGCCCCATCGCTTGACCGCGGTCACGAAACGGTCGAGCAGGCCGGGCGCCGGACGCGGCTCGCTTCTCGCCCCGGGCTTCGGCTTCTTTTCGGCGGCGGCCGCTTTTGGCTTCGCCGGCGCCAGCCGCGGCGTTTCCGCCTGTGGCGGGGTGGTCCTGCCCGACACAGCCGGCGATCGTTGCGGCTCCGTCTCGAGCTTCTTCGAGGCCGCGGCGGGCGCTGGCGACGCGACTGGGGCTTGCGGCGGCGCCGTCGCCGCGGCCGGGACCGGGGCGGGAGCCGGCTGGCTTTCGGCTGAAGCCGGCGACGCCGGCGGCTTGACCGGGACAGGCGTCGCGCCTGCCGGCTCCGTCGACATCGGTTGCGGCGTAGCGGGCGCAGCGGGCGGCGCGGCGGGTTGCGAGGCCTGCTCGACGGGCGCGGCCGAGGATGGTTTGTGCAGGGCGTCCGGCTTGTGCGCCAAAGATCTCGCGGGCGGGCTCGGCGGCGAGGGCGCGCGCAACAGGAAGACCCCTGCCTGAATCGTGCAGAGCGCGCCAATCCCGATGGCGATACGTCGCACCGGGAACGCCTTTCGGCGAGGCGTCCCGACGCCGGTCGCCACGTCCCGCGAGGGCCTGATATCGAGCCGGATCTCCGGCGCCTGGACAAGCGGCGCCGGCGCGGGCTGGGCCGGGAGGACAGGCTTTGCTCCCGCGTCATGGGCGATGGGGACGGGCGGCGGGGTCGGCGCCAGCGCGGGCTCGGTCGACCGGCGTTTCTCTTCCCGCAATCTGAAGGCGTCGAGCGTCCAGTCGCTGACGAGGATCGGCTGCGCCGTCGCTTCCACGAACTCCGGCGCTGACCGCGCGGCGGAGCTCGCAGCCTCCAACCGCTCCTGCCTGCGCCGTTCGGCCTCCCGCGCCTGATAGGCGCTCAGCGTCCAATCGCTAAGCCCATGGGAGCGGGCGTGCGTCGCCGGGACGATCGGTCTTTCCAGAAGGCGGCGGCGCTCTTCCCGTCTCTTGTAGGCGGCGGGCGTCCATTCGCTTTCCATAATGGCGTTTTGCCTAGGGGCAGGGGGCGCGGGACGCTCCTCTCTGCGCCGTTGCGATTCGCGCGCCTGATAGGCGGGGAGCGTCCAGTCGCTGATAAGAATTTCGGCGTCGCTCCGCTCTTCCGAGCGCTCGTTCGCTTCGGCGCGCCGCCGCTGCTCTTCCCGCGCTCGATAGGCCGCCGGCGTCCATTGGCTGGTCAGGCTCTCCTCCATGATGCGTCTCCCCGTGTATGTTCGTTTGAGGGCGGGGCGCCGCTTCCCGCGTTTCTTCCGCAGATGGAGAGCCATTCGCAAACGCTTTCGTGAGCTCGATTTTTTTTGAAACTAACAAAGCTTCCGGCGAGGCGCAAAAGCACGCCGACGAAAACGGCGAAGCCGTCCGCATCCGGCCTCCCAGGCGCTGGGCTTGGCGCGTTCTCAGGGTCCGCCCGAGCGTCGCTCTAGCGCGCGCCAGCCGCCACAAGCTAAGCGCTATATTGCTGTTTTTATTGCTTTTTATATCGGCGAGTTCCATCCTCCCGGTTTTCCGAAGGAGGAAGCAAATGCTCAAGGCTCTTCTCGTTCCTGCAGCGGTCCTGGCGTTCCTGCTGCCGGCGGCGGCGCGAGGCGGAGATGACGCGCAAACCCACGGGATGACCCCGGGAGGTCATGGCAGACACATGCACCGGGATTGGAGCACGCCCGGGCAGCACAGGCATAGCGTCTGCTGGCATAATCATTACGGGCGCTGGGTGTGGGTCTGCCGTTGAGTTGGAGGCGGACGCGGCGCCGGTCGCCTCAGTCGGCCGGCGCCGCGCTTTCGACTGGCGCGGTCGCCTGCGTCGCAGGACCGGAGAGACCGGCTCTGAGCTTATCCCTGTCGAGCTCGCCCTCCCAGGCGGAGACGACGATGGTGGCGACGCCATTGCCGATGAAGTTGGTCAGCGCCCGGCACTCGCTCATGAATTTGTCGATGCCGAGCACGAAGGACATGCCGGGCGCGAGCGCGGGGTCGACCGCCGTGAGCGTCGCCGCCAAGGTGATGAACCCCGCGCCGGAGACGCCGCTCGCGCCTTTCGACGTCAGCATCGCCACGACGAGGATCGTCGCCTGATGGGCGTAGTCCAGCTCCGAGCCCATGGCGCGGGCGATGAAGAGCGTCGTGAGGGTCATGTAGATGTTGGTGCCGTCGAGATTGAAGGAATAGCCGGTCGGCACCACGAGCCCGACAACGGGTTTCGAGCAGCCGAGCTTTTGGAGCTTTTCCATGAGCGCGGGTAAGGCGCTTTCGGACGAGGAGGTTCCGAGCACGATCAGCAACTCGTCCTTCAAATAAGCGAGATACCGGAAAATGCTGAAGCCCGTCGCCGCCGCGATGGCGCCGAGCACGAAAACGACAAAGAGCGCCGAGGTGAGGTAAAAGGCGCCGATGAGCCCGCCGAGCGAGAGCAAAGCCGCGGAGCCATATTTCCCCACTGTATAGGCCATCGCTCCAAAAGCGCCGATCGGCGCGGCCTTCATCACGATGCCGATCAAGGCGAACATGGCGTGGCCGGCGTCGTCCACCCATTGCCGGATCGGCCGGCCCTTCTCGCCGAGCGAAAGCAAAGCGAAGCCGAACAGCAGCGAAAACAGCAGCACCTGCAGGATGTCGCCTTTGGCGAAGGCGCCG